>JAISZA010000126.1 GCA_031269535.1 Tannerellaceae bacterium
TGTTCCAGAATATGTTCGTACAGGGCGGGAGTAATAATGTTTTTAATCTGCTTTACCGCATTGATAGCGGAGCTGTTGAGCTCACTCAGTTGAATATCGGAGCCTACGCCGGGAACATATTCCTGAAGTGTTGCTAAATCCTCAAAAAGGTCTTTGATGATGTTCATGATTGTTGATTGCTTAGTCTGTCTTTGGTGGATACTTCTTCCTGGCGGGAGGGCGTTTCACGGTAATAACCGATACGGTAGCCTTCGGCGTACAAATCCGGCCAGTTCAGCATCATCGCATTGTTGAACGGCTCACTGCACTTTTCATCGTCAGGGGTAAGGGAGAGAAGGTAAAGAAGGTAGTTGTAATACACATCGGCCCCGGACTTGCTGATGACCCCGTCCTTACTGATCCCTGAGATCGAGGCATCCAGCCCGACGGAACCCAGGAGCACTTCATTGATATGTTTGTCGTAAGTGATCAGCGATTCGATATACTCTTTATACTTCAGATCGATCGTTTCGATTTTCCAGCGTTCCTCTACCGTATCCTGGCCGCTCCGGAAGGAAAGCGTGGAGAAGGCTTTGCCCTGGTTGTCTTTACCCGATAAGTATTGCGACAGCCGGCGGAGCTCCATCTTCATATAAAGTACGACGGTCGATTCACGGTATTCCGTACCAATTTCGATATCGTTATATTTAAGAAGTGTGTTATTTTCCTTCTGGCGGGCTTTATTCTCTTCGCACAGGGACTTTATCTGTTTACGCTTTGCCTCTACCCAGGCTGCAGGAATAATCACATGAATTTTGGCGGCAAGGCTATTGTTCAGGAATGAATCGATATATTCCGGCAGTTCGTTCGAGGTCTTAAGATGCGTTTTGACCCCTTCATGCGTTTCATTCTCTCCATAGTGTTCGCCGACAGAACTCTCCCTGTGATGCGAGATAGCCGCAAAATGATAATTGTCAACTTCATTTTCCCGGTACAGCGGATAGACTTTAAATTTGGCAGCCCCATAATTCCAGTTGCCTACGATAATGAACCGGAAGTCGTTGTACAAAACAATATCATTGGACACATCCTGCTTGGTGGTACCCAGGCGGCAGAGTTTATTTTCCATCAGTTCCAGACCGGCGACCGGCAACCGTCCGATGGCTTTGCCCCATGAGAAACGGTTTTTTACAAAATAATCCCTGAAGAAGTAATACCGCTTAATAAGTGCAAGCCCAAAGTCTGTGTAAGACATTTCCATACCGTTCTTTTGCCAACCCTCCAGCCAGGTTTTTATATGGGACTCTTCCCTCCATTCCCGGATGATTTTCCCATCCGAAATTTTGCTCTTATAGATATACGGCCCCTTGCCATAGAGCATATTGACCTGCTTGTTGATCAGGCGGGGAAGTAACCGGTTATTCTTGATATCCTTCTCAATACGTTCACACTTACGGTTATCGACTCCCCTGGACAGGATATTATATCCATCGACATTCAACCACCTCCGCGACAGGATGTCCCGCCCATAACCGGTCATAACACAGTCATGGGGGTCCACACCGATACGCATGGACGGGTCTGTTCCAACCTGGAATGTTATTGCATTGCCATCATCCAGGTAACAGCCCAGGTTACCCAGCGTTAAAAAGTCACTCATAGCCAATCTACTTTATGAAGTTTGAATCCATCCTGCGGAAAGCCGATATAACGGATCAGTATCCTGTAGCAGGCTTTAGGCTCTCCTTTCTCATCGGTAAAGAGCAGGAAGTTATCGCCGGCTACCTGGAACCTGTCTTGGGGCAACTGCGCCCTGTACTTGCACCCTGTCTTGGTTACCAGACGGGCGGACGCCCTGCTCTTAGTCCTGGAGTAAGGAAAGAATGCGATCGTAAAGCAGCCGTCGGGAAGCTTGGATATTTCCTTTGCCCACTGCAATGCATGAATTCCGTTTATCATTTCCATCACTGCGAAAGTATTTGAAAGGAATAGCGCGGTAAAGGACAGGGGGGCTCCCCTGTCATATTTCCCGGAACCATCCCCCCCGTGCAACCCGGGCCGCCGAGCCAGCGTGTCGTGTTCCAGGAAGTGCTTCAAAAAAAATATTTTTAGTTTCATTAGACCGGTAAGACTGATTATCATATACTTAGATGTTGTTTCGTTGTCAAAAAGCTGCATTATTATACCTTACGGGATATTTATTGACCTGAAAGGGCGTTATTATCCCAGCAGATTGTCGGGCAAATCATCGGGAATGGAACTAAATTCTGTCGGCATCCGTTCATAATACAGGCCGTGAAGCAGGTAGATTAAGGCGGAAGGCAACTGTGTTGTCAGGCCGGCCTGGTATTTTAACGGGACTTTGCGCTCACTGGTTTTATCCAGCTCTATTTTGCCGTCAATATACTTACGGGGGGAAAGCATGATTGAACTGCAAAGGTTGGGACATTCATTTTCATCTACACGGACAGACGGAAGGGCGTTTGACATCTCTCCGAAAAGAAGCGCAAGGAGTTTAAATTGTTGCCAGTGGTAGACGGTGCGTTGTCCTTCGTTCATCAGTTCAACGGAAAAACCATAACTCTCCAACTCCCGTTTTAATATCTTGGCATCGGTCGTTATTTGAGCAAAGTCCTCTTTTTTCTTATTGCCGGCACGGTCATAATACAGCTTTATGGTTTTATTCTTTACGTCGGAGCCGTAAAATTCAAAAAACGCTTTGGCGAGTTCCGGCTGCTGCGCCGGCGTATAGCAGGTGAACTCTTTCAAGATACGGAGTTCGGCGCCGCCCTTATGCTGCTGGGCGACAACCAGGCTTGAGAAGTTGCCCGGATCATAACCAAGGAGCAGTTCTTCATGCGGATTGTAGTACTTTTGGTAAAAAGCGGTCATGCGGAAGTGTTCTTTCAAGTCCATACGCATAATGCTCTCATATTTATAACTGTCAGTAAATTGGTGTTTTTTAGGGATATAATTGGCGAAGAAACGGTTTACAACAGCTTTCTTCCTGACAGCGCAGATAGCGGTAAGGAACTCGTCCGGATCAAGGGAATCAAGCTGTGTTTTAAAAAACTTCTGCCCCAGAATATCTTTATTAACGAAAGAACTGGCGCGGATGTAATAGGTGGCGTTCCTGCGCATATCAGCCAGCCGGGGTTGCCACAGTGCAAGCGTCCGTTTTTCTTTTTCCGTTTCAATCCGGAGACGTTCCAGGATAACAGGATTTTTTTCTTCCGCGGTTAAGGCTTCGGCCTTATGGATTTTTATCAGGGAGTCGTTAACGTGAAGGGAGACCGTAGCAATTTCTTCTATCAGGTCAGGGTTGACATTTTTTTCATATTCTTCAAACCAGTTGTCTTCACCCAAGTCCACACGGGCCGTATCGCTTACGCCGGTTATTCCCTGGTAGTATTGGCACTGGCGGATTTCGGCAGACGAACCGCGAAGGGAAGGGAACAGGCGGGTTTTGAGTTTTTCACCTTTCTGGTGTTTCATTTCTTCAATAAAGGCATGGATGCCGGAACGGCCGGCTACCGACTCCGGCTGGTCGCTCGATACGAGCTGAAGGTGAAAACCGTTTCGGAACAAAATGCTGTGCCGGGGAAACGCCACGGGGTAACGCGGGAGACGGAAATGGGACGGTATTTTGCTTTCGCCCACAATATAATCTATGCCATAGGCAAGCATCGTGCGTTTGCCGCCGTGAATGGGACGGCTGAAATAGGCCTGTATGTTGGGCCATATATTGGTGAAAAGGGCCGTATAGGTTTTATGTACCAGAAATGCCAACTCTCCGGGCATTTCTTTGGCTACCTTTATAATGCGGGGGCCGAATACGCCTTCCGTCTTGCCGCCGGCACGGGCTACTTCGACAATCTGGGTATTGGCGTCTACTACATTGGCACGGATTTGCATCAGGTTCATGTAATAGTCTTCGAACCGGCTTGCCGGATTGGGGTCATTCATCATCGGGCGTTTCTTCTATTATTTGGGCGTCTTCAATGTTGGCGTCTTTCAACAGCCGCTGCTTCTCTTCCCTTTCGACAGGCAGGCTCTCGATAAGGTTGATATAAAAACCTTCATTGCTTTTCCGGGCTATCTCCTTCAGGCTTCGTTTGTGCATGCCCAGTTGTTCCAGGGTGATATCGTTGGAGATAAGGAACACGGGAGCCCAAAGGCTTTCCTTATCCGCGGCTTCGGAGGCGCGCAGACGACATTCGCGGGCGGCGTCAAAACAGGCTTTGGCCGTTTTATATTCATCGGCGGCAACAGCTATCCTGGCCAGGTCTTCATACTTATTGGCGTAGTCTGTTTCCCAAACCCGGACAGCCACACTGTTGTCTACATTGAAATAGGTGATGGCCGAATATATCCGGGCTTTGCAGGTGCGAATATTGACCGGTTTGTTTTGGGCGGCCAGGATACGGGATTGAAGTTTGCGGGCGGCACGGGTGATATTCCGTTCATATTCGTATATCTCGGCAGCCCATTGCAATTGCCGGAGGAA
>JAISZA010000071.1 GCA_031269535.1 Tannerellaceae bacterium
CATAACCCAGAAGCACGACATGGTTCCATCCGGTTCGACTTTCGTGTACCATGTATTTGATCCTCTTATCCGGTATCCGGTTCCGAAAAAATCTCCTGCCGGACAGTTCACAGTAGTCCTACCATCGAAGCTAATGCTGAGGATCGTACTTCTTAAAGCCTGTTCTGTATGTTCCGCATCTATTTTAAACCGGAGCAGACGTATTGCCGATTGACCTTCTATCAAGGTTTCCATACTCTTGCCTGCCGGGATAGTCCCTGTCAGTTCACAGGCTTGTTCGTCGGGAGGGATAGTAAGCATTCTTTCTTTCAGTTTCTTTTGAGTCAAGGCAATATCTTTTTCATATTTTCCCAGTAAATCTTTGGAGAACGTCTCGACTTCTACAGGATCGGTATAGGTACGGTAATTTATATTATAATAGACTGCCTCACCTCCGGTTTTGGCGCCTGCATCTTTTATATTTTCACTTTCGTATGTTACTTTGCAGTGTCTGGCATAGGGGATGGGTAAATACAGATTATGGCCTCTCCTTTCGTATTCGGTAGAGTCGGATACGGATGATGAGAGAGGTTCGCCTGTTAATGCTCCCTTACTGATTATATCAAAAGCTGCACCTTCTACAGCCGGTACCGTATCATTATCCAGATATATCCTTATGATTCCCCTCCCGGAATTATCTCCGGCAAAAGTCATCCAGAAGCGCACAATTGCTCCGGGGCCTTCCGTATCCATCATGACATATTCTTTTCTTCCTTTTTCTGTTTCAGTCCGGATAAACATAGACCGGTCCCAGTTGGCAAACCAGCTTTTATCGCCTGGAGCGACTGTTGCCCTGTCGTAGCTGCTGAACTGCCTGCATATATAATAGGGTTCAGGATAGCGGGATAATTTTTCCCTGTCGGTCATTTCTTCCAATAAGCTGCCAAGCGTAATAAGTGGAATATCTTTCTTACATCCGGTTATAAACACGAAGATGATAAGAAATAAAATTAAGTAAGTCGGATGATGTTTCATAATATAGTTTTATTTGTTAGCCCTAAAATTACCTAAAACTCATGGGATGCTTATAAAAATATTATCTCAAAAAAACGCAATATCATCTCATTGTATCATCCTCCGGATTCTTTATTTTGTTATTATACCCTGTTTGAATACCTTTGTATGTGACAAATAAATCAGAAACGGTGTAATCTTATGAAACGCAGCGTAATAATTATTCAGAATTCACATATGAAAATACGAATACCGATAATTATTGTGGTTTGTTTCAGTTTCCTGTTCCGGACTGTATATGCCGACAAGCAATACAACTATTATTTCCGGTGCCTTGAGGTTGAAAACGGACTATCCCAAAGTGCAATTTATTCTATATTGCAGGATCGGCAGGGCTTTATGTGGTTTGGTACGCACGATGGTCTCAATCGTTACGATGGCAATGATTTCAGGGTGTATAAATATAACCCGGATGATACTTTCAGTATAGGGAATAATGTCGTTACATCTATTATGCAGAATGATGATGGGATTATCTGGATGGGAACAGCCAATGGGGTTTATTTGTATAATCCCTTATATGAAACCTTTTCGCGTCTGGACATAAAGGGCCCGGATGGTGAAGTGATCGAAGGAGCTATCCGTGATATGGCAAAAGATAAAGAAGGGAATATCTGGTTAGCTGCTTTTAAAAAAGGTATTTATCGTATATCTGAAACAAATGGACTGGAATTGTTTTCCCTGGGAAAAACTACTACCCAAAGAACGATAGGCGTCAGGAAAATAGAATTTGATAATGAAGGCAACTTATGGCTTGCAACATACCAACAGGGATTGTATTCATTCAATCCTGAAAAAAGGGAATTTAAACAATATCTGATTGACAAAGATAGCCGTAATGCCGCTGATAATGATATCAACGCCCTTTATCTTATCAACGGCGAAACTTTATTGGTGGGAACGGCAAATAAAGGTGTACAGAGTTTCAGCCTGACTACTTGTTCGTTTACTCCCTTACTTGAAAATGATACCCATGGAAAACCTCTCTATATACGGTGTATCATCCAGTCTGAAAAAGGTGAATTATGGATTGGAACGGAAAAAGGAGTCTATATACATAATCTGCAGACAAAGCATTCGATAAATCTGCAACATAGATATAATGATCCGTATTCTATATCAGACAATGCAATACATTCCATTTACCAGGACCGGGAAGGAGGTATCTGGGTGGGAACTTTTTTCGGAGGAGTAAACTATTTTATAGAATCGTATGCCCGGTTTGAAAAACATTATCCGGTGAGTGGAGAAAATACTATCAGCGGAAAAAGTATAAGTGAATTTTGTGAAGACGAACAACAAAATATATGGATTGGAACAGAAGATGCCGGCCTGAATAAGTTTGATCCTGCCACACGCCGGTTTTCCGGTGGTTTTGTGCCGGCTACCAATATTCATGCTTTATTGGCAGATAATCATAACTTATGGATCGGATCGTTTTCCGAAGGTTTGTATGTGATGGACATGAGCAATCATAAATTTCGTTCGTACAAAAATTCATTGGATAAAAACTCCCTGAACAGCAATAATATTTATTCTATTTATAAAGACGGCTCCGGTACCATCTGGATAGGTACGATGATGGGGCTGCATACTTATAACTCTGATTCGGACAATTTTAATCGCATACAGGAACATGTTATTAATCACCAGGTGAATGATATCCTTGAAGATTATAAAGGATTGCTATGGTTTGCAACGATTGGTGACGGATTATTCTGCTATGACAGATATAATAATGAATGGAAACATTATACCTCGGTTGCAGCGGACGATAATGTCGCCGGCAAAATGATTACTTGCATATTAGAAAATGACAGGAACCAATTATGGATTGGTACGGAAGGCACCGGTTTATGTATGTATGACCCTCAATCGGATTCCTTTACTAATTTCTTCACTACAAAGGATGGTTTACCCAACGATGTCGTCTATCAGTTGGTAGAAGATATACAAGGAAATATCTGGGGCAGCACCAATAAAGGATTATTCAGGTTAGATATGGAAAATCAGACAATAGCCATATATAGTCATGCGAATGGTTTATTAGGAGACCAGTTTAACTATAAATCCGGTTTCCGGTCGAAAGAAGGCAAAATCTATTTTGGGGGTATAAAAGGTTTTGTTGCCTTTATGCCTTACCATTTCTGGTCTAATAATGTAGCGCCTCCGATTGTTATCAACAGTTTCCAGGTCTCCAACAAAGAAGTTACGACCGGGTCAGATAATTCGATGCTGAAATATTCGATAACACATACAGACGAGATAAATATACCATATAATGTATCTACTTTCAGTTTGGGTTTTGCGGCTTTAAGTTATGTTTCTCCCCGGGGTAATATGTATGCCTATCAGTTGAAAGGAAAGGATAAAGACTGGATATATACGGATCAGTTACATAAAGTAACCTATTCCGACCTGTCGCCGGGGAATTATGTTTTTATGGTCAAAGCTTCCAATAGCGACGGCTTGTGGAATGAAGAAGGCTCCAGTTTGAAAATAAATATTCTGCCACCGTTTTACCGTACTCTCTGGGCCTATATGTTTTATATTATATTGGTTTTTACTTTATTATTTCTCCTCATCAGATATTATATAGAAAGGGTAAACAGTCAGAATAAACGGGCTATTGAAGCACTGGAAATACGGAAAGAGAAGGAGTTGTATAATGCTAAAATCAATTTTTTTACCAATATAACACATGAAATAAGAACACCTCTCAGCCTGATAAAATCTCCCCTTGAAGAAGTACTGAAATATATGGATCCGAAAGATAAGAACTGGGAGAACCTGTCCATTATTCAGCGGAACACCAATCGGCTGCTGAAGTTGGTAAATGAATTACTTGATTTCAGAAATGCAGAGTCGGAAGGACTTGAGTTTAATTTTGTAAGAACAGACGTAGTGTCGGTCATAAAATATACAGCCACCCGATTCGCTCCTTCCGCAGAGTTAAAAGGGGTCTTGTTTGAAGTAAACCTGCCGGATACGGAATTTCATGCAGATATTGATGCAGAGATATTCACTAAAATATTGAGCAACCTTTTCAATAATGCCTTAAAACATGCCGAAAGCTATATCCGGATTGATTTCAATTCCTTAAATGATGATATCATGATCTCAGTCTCTAATGACGGAGACAAGATTCCCGGTGAATTTTCGAAAAAAATATTTGAGCCATTCTTCAAACTGGATGAAAGTACACAAGGGTCAGGTTTGGGTTTGCCTTTTGCAAAGTCGCTTGTCGAACTGCATAAAGGCTCAATCTTTTTAGATAAAGAAAACCTGGAAGAAACAATGTTTGTTATCCGGTTGCCGATCTGTCAGGAAAAATCAATCCGTTTCCATGAGGATACAAAAGTAAAGGAGGGAGGCCTCGGAGCAGAGAATAAAGAAACTGTCAATACAATCAATATAGAAGAAGCGGTTCGTATCGATTCCGGAAAAACAATCCTGCTGGTAGAAGATAATGAGGATTTTTTGCAATTCACCTTGAATCAGTTGAAAGACGAATACCATATGCTGAAAGCATCAACCGGTAAACAGGCGTTGGAGATACTGAACAGAGAATTTGTCGATCTGATTGTCACTGATATCATGATGCCTGTAATGGACGGACTGGAGCTTTGCCGTAAGGTGAAGGAAAACCTCCGGTATAGTCATATCCCGGTCATCTTACTTACAGCCAAAACAGCTCTTCAGTCGAAGATAGAAGGATTGAAAACCGGAGCCGATGAATACATAGAAAAGCCATATTCCGTTGATTTCCTGAAAGCCCGGATAGAAAATCTAATGGAGAACCGGAGAAAGATAAAAAACTCATACAAACATTCTCCCGAAATAGCTTACAATACGATTGCTCATTCGAAGGCCGACGAAGATTTTCTGAATAACCTCATTCATATTATTCATGCCCACCTTGATGATGTGAATCTTGATGTAGATAAACTTGCAGACTGTATGAATATAAGCCGCGCCACGTTCTACCGGAAGGTAAAAAGTATATCGGAGCTTACCCCAAACGATTTTATCCGCCTGATCCGTCTGAAAAAAGCAGCTGAATTGCTACGGCAGAAAGAGTACCGGGTAAATGAAGTGGCGTTTATAGTAGGTTTTAATTCATCTTCCTATTTCTCAAAATGTTTTTATAAACAATTCGGCGTACTACCCAAAGATTTTGAGAAAGACAACAAATAGCAGGATTGTATCATTCGGATAAATCAATGGTATCTCAGACATAGAAAAAATGTTTTTGATAAGATTTTGCGTTTTTTTGACACAAAAATACCCCTCCTTAGATATAGGTCGCTTTATTTTTGCATGTGGTTAATATGGCCAGATATGCAGAATATGACTTTATTATTTAAATCTAAAATTTTTATTACCATGATGAAGAACCTTTATTTAAAAGAAAACTTCCGCCGTTATACTTCCCGGCGGTTACTCATCGGAATGGGTTTTTTGCTAATGTTGTTTTTTTCTTTTGATGTACCGATGCTTTATGCCGGTACAAATACTTGGTTAACCCCGGATGCCCAACAACAAAGCATTCCGGTAGCCGGCGTTGTTAAAGACCGGCAGGGGGAGTTCTTATCCGGAGTTAGTGTTGTAGTCAAAGGCACAACTATCGGTACGACTACGGATATAAACGGGAATTTCCGCCTGAATGCTCCGGCAGATGCAATACTGGTATTTTCATATATTAGTTTTATTACATTGGAGATTCCCATAAACGGACAAAATGATTTGAATGTTGTACTGGAGGAAAACACACTTTCCCTGGACGAAGTAATTGTTACAGGAGTAGCTTCGGGAACCCCCAGACAAAAATTAGGGTTTTCTATCGAGAAGATTTCTGCTGAGAAGCTGCTGAAGGTGCCAGCTACCGATGCTGCCTCAGCCTTGCTGGGAAAAGTGGCCGGAGTCCGCGTTACGAAATCAAGTGGTGCGCCGGGCTCTGAATCAGATGTTCAGTTGCGGGGGGTAAAAATGATTTTCGGTTCTTCCAATCCCTTGTATATTATTGACGGAATTCTCACTGAAAACGGGTTGGCGGATGTGAATGCAGAAGATATCGAATCTATAGAGGTGCTGAAGGGAGCCGCAGCATCCTCTTTATATGGTTCGCGTGCAGCAAACGGGGTTGTAAGTATCATTACGAAACGGGGCACAGGAATGGCAGCCGGTAAGGTACAGATTGATTTCCGTACGGAATATGGCAAGAACTCTTTAGGCTACGTACCCAAAAGGTCTAAGGCAACCAACCGCCTGATTGAAAACGGAGTGCTCAACTATGGAGTAACAGAACCCGACAGGGTCTATGATGAGCCGTATCCGGAAATCTATGACCATATCAGTCAGTTTTTTAATCCCGGAAATTATTTTACGACACATCTTTCCTTAAAAGGAACTTCGCAGAACAATAAAATAAGTGTCTATACATCACTACAGACAACAAAAGAAGAGGGAGTTGTAAAGATGGTTGACGGTATTGACCGTACCAATGTACGTCTGAATATGGATTACCGTATTACTGACAATCTGGTTTTTACTACATCCAATTTGTTCGCAAGAACCCAGGCAGACAATCGGGCGTATGGTGCATTCGGCGCTCTTTACCGTTCCGATCCCGCAGCTGATTTGTTAGCTCCGAACGAAGACGGAACGCCATACAAAGTAAATGCCAATAAGATAGAGAATATCGTAAACCCTCTGTATTCTATTGCAAACTCTAAGAATGAATCTACATCCGAAAAGATGATGTCGTTTTTCTCCCTGAAATATGATCCTACCGATTATCTTACCTTTTCCACCTCATACGGTACTACCCGCGAAAATGGCGAGAGCTTGTCTCTTACTCCTAAAGGAAGATTAAAATATGATCTGACTCCGGAGGTTGGTTATATATCACGTAGTATGTGGAAGAATACGGAGCAGTCTTTTACTATAGACGCTTTGCTCAATAAGACATTGGGAGATTTCAATACGAAATTTAAAGTTCAGTATTTATATGAATCCTCTTATGCTTCCAGTTTATCCGGTGGAGGGGGCGACCTCGGTGTCGGAGGCATGGACATTACGTCTGTTAATCTCTCCTCCAATCAGTTTGCCAATTCGGGTGTTTATATAAGTATCGCTAACAATATTGCCGGAATGGCGGTTGTCGATTATAAAAGTAAATATATCCTGGATGCCCTGGTCAGAAGGGATGCTTCTTCCTTGTTCGGAAAAGACGTAAGGTGGCAAACTTTTTATCGCGTATCCGGAGCCTGGCGTATAACAGAAGATTTTAAAATAAATGGTATTGACGAATGGAAGCTCAGGGCATCTTACGGTGTAGCAGGGTTGCGCCCTCCTTATATAGCCCAGTATGAAGTGTTCTCCCTGACAAATGGCGTACCGGGAAATATGGAAACGCTTGGGAATAGCAAACTAAAACCCGCTTTTTCGAAAGAAACGGAAATAGGTACGGATATTTATTTTTTAGACCGCTTCAATTTTAGTATCAACTATTCGCTGGCAAATAACACGGACCAGATACTGAAAGTTCCCGTCAGTTCATTGTCGGGAGCTGCCTTCCAATGGCAGAATGCCGGAACTATCCAGACCAAAGTATGGGAAGCCGGGTTCAATGCAGACATTATAAAGAACAGAGGCGGGTGGAACTGGAATATCGGACTTACTTTCGATAAAGTGAATCAGAAAATCAAGAAATTAAACTGTACACCGTATATGCTGGATGGTACGCGCTTCAGAATAGAAGAAGGAATTGATTTCGGCGTATTATACCTGGATAAATTTGCTCGTTCTCTGGATGAGGTAGCGAATCAGGTACCCGAAGGAAGGACGATAGACGAACTGTTTGTTGTAAATAATCAGGGATTTGTCGTAAGTCGTGATCAGATAGGTACGATTAATGAAACACCTGTCAAAGTCAAAGATGATAAAGGTAATATTGTTGCCCTGCCAACTAAAAGTATGACTCCTGATTTTAATTTAAACCTGAATACGACATTGAATTATAAGAAGTTTACTTTTTATATGTTATGGGGATACCAGGACGGAGGTGCTATCTATAATCATTCGGTCCGTTATACAACGGAGCCGGCGCTGTTTGATCAATCCGGAAAACCCTGGAACGAAGTCAAATCCGTTTCATACTACAGCAACGGAGGCCAGCAGGTTGGTATATTGGGGTGGGATAACGACGTGCTGGTTTTTGATGCAACATTCCTCAAATTAAGGGAATTATCATTAAGTTATGATTTCAGACTGTCCCGGTTTGTAAAGAACATAAGACTAAGCTTTATCGGGCGTAATTTATTAACGTTTACGAGGTATCCTGGTTTTGATCCGGAGGGAGTCTCGGCTGATAAAGGAAAAGGGGTTGACTCTAATTCATTCCGTTTCGAATCTAACGAGCAATATCCTTTATACCGTACATTTAGCGGATCGCTGACTTTGACTTTTTAATGTTTAATATTCAATACAAATAGATAGTATGAAGAAATTATTTTTAATCATATTTGCCGGTTTTATCGCAATATTTTCTTCTTGCGACGATATGTTCAAGGGCATGGATGTACCGAATGAAAACCAGCCTAATATCAATGATCTGGCAACCCCTTCGGAGTTTTATTCCTTGTTAAAGAATGGCTATAATACATGGTATAACGGTTCTATAGCAGCCAGTCCGACCATGGCTTTTGTCTGTGCGGAATTATTTCAGTCGGGTACATCAAGCTGGGGCTCGGGCGAAGCCTGGTTCCGGCCCAGACGTACCTTGTTTAATGATGATACTCCCGACCCGGTTATTATTATCAATTTTGGAGCTTGGTACAATTATTATGGCAGCGTTGGCAGCGCAGTAAAAATGTCTAAAATGTTTGAGGATCCCTCTTTCAGAATAACATTGAGTGGCGTGGATTATACAAACCGGGCTAAAGCCCATAGTTATTTGATCCAGGCATTACTTTACGGAAACATAGCACTGCTGTATGATAAAGCTTACCTGTTTACGGAAGAACATGATGCCCTTACATTTGATTATGTAAGCAATACGAAAGGATACAAGGAAGTAATGGATTATGCCCTTACTAAGTTAGACGATGCCATACGAATCATAGAGTCGGATGCTATTGACAATGACCCTGTCCAGGTGATAGCCGGTGTTGATTTTTCGAAAGAGAGCCTGTTGCAATTTGCCCACTCCATAGGTGCACGTTTTCTGGTATGCCTGCCCCGTACACAGGAAGAAAATGCCCGGGTGGACTGGAATAAAGTAAAAGCATACGCGGAAAAAGGACTTCAACAGGATTTTAAAGTTTCGTATGATGACGGATGGCGTGGCAAAGTAATGACCCGTGATTATGGGATGAATTATTTTGTTATGTACAACTACAACTGGCAGAGGGCGAGCCAATGGTTATTTTCAAAAATGGCACCCGATGATCCGGCTTCCGTATATCCAATCCCCGTGGAAGAAGGAAGTGACAGTTTTAAAGACTGGCCGGAAATTACCAATTGTCCGGATAAACGACTGGATAAGTATTTCAAATATGAAACTATGCGCAACTGGTTTGGCGCCGACCGTACGACACGTCCGGGATACGGAACCTATATCCTTTCGCAATACCGTTATTGGAGATATTATGATGTGGTTGAGAAAGCACAGGGATATGTGGATCATTATCTGAAAATGGAAAATGATACCTATCTGGCCGAAGCGATAGTAAGAACCCAGGGTGACAAATCCAAAATAGCAGAACTTATAAACAATAGCCGTGTAGGTATCGGCGAACTGCCTCCGGCAACAGCCGCGGAAACGTATGACGAACTGGAGGAAAAACTGTTTTATGAAAGGTATGTGGAATGCGATCTCGTATGGCCGCAATTAGGTTTCTTTGACCGGCGAAGGAATAAAGACCAGATGATACCCGGAACCGTAAGGCATTTTCCCATACCGGGCCCCGAATTGAAAATACACGGACAGGAACTATATACTTTCGGTGGACTAAGTAATGAAATGTAATATACTGATTGTAAAAAAACGGAATAATGTTAAATGATAAATTCTTTAGAACGTTATGAAAAAGATAATATATATTTTATTCGTTGTATTTATAACCATATCCTGTGACCGGGATCTTGAGTTTGAAACAAAAACAACGACGGAACCGGCTCTGGAAGTTCAGGTAGAAGGTGTTGCAGTGAATAATACGCATCCTAAGATCGAGGGAGCGACAGTGGAATTGTTTAATAACAATGAGCAGCTTCTGGCAACAGCTACAACAAATGCGGGCGGTCGCGTTTGTTTTACCAAAGACCAGTTGAAGGAAAAAGGAATCTTCAGCGTGAAGGCTGCTAAAGGCAATCTTACAGGTGAAGGAACGACGGCCTATCTGTTGCTGAATGACGGCGTGACATTGCTTATTATTACAATTAATTAGTATTCGTCCGGAGGTTGTCTTAAAAAGAAGAGAATCGCTTAAATAATAAGAAATGAGCTTATTCACCAAATATTGTTTCATTATGATTGCCTGTTCATGCTGTATATTTACACTGAATGGGCAATCCATAAAAGAGATGCAATTAGATACTTCCGCCGGACTGGTAATCCGTTCGGTAAGTCCCGGTATTACCTTAAACAAATCTTATCCTTTGGTTTCCTATAAAGTCGGAGATGAAGATTTTACGACCCATACCCAATCGCGGTTGGTTAAAGTTTCGTTTTCATCTGTTCCTTACAGCTATGGAATTAAGGGACAAATTGTTTTCAAAAATATATCCGGGGATACAATAAAGCTACATAATGTCGTGCCTTTGGGACAGGCTCCCGATCAGGTATATATAACCGGACTGGGGAACCATGGATTATCGCGGACTCATTTGTTCCGTCCGGGATGTTCACCTGTGAATGTAATAGTTCCTGATAATGCATGGGAACTGGGTTTTACAGCAATTCATCTGTCCGGTTCCGAAAATATAGCTGCCCTTACCCGCCGCGACAGAGAAACCATCCGGGAAGGCAGGAGAGGGCGCTTCGAAACGACCTTATATCCCGGAGGTTCGGTTGCTTACAATTTCTGGTTGGAGCAATATGAAGGAGAGTGGCAGGAAGGCTTACGCCTTATGTTTCAGAAACGATATTTATATGATGTGGAAGTCGGAACATTTGATGACTCTCTCCTGCAGCGGGAAGACCTCAAATGGTTTCGTAGCTCTTATGCAGTCAACCTGATGATGAGCTGGGATAAACGTTTTTATGACTATCAGGATGGTAAATTTCACGTAAAAGAACATCTCGAAAAGATGAAAAAGCTTATGGGAGGCTATGATGTGTACGGCATCTGGCCTACCTGGCCGGCTTTAGGGATGGACCAGCGGAATCAATGGGATATGTTCAGAGATTTACCGGGTGGCTATGACAAACTGAAAGAAATATCCGACTTATGTCATCGTCTGGGCACCCGATTCTTTGTCTGTTACAATCCCTGGGACGAGAGCACCCGTTCCGGCGAAGGTCATTTGGATGGAATGACCCGTATTACCGGAATGGCCGGCATTGACGGGTTTGTTCTTGATACAAGAGGCGGTTCAAGCGTCGAATTACAAAATGCAGCGGATGCAGCGCGTCCGGGGGTTATTATGTACAGCGAAGGAATGGCCGTGCCTGCTGACATGCAGGGGATTCCGTCCGGGCGTGTACACAATGCCCTGTATTATCCGCCGATGCTCAATCTGAATAAATTTATCAAACCTGATTTTGCCATTTTCCGTGTGGCCGAAGAAGCCCGCGAAGCCATCCGCCGGGAGTTTAATGTTGCCTTTTTCAACGGATACGGAACCGAAATAAATAATTTTCCGGCAGGCAAATTTGAATACTCTGATGACCAGATGAGATATTGGGGCAAATTACTGCGCATTCAGCGCGAAAACAGTGAGAACTTCCTGCAGTTTTCGTATCTGCCTCTGCTCCCTGCCGTACACGATAGCATTTATGTAAATAAATGGCCTTCGGAAGATAAAATAGTATATACGATATACAGTATTATTCCACAGGGTTATCAGGGCAATCTGATAGAAATAAGCCCGGAAGACGGATATCATTATGTGGATATTTATCATCATGAAGAAATCCCGGTCAACGAAATTGACGGTAAGCATTATTTACCTGCAAAACTTGAATCTTTCAATAGATATGATTCAGGAACCAATAATGAAAGTAGTGTCTCGGCAATAGCTCGTCTGCCGGAACTATTGTCTGTAAATCTCAGAAACGACAAACTGACTTTCTCGTCGGAAAAAGGTGACAAGATCAGGATATGGGCCGGATTGCCTTCATACGAAAAAACACCTGAAGAATATTCCGTACAGGAACAGTCGGTGCAATTGCTGAATGAATTTCCGGGATATGAAGGAAAATTCGTTATACAGGCATTGAGTGGTAATGAATTAATAGACGAACGTATCATCATGATTCAACCGGGCACAGCGCGCCTGGTTTCTACCGGTGGGAAGACGGAACGGGTTAAAAATCCACCTGAAGGCATGGTGATAATCCCCGGCGGAATATTCCAATGTGATAAATACAGAACCGGAGACTCTTTTATTGCTTATCCGGAAGATATGACAATGAAAGGTGAAAAAGTGCAGATGAGTAAATTCTTTATGGATACATATCCGGTTACCAACATCCAATACAAAGAGTTTATGGATGCTACCGGATATGAACCGAAAGATACTGCGAACTTTCTGAAACACTGGATAAACGGCTCTGTACCACCATCCGGTCAGGAGAATTATCCGGTCGTTTACGTTACCCTGGAAGATGCACAGGCCTATGCAAAATGGGCCGGAAAACGCTTACCCACTGAAATGGAATGGCAGTATGCCGCCCAGACAGAAAAAGGAAATGAATGGCCCTGGATACAAAAAACACCGGTTACACGTGTCGAAGATTTTATAACGAATACCTTGTCTGTATGGAAACTTCAGGGTATAGAACCCGGCAGGTGTAATCCGGGAGACGGCTCATTATATCCTGTCGGTAAATATCCGAAAGGGAAAAACGCTTATGGTCTGTATGATCTGGTCGGTTGTGTATGGCAACTGACAAACGACGTATATGATAATACATCTTACCGCTATATCATGATAAAAGGAGGAAGTTATTTCCTGCCGTCATCCAGTTTCTGGTATGTACAGGGAGGGCCGCGCGAACTTTATTTCAGACAGTATTTACTGAGGGTTTCTCCTTCTTTTGAACGAAAAGCAAGCGTCGGTTTCCGTTGTGTGAAAGATGCATCTGAATATTAAAAATAAATTTTATGCGTATGAAAATAATTTACCGGATAGTTGTAACAGTGCTGATGAGTAGTATGTGTCACCCATTCATTTCACATGCCGGAAACGGCCGGCCGCTTAATAACAGGCAGCCTCTTATACCCAAGCCTTATCTGGAGTTGCCGCTGGGTGAGATCAAACCCCAGGGATGGTTATTGGAAATATTGAAACGCCAGCGTTCGGGAATGAGCTCCCAACTGGATGTGTTGTATCCTGAAGTAATGGGCCCCCGTAATGGTTGGCTGGGCGGAGATGGTGACCAGTGGGAGAGGGGGCCGTATTGGATAGATGGCTTATTGCCATTAGCCTATATCCTGGATGATAAAGAACTGAAACAAAAAGTACAGCCTTGGGTTGAATGGGCATTGGCCAGTCAGCGGGAGGATGGATTTTTCGGCCCTTCGAAAAATTATCCGGCAGAAAAAGGTTTACAGCGGAATAACTCGGAAGACTGGTGGCCACGTATGGTGGTACTTAAATTCATGAAACAGTATTATTCTGCCACAGGTGATGAGCGGGTCATTCACTTTATGACTGAATATTTTCATTATCAATTAAAAACATTGCCGGAAAAACCTCTGGGACATTGGACATTCTGGGCAGAATACCGGGCTTGTGATAATTTACAGCTGGTATATTGGCTTTATAATATAACCGGAGACTTTTTTTTACTTGAACTCGGAGAATTGTTGCACAAACAAAGCTATGACTACACAGATATGTTTCTGAACAGGGATGATTTGACACGTATCAATACCATACATTGTGTAAATCTGGCACAGGGAATAAAAGAACCGCTTATTTATTATCAGCAGAATCCGGATGAAAAATACAGGCATGCCGTAAAAAAAGCATTCAGAGACATTCGTCAATTCCATGGACAACCCCAGGGTATGTACGGAGGAGATGAAGCGCTGCATGGAAATAACCCAACGCAGGGTACGGAGTTATGCGCTGTCGCCGAACTGATGTTTTCGCTGGAAGAGATGAGTCAGATCACAGGTGATGTACAATTTCCGGACCACCTCGAAAGAATTGCATTCAATGCATTGCCTACTCAGATAGGGGATGATTTCATGACCCGTCAGTATTTTCAGCAACCCAATCAGGTGATGATAACAAGGGAAATACGCAATTTTGACATCAATCACGGAGAGACGGATTTATTGTACGGACTGCTTACCGGCTATCCCTGCTGTACCTCCAACTTACATCAGGCATGGCCTAAGTTTGCACAGAATCTATGGTATATGACCGCAGATAGTGGTATTGCCGCCCTGACATATTCGCCTTCGGAAGTACATACCAACATACGGGGGGTCGGTATCCGGATAAAGGAAAACACGTATTACCCGATGGATGATAAGATCACCTTTACGTTTGATTTTGCCGGAAAAAAAGTAAAGGGGCTGGCATTTCCGTTCCATCTCCGGATTCCTGCCTGGTGTAAATCAGGGCGTGTCTTTATAAACGGAGAACTGTATAATGAATATCAGGGTAATACAATAGCCGTCATAGACCGTGTCTGGAAAAACAATGACACAGTCGTACTGGAATTACCGATGCACATACAAACCCAGACCTGGTACGAAAATTCGGTATCCGTAGAGCGAGGCCCTCTCGTCTATGCCTTAAAAATAAAAGAACGCTGGGTAAACAAAACATTTGAAGATACCGGCAGTATATACGGGAAACACTATTACGAAGTATGGCCGGAATCGAAATGGAATTATGGCCTTGTTGACTTCACGAATAAAAACCCGGATGATATTTTTGAGGTTATAATCAACAAAGAAAAGATGAGCCAACCGTATTTCTGGAATCCGGAGAACGCCCCGGTAGAAATAAAAGCGTCGGCAAAAGAAATTCCGTCGTGGATATTATACAATGGTAGCGCCGGCCCTTTACCATACAGCAGGATGATATATGGCCCCGGAACGAAAAACCTGCCTGAACAGAAAATTATCCTGATACCTTACGGATGCACCACGCTGCGCATTTCAGAATTCCCCCTTATAAAAGATTGAGGCTTTAAAAATACCCTCATCGCATGATTATTACTATTTTTTCTTTTGCAGACAAATAAATTTGAAATAATTATCTATTTTTGTGCTGCTAAATAATTATTAGAATAAATGACAGCATCGAAGCGTGTGAGACGTGCCTTAGTCTCTGTTTACCATAAAGAGGGATTGGATGAGATAGTGAAGAAGCTTCATGAGGAAGGAGTTCGTCTGGTTTCTACAGGAGGGACGCAGGTATTTATCGAATCATTAGGCCTGCCCTGTGAATCCGTAGAAAGCCTGACAGGCTATCCTGCCATTCTGGGAGGACGGGTGAAGACTCTCCACCCGAAGGTGTTTGGCGGCATCCTTGCCCGCAGGGAGAACGAAACGGATCGGGAACAACTGAGTGAATATCATATTTCTGAAATAGACCTGGTGATTGTTGATCTTTATCCTTTTGAGGAAACACTTGCTTCGGGCGCCGGCGAACAAGCTGTAATCGAGAAGATCGATATCGGAGGTATCTCTTTGATACGCGCTGCAGCCAAGAATTACAAGGATGTTGTGATTGTAGCCTCGAAAGCGCAATATACCCCCTTATTGCATATACTGGAAGAAAAAGGAGCGGAGACGAGCCTGGAAGACCGTCGCTGGTTTGCAAAGGAAGCTTTTGCCGTCTCTTCGGGCTATGACACGGCGATATTCAATTATTTTGATGGGCAGGAAGCCTCCGTTTTCCGGGTAGCTGCCGATGAGCCGATGCTCCTGCGCTACGGAGAGAACCCACACCAGAACGCCCGCTTCTTCGGAGCCTTTGAAAAAGCGTTCGACCAAATTCACGGTAAGGAAATATCGTATAATAACCTGCTCGATATCGACGCAGCGGTCAGCCTGATAGACGAGTTCGACGAATTGACGTTTGCTATCCTCAAACATAACAATGCC
This sequence comes from Tannerellaceae bacterium, assembly GCA_031269535.1. Taxonomy (GTDB): domain Bacteria; phylum Bacteroidota; class Bacteroidia; order Bacteroidales; family Tannerellaceae; genus DFXE01. The sequence goes on from JAISZA010000071.1 coordinate 16,350, forward strand.
TGTGGCATTGCCTCGCGCCCGACTGTCACCGAAGCCTGGAAAGATGCTCTGGCCGGCGACCCGGTTTCGGCCTTCGGAGGCATACTGATTACCAATGCCAATATCAACAGGGAAGTTGCCGAAGAGATAAACAAATTATTTTTCGAAGTCATTATAGCTCCCGATTATGATACCGATGCCCTGGAAGTACTGATGCAGAAAAAGAACCGCATCATCCTGATCCGCAAAGAGGTGGAAACACCTCCTGTGCACTATCGTTCGCTATTGAACGGCGTGCTGATGCAGGATAAAGACCGGAGTGTCCAGACGGCGGACGACTTGGAAGCCATGACCGATACGTATCCTACACCGCAGGAAACAGCCGATTTGCTGTTTGCCAATAAACTGGTAAAACACAGCAAGTCGAATGCAATTACGCTGGTGAAAAACAAGCAACTGTTCGCAAGCGGAGTCGGTCAGACTTCGCGGGTAGATGCTTTGAAACAGGCGATAGAAAAGGCGCAGACCTTCCACTTCGATTTGTCGGGCGCCGTGATGGCTTCCGATGCCTTTTTCCCTTTCCCCGATTGTGTGGAGATGGCAGGCAAGGCCGGTATCCGGGCTATCGTTCAGCCGGGAGGCTCCATAAATGATAACTTATCGGTTGATTATTGTAATAAACACGGTATAACAATGGTTAAGACGGGTATCCGTCATTTTAAACATTAATACTTAAAAATATACAAACTACATGGGATTATTTTCATTGACACAAGAAATAGCGATGGACTTAGGTACGGCCAATACGATCATTATCTGTAATGGTAAGATTGTGGTAGATGAGCCTTCGGTCGTTGCTTTAGACAGGCGCTCCGACCGGGTATTGGCCGTTGGAGAAAAAGCGCGCCAGATGCACGGTAAGACACACGAGAATATACGGACCATCCGTCCGCTGAGAGACGGGGTGATCGCCGACTTCTTTGCCGCTGAACAGATGATACGCGGCATGATTAAAATGATCGGATCGAAGAACCGCTGGTTCTCTCCTTCCTTGCGGATTGTGGTATGTATTCCTTCCGGCAGTACGGAAGTCGAACTGCGTGCCGTCCGCGACTCTGCCGAACATGCCGGCGGGCGGGATGTCTATATGATATACGAGCCGATGGCGGCTGCTATCGGAATCGGGATTGATGTCGAAGCGCCCGAAGGAAATATGGTAGTGGATATAGGGGGAGGAACAACCGAAATCGCTGTGATCTCACTGGGGGGCATCGTGTCGAACAAATCCATCCGCATAGCAGGCGACGACCTGACTGCCGATATTATGGAATATATGCGCCGGCAACACAATGTGAAAGTGGGCGAACGGACGGCCGAACAGATCAAGATAAACGTAGGCTCAGCGCTTACATTCCTCGATAATCCGCCGGAAGATTATGTTGTGCACGGCCCGAATCAGATGACTGCCCTCCCGATGGAGGTTTCCGTCTCCTATCAGGAAATCGCACACTGCCTGGAGAAGTCGCTCTCCAAAATGGAAGCCGCTATCTTGAGCGCCCTGGAGCAGACACCGCCCGAACTGTATGCCGATATCGTACGAAACGGTATGTATCTGGCCGGCGGAGGTGCATTGATGCGGGGATTAGATAAACGCCTGACGGAGAAAATCAATATACAGTTCCATGTCGCAGAAGATCCTTTGCACGCGGTAGCCAAAGGAACGGGTATCGCATTGAAGAATATAGATAAATTCAATTTCCTCATCCGTTGAGGAAAGGGGATGAATGGATAATTGATAATAGACTCAGCCCTTTGGATTATCAGTCCTGAAAATGTTTTTTTATGCGTAAGCTGCTTGACTTCCTCATTGGGAAAAGACATTGGTTTCTGTTCTTATTGCTTGAGACTGTGTCGTTTGTACTCATTTACCGGAATAATTCCTATCAGCAGAGTGTGATGCTTAGTACGGCCAATACGGTGACGGCCAATATTGTATCCCTGACAGGCTCTGTTACTTCGTATATTAATCTGCGCGAGGAAAACAGGAGACTGATAGAACGTAACGGGCAACTGGAGATCGAACGCCTGCGCTTGCAGAGGCAGATCGAAACGATGATAGCCGATACAGCCTCTTTCCACAATTATGTGGCCGATCCGGTGCGGCTGTTCCCTTATGATGTGATTGTAGCCAAGGTAGTGAACAACAGTGTCACGTATCTTTCTAATTATATTACGATAAATAAAGGGAGCGACGACGGGCTGTCGCCGGATATGGGAGTTATTTCCGAAGGAGGAGTTGTCGGAATCGTTTCAACGGTTTCCGACCATTATGCAGTGGTTATCCCTCTGCTGAATCCTAAGTTTCGTTTGAGCTGCAAGGTTTTGGGGAGTAGTTACTTCGGTTCCATGAGCTGGGATGGCCGCAGCACACGCTATGCCAAGTTGGACGAGCTGCCCCGGCATGTGGAATTTAATGTAGGGGATACCATCGTGACAAGCGGCTTCTCTGCTATCTTTCCCGAAGGAATTATGGTAGGAAATGTTTCTTCTTTTGAGAAACAGCGCGACGATAATTTTTATTCCCTGACAGTGAGGCTGACTACGGATTTTCATCGGCTGGGAACTGTCATGGTGATAAGGAACTTTCAGCAGAACGAACAGATACAAATAGAACAGGAGGCAAAGAGTAATGATTAATACCATCCGGTCTTTGATTTATTTTGTGATACTGGTACTGACGCAGGTACTGGTACTGAACAATATCCATTTCCTCCGGCTGATGACTCCCTTTCTGTATATCTATTTCATTATTAAGCTGTCGGTGGGTCATTCGTCTGTGCAGACCACCTTTCTCTCATTTCTTTTGGGAATAACGATTGATATCTTGTCGAATACTTCGGGTATGCACGCGGCAGCCTGTACGCTGGTAGGGTTTGCCCGTCCGTTTGTTATACGGATATTTATGCGGGAAGATTTACCTGAAAACCTTATTCCCTCGTATAAAACATTCGGCTATGGTGGTTTTATCCGTTTTACTCTGCTGCTTGTCATATTGCATCATGTTTGCTTGTTCCTGCTGGAATCACTTAGCTTGTTCGACCCTTTGTTTCTTACGATACGTATCCTGGCCGGTATTATCCTGACGAGCCTTCTGATATGTATGGTGGAGGCTTTTAACCGGGAATCCCGCAGATATGAAGACTAATATAAACTATACCTTGGAGAACCGGCGCTATATCATCTCCGGCATGGTGATCTTATTGGTCGTTCTGTTCATTATCCGGCTTTTCTACCTTCAGGTAATAGACAATGAGTATAAGACCTGGGCAGACAGTAATGCTTTTCTGAAAAAGACTTTATACCCCTCGCGCGGAATGATTTACGACCGCAACGGCAAATTGCTGGTCTATAACCAGCCCGCTTACGACGTCATGCTGATCATGCGCGAAATACAGACGTTCGACACCCTGGATTTCTGCAATACGGTAGGTGTCACGAAAGCCCAGTTCGACAAACGGATTGCCGATATAAAAAACCGCCGTCTGAACCCCGGCTATTCCTCATACGTGCCGCAGCTGTTTATGAATCAGCTCTCGGCGCAAGACTATGGCGTATTGCAGGAAAAGCTCTATAAATTCCCCGGATTCTATATCCAGAACCGTACCATCCGCGAGTATGAGTATCCCCATGCCGCCCATGTACTGGGTAATATCGGGGAAGTAAACAAACAGGATATTGAGCGCGACAATTACTATGTGCAGAGTGACTATTCCGGCCGTTCGGGCGTGGAACGCTCTTACGAAAGCGTTCTGAGGGGCAAAAAAGGAGTCGAAATACAGCTTCGGGATGCACATGGGAGGATACAGGGAAAATACGAAGAGGGCAGGCATGACATAGACCCGGTATCAGGCAAAAACCTGACACTCTCCCTGGACATGGATTTGCAAGCCTACGGAGAGAAACTGATGCAAAACAAAGTAGGCAGTATCGTGATGATTGAGCCTTCTACAGGCGAGATACTCTGCATGGTTTCAGCGCCTTCATTCAATCCCGGCATGTTGGTCGGGCGCCAGCGGGGACGCAATCATGCCTTGCTGGAAAAAGACCCGCTGAATCCGCTCTTCGACCGTACCCTGATGGGTGTTTATCCTCCGGGCTCTACCTTTAAACCGGCCATGGGGCTTATCTATCTGCAGGAGGGAGTGATTACTCCGGATACCTATTATTCCTGTGCCTATGGCTATCCTGTGCTGGGAGGGAAGCCGGCCTGCCACGGACATGCTTCTCCCCTGAACCTGATCCCGGCTATATCCACCTCGTGTAACTCCTATTTTTGCTGGGGGTTGCGCGATATGATAGACAACCGCCGGCGTTATGCCTCCGTACAGGAAGGCCTTGACGTATGGAAAAACCATCTGGTGAGCATGGGATACGGCTACCGCTTAGGTGTGGACTTGCCGGGAGAAAAAGCCGGCTATATCCCCAACAGCAAAACCTACGACAAGATATACAACAAACGCTGGTCGTCGAGCACGATTATATCCGTTGCCATCGGCCAGGGAGAGATATTGGCTACCCCGCTTCAGATATGTAATATGTCGGCAGAAATAGCCAACAGAGGGTATTTCTATGTGCCGCATATCGTTCGTAAGATACAGGATAACGACCTGGATACGGCCTATACCAACAGGCATTATACCACAGTAGAAAAGCCGTATTACGAATACATTGCTGAAGGCATGCGTAGCGCAGTCGTGGCAGGAACCTGCCGGGGGGCAGCTTTACCGGGGATAGCCGTTTGCGGAAAGACCGGTACGGCACAGAATCCGCATGGCAAAGACCACTCCATCTTTATGGGCTTTGCCCCCTTCGAAAAGCCCGAAGTGGCTATTTCCGTACTTGTTGAGAATGCAGGCTTTGGAGCAACCTATGCCGTTCCTATCGCCAGACTGATGTTGCAGAAATTCTTATCGGGCGAAATATCTCCGGAGAACAAATACCTGGAAGATTATCTTATCAATACTGTTTTATTGCCTAAAAATGTCTTATAGAAAAGAAAGTATATGGAAAAAAGTTGACTGGATCACGGTCTTATTGTATGTGGTCATGGTGGTGGCCGGGTGGTTCAGTATTTGCGGTGCGAGTTACGAATACGATTATGTAGGCTGGTTTGATCCTTCGGGGCGTCCGGGTTCGCAGCTTATATGGATAGGTTTGTCGCTGGTGTTGATATTTATCATTATGATGCTGGATTCAAACTTTTATAATGTCTTCAGCTATTTGATTTACGCCTTTATCATTCTGGTTCTGATCCTTACTATTTTTCTGGCTCCCGACATTAAAGGTTCTCACTCGTGGTTGGTAATAGGTTCTTTGCGCATACAGCCGGCCGAGTTTGCCAAGTTTGCCACCGCGCTGGCCGTGGCGAAGCTGATGAGCGCTTATGGTTTCAAACTGAGGACGCTCAGGAATTTTCTGCTTGTTTTGTTCCTGATCCTCCTGCCGATGTTATGTGTTTTGTTACAGAATGAGGCGGGTTCGGCATTGGTTTTTCTGGCATTCTTTTTGGTTTTGTATCGCGAGGGGATGACAGGGTATGTGTTGATGACGGGTATTTGTGCGGTAACCTTTTTCGTGCTGAGTATGAAGTATTCGGATGTGGTAGCCGGTATCACTCCTTTGGGAGAGTTGATCGTGCTCTCGTTGATCCTGGCTATTATGTTTGTTCTGATGCGGATGATACAGCGCGACCTTACGCCTGTAAAGCTACTGCTGGCTCTGACCGCTGTCGCTCATCTGATAGCCGGCCTGGTTTCCCGGTTTGTTCCCGTCAATTTTGTCTGGATCATGATCGGCTTGATAGCTGTTTCGTCTGCCTGTCTGGTGTTTCTTTCCATCAAGAACTGGGTATGGCATTACCTCCTGGTGATTCTTTTTGCCGTGCTGTCGGTCGGTTTTCTTTATTCTGTCGATTATGTATTCGACGAAATCCTGGAGCCTCATCAGCAGATGCGTATCAAAGTAGCGCTCGGATTGGAAAACGACCCGAGCGGAGCGGGTTATAATGTGAATCAGTCTAAAATAGCCATAGGCTCAGGAGGATTGCTGGGAAAAGGTTTTCTGAACGGGACGCAGACCAAGCTGAAGTATGTCCCCGAACAGGATACCGACTTTATTTTCTGCACAGTAGGGGAGGAGGAAGGTTTTGTAGGCGCCTCTGCCGTCTTGATTTTATTTGCCGTTTTTATCGTGCGGCTCATTAATTTATCCGAAAAACAGAAGACGGTATATGCCCGGGTGTACGGATATAGCGTAGCCTCTGTTTTCTTTTTCCATTTGCTGATTAATATAGGTATGGTGACAGGCCTTACGCCGGTGATTGGTATTCCGCTTCCTTTCTTCAGCTACGGAGGCTCTGCCCTCTGGGGATTTACTATTCTGCTATTCATCTTTCTGAGGCTTGACGCATCAAGGAAAGAAAGGTAAAAGCAGAGGAGACGGTTTAGCGGCGGACCTTCTCTATCCGTAGCCCGATATCCCGGATGCCTTTGAGCGTATCGCTACGCATGCCCTGCCGGAAACTGAAGGTGTAGCTCCCTTTCTCCGCGAAGGTATAACGGGTACGTATCGCGAAACCAGACTGAAAGAGAGAAATCCCTTTGCCCTGCCATTTCCCGAACTCGTCGGCAAGCATACATTCCACCGTATCCCGCTTTACGTATAAGCCGCCGGGAGACTTTTCGGTGTAGAATATCCAGAGGTTCTGATAAGGATAGAAGTTATTGTTTCTCACCTCGAACGTGATAGTATAAAGCGCCGTCGTATCGTCTATCAGGCAGGTAAAATGATACTCCCTGTCTTTATCCCACGACATTCCTTCTATGGACTGGTATTGGTTGCATACCATCCCGTTCCTGCACGAAAAGCACAAAAAGCAGAGAATGCAGAGAAGAAGGCTACCCTTACTCCTTCGGTTTCGTTTTGTTATCAGTTCTATCATGTTTCTTCTTTTTCCTTTTCTTCTTCGATGCAGTGGCATCAAAACGGGTAAGGCTTTCCTGCCCCAGGATGTCCTGCGATTCACGTTTGGGCTGTTGAGGCTTTTCGTCGGCTTCCAGTGAGAGAGGCTTGATGCCTTTCTTATTCATATTGATTATGTCGAAAACACGTTGTGCTGTGATAGTGACTAAATTGGCGGCAAAAGATTTATCGGTAGAATAGGTAATCTCTCTCCTGAAAATATCCGTCTTGCAGTGATAATAGGTGTTCTCTTTGGTTTCCAGGACGATTTCGCGCGAGGGTAGCCGTTTCTGTGCTTCCACGTAGGCATCTACTTCGTAGTTAATGCAGCATTTCAGTTTGGCACATTGTCCCGCCAGTTTTTGCGGATTCATGGAAATATCCTGATAGCGGGCTGCTCCCGTCGCCACAGATACAAAGTTCGTCATCCAGCTTGAGCAGCAGAGTTCGCGTCCGCAGGGGCCAATTCCTCCGATACGCCCGGCTTCCTGGCGTGCTCCGATCTGTTTCATCTCAATACGTATATGAAACGCATCGGCCAGCACTTTGATAAGTTGCCGGAAATCCACCCGTTCATCGGCGATATAATAGAAGATAGCTTTGTTGCCGTCGCCCTGGTATTCCACATCGCCAATCTTCATATTCAGTCCCAGATCGGTGGCAATCTGACGTGATCGGATCATCGTTTCATGCTCCTTTGCTTTGGCTTCTTCGTATTTTTCCATATCCGCCGTTTTGGCTTTCCGGTAGATACGTTTCACTTCCACACCTTCCGTGCGGGTATTGTTTTTCTTCATCTGGAGGAGCACTAATTTCCCCGTCAGGGTCACCGTTCCGATGTCATGTCCGGGCGTTGCCTCTACAGCCACCACATCGCCTTTTTCCAAAGGTATTTTCGCACTGTTCAGGAAGTAGCCTTTCCGGGTATTCTTGAATTGCACTTCCACATAGTCTGTCGCATTTTCTGCTTCGGGTACGCCGCACAGCCAGTCGTATGTGTTGAGTTTATTATTTTGCACCCTGCTGCATCCTTTTTTACACATGCAGCAGCAGCCTTTATATAATTTAAAATCCATTTTTCTGTTTTTCAAAGATAATGCCTACAAAATTAGCTAATAAAGCGAATCCCGCATCAATCTTTTCAAAAAAAACACCCTTCAGGGGTACATTTGACTACGTCGATTTTCA
>JAISZA010000095.1 GCA_031269535.1 Tannerellaceae bacterium
TTTTTTACGCCTTTCAATCCCAGGCGGTAATTAATCGCTGCTGTAACAAAACCGTAATCAGACATCGTCCGGCAAAAGGCAACGTTGTTTTCCATCGACTTGTCGCCTCCAAGAAAACCACCTCCAAAAACAAAAATAAGACAGGGCGTGTCCGGCTGCACGTTTTCGGGGAAATAAATATCCATAGTTAACGCGCTGTCGCGTTCCGCAAAAACTATCTCTTTCACATCATTGCCGGCAAAAATCAACTGAAGTGTCAAAAGGCAACTACCGAAAATCACTATTAATTTTCTCATAATTTGTGTGTATTCTTATATTCAAATAATAATTTAATATCGACCGTAAAGGTATAAAAAAACTTTCAACAAACAATAGCGACGAAGCTATCCGGGTGCAATTCAAATTGTCGCATCGTCATTGCGAGGTACGAAGCAATCCAGAGCGGGCACACCCTGGATTGCTTCGTACCTCGCAATGACGATAGAAATCCATTGAATCTGCGACAATTTGAAATACACCCAGGACGAACGCATATTTGCACGATTGGTTTTTTTTGCATATCTTTGTTGAGTCTGAACTTTAAATGTATTTTATAATGAGAAAGTTGCTAACGATAGTAGTTTTATCTTTTTCCCTTTTATCTGTATATGCTCAGGAATCAATAAAAATTCTTGCCATCGGGAATAGTTTTTCAGAAGATGCGGTCGAACAATATCTATACGAATTGGGTGCCGCCACAGGCGATAGCCTGGTTATCGGGAATGCCTATATTGGCGGATGTTCGTTGGAAACGCACTGGAATAACGCTGTAGCAAATAAAAAGGCTTATAAGTTCAGAAAAATTATCGGTGGAACCAAAACCGAATATGCTTATACACTCCTGGATTGCATTATAAATGAAGATTGGGATTATATCACCTTCCAGCAGGTTAGTACAATGTCGGGTATAGCCGATTCTTATTTCCCCTATATCACCCATTTACTGAAGTATGTAAAAGAAAATGCGCTTAACGAATCGGTTCAGTTTGTTTTACACCGCACATGGGCTTATGCCGGTAGTTCGGAACATCCCGGTTTTGCGAACTATGGTAAAAATCAGCTGACGATGTACAAGCAGATTGTTGAAGCAACAAACAAGGTTGCCGGAGCGGTAAGTATCAGTCTGATTATTCCCTCCGGGACTGCGATCCAGAATGGACGTACCAGTCATATCGGTGACAATTTCTGCCGCGACGGATATCATTTAAGCAATGGCCTTGGGCGTTTCACCGCAGCTTGTACCTGGTACGGTTTTTTTACAGGAAAGGACGTTACTGAAAATCCCTACACCCCGGCTACAATACCCTTACCAGAGGCAGAAGTAGCGAAAAATGCCGCTCGTTGTGCAATTTTACACCCCGACGAAATAGCATTAAGAATTGAGAATTAAAAATTAAGAGTTTGAGAGGGGGGGCTGACGGGCATTTCAAATTGTCGCAGATTCCCGTCATGGGTAGATTTATTTGAAACAATGGAAAACGAAGCAAAGGAAAGCAGTCCACTCATTTCTATACAATTGCCCATTTATATTTTCCTTTGAGCAAAAATCCTGTTTTTTAGAGGTTAACAAAGAAATTTTTCGTATCTTTGCGCCTTCAACAATTGAGTTAATATTGTATCTTTATCAAAATCAACTTACTTGTTTATAGTATTAACAAGCCGCGAAAATGTGGAATGCAATTTATCGTGACACATTTTGCAAATATTAAAACATGACATTTAAAGAATTGAATCTTATCGAGCCGGTAATGAAGGCTCTGAACGAAAAAGGATATACAACTCCTACTCCGATACAACAACAGGCTATTACTCCGGCTCTTGACAATCGCGATATCCTGGGATTGGCACAAACAGGAACAGGCAAAACCGCTGCGTTTGCGCTTCCTATTATACAGCAATTGTATTTGAATAAAACTCATGAGAAAAAACGGGAGATTAAGGCATTGATCCTGACACCAACCCGCGAACTGGCTATCCAGATCAATGAGTGCCTGCGTGATTATACCCGTTATACAGGCATCCGCCATTGTGTAATTTTCGGAGGAGTGAAACAAAATTCACAGGTTAATGAACTGAAAACGGGGGTAGATATATTAGTAGCTACACCGGGACGTTTGCTCGACCTGATGAATCAGGGATTTATCAGTCTGAGTGCTATCAGCCATTTTGTGCTGGATGAAGCTGACCGGATGCTGGATATGGGATTTATTCATGACATCAAACGTTTGCTGCCTAAACTTCCAAAGAAAAAGCAAACCCTTTTCTTTTCAGCAACTATGCCTTCATGTATAGCTGCTCTTTCACGGGCTATCCTGCATAATCCGGTCAGGGTAGAAGTTACTCCGGTGGCATCAGTCGTAGATACCATAGAACAATATATCTATTTTGTGGAAAAACAGGAGAAGAAAGACCTGCTCATAAACTTGCTGAAAAAAGACGAAAAGAAATCTACACTGATATTCTCACGGACAAAGCATGGAGCAGATAAGATAGCACGGATACTCTGTAAGTCAGGAATAGAAAGCGTCGCTATTCACGGAAATAAGTCGCAGAATGCCAGGCAACGAGCTCTGTCGGATTTTAAATCGAACAAGATACGGACCCTTATTGCAACGGATATTGCCGCCAGAGGAATTGATATCAACAACCTGGAACTGGTTATAAATTATGACCTGCCGGACGTTGCCGAAACCTATGTGCATCGTATCGGGCGTACAGGAAGAGCCGGGAATGCAGGTACTGCTCTGACATTCTGTGCTGATGATGAGAGGGAAATGTTAAAAGATATCCAGAAATTAACAGGAAAAAGCCTTGTGGTGTCAAGCTAAGAATATTTTCGTGTATCTTTGTCACTTGATTTTAATGAATAAATGTCAATGTCACAAATGGAACGGTACCTGATAATTAAAACAAGAGATGAATTATTGCGTATAAAGATAGGGCAGATTCTTTATTTCGAAGCCGATCGGAATTATACGAAACTTCTTCTGTCTAATGGAATACAGTTTACTTTTGCCATAAATATCGGGAAAATAGAGGAGATTCTTGAAAAACAGGTAACAGGCAGCAGCAATATCCTGATGAGGGTAGGTAAAAGCCATATAATCAATAAAAATCATATATTGCAGATCAACCTGCCCAGACAGCGCCTTTTGCTGCTTACTGCCGAAGGAAAACCCAGAGAGTTAATCATATCCAAAGACCCACTGAAGATATTGAAAGACTCATTCGAAAAAGAAATGGGGAAATTGGAGGATGTTCAAAACCATGATAATTAGAATTGGAAAGGCAAACGATAACGATTATGTGGTGACTGACCCTTATGTCAGCAGGCACCACGCACGACTGACCCGCGACACAAACAGCTATTTACTGTTGGAAGACCTGGATTCGGCTAACGGAACGTATGTGAATGGGAGCCAGATTGTGAGAAAACGGATCACCCCGACGGATACGGTGAAATTAGGAAACAGCTTTGTGTTGAGCATCTCCGAAGTACTGAAAAGCGGAAACGATTACAGTGAAGAATTTGCTGCCCTGAAAGAAGTGTACGATAAATATATCGAACAAAAAATAAAAATCCAATCATCGAATCAGTTTAAAACCAGACTGTTTCAGGCCTTGCCCTTTGCCCTTCCCGGAGTGATAGGAGTCACCGTCGGGTTTATGGGAAAAGGGAGTTCCGCCTTTCTGGGGATCAGCCTCCTGATAGCCATCTGTGCTCCGGCTGCCGGCATCTACTTAGGGGCCAGACAATCGGCTAAGATACCCCGGCAGTTGCAAGACCTTGCCGACCAATTCAAGATAGATTATGTATGCCCTAAGTGCGGAACCTTCCTGGGCGAAATCCCCTGGGAATCGCTGATCAATAAAAAGCACTGCCCTGTTACCTCGTGTAAAGCCAAATGGGTGAATGAATAATCGTGTTTTGTATTAAAAAGCATACCTTTTGTACATCAAAGGCGGCTTTTGGATTATTCGCAGTAAATTCAGCCATTTGCTTTTCTTTCTTTTTTTATCTTTGTACCAAGTTATATAATAAAAAAATTACACATAATTATGCAGGAAGAAGAATACACATTTGTCACAATAGACGATGCCGACTCACTGTTTTCGGATGTTGTTGTCATTGATATGGACAATGATGATAACCTTGCGGGGGTTATTGTTATTGATGAAAGCATGGATAGTCCCGACTTTATAAGCCTTTCGGACGATACCATTATGCTTTCGGATGCCGATATGATTGACTCCTATTCCAGTGACATAAGCGATATAGACATCTCGATTATGATATGATTTCGCTGAAATGTCCGCATTGCCACGTAGGATTAAAGGTAGATGAAGGAAAACTCCCTTCCGGAATAGAAGCCTTTAAATGCCCTAAGTGTAAATCTCTGATACCCATCTCTATGCTTTCTGAAAAAGAAGGAGATGATTCTCTCGTATCCGACACAACGTTGCTTCTGCCGGTAAAGAAAACAACCGGCAGACTGACAGTCATTCCCGACGCCGGTACACAGGAACAGATATTCCCACTCAGTGAAGGAATAGCTATTATCGGACGTAAATCCTCACGCCCTTCGCGTACAACGATCAGCATTCAGACAACCGACCGTTCGATGAGCCGGGAGCATATCCGCATCGAAGTAAAAAAAGATGTAAGGGGAGGATATAAACACTATCTTTCCGATAATAATAGCAAAAATCATACGTTATATAATAGCAATTTTTTAGAAAACGAAGAAGTAGTGATATTGAATAATAATGACGAAATCATTATCGGACGTACCGTACTTCGCTTTAATGAATAAAATAGTGACTATTATGAATATAACAATTGGTAAACCTTATGCTGTCAGCGAAAAAGGTCAGAGGTTAAACAATGAAGATTACATTTTTCCTTCACCGGAAGCTGTTGGTACCGATCAGAAATTATTCATGGTCTGCGACGGAGTAGGAGGGGCAGAAAAAGGTGAGATTGCCAGCTCTATGGCCTGTGATTACTTCTCGACGTATGTTTATTCCATGTTGAAAGACGACCCTACGCCCGCGTTTATACAGAAAGCGGTGCAATACACCGAAGTCCATTTTGATACCTATACCTCTGAACATCCCGAAGCCACAGGAATGGCAACAACAATGACCATGCTCTATGCCGGTACAAACGGGATTACCCTGGCACATATAGGCGATAGCCGCATTTATCACTTCCGTGACGGCAAAATCCTTTATCAGTCGGAAGACCATTCACTGGTTCATTCGCTTGTGAAATTAGGAAAGATAACTCCTGAGGAAGCGCTTAACCATCCCCAGAAAAACGTCATCCTGCGTGCTATTCAGGGAACAGCCAGACGTACGGCAGCCGATGTGGTGCTGATAGAAGATGTGCGGGCCGGCGATTACTTCTTTTTGTGTACCGACGGGGTGCTGGAAAATTTCACGGATGAGGCGCTTGCCGCTATCTTTAAAAAACAGGCAGCTTCGGAAGTGATCAAAGATATTTTAATGGAATCCTGTGATGGGAAAACGCGGGATAACTATTCTTTCTACATCATTCCTATCCAAAATGTACAGGATTCTACAGGATATAAACAAAATCTTCTATCTTTCCTTTATTCTTTTGTATAAATAATGTACTTTTGGCGTATAATTAATACGCTAAGAAATGAATTTGCCTGCCGGTCATCATCTCCAAAACAAGAAGTACCAACTATTACAGGTAGTTGGCCGGGGAGGTTTTGGCATAACTTATAAGGGCATACTGTTTACGGAAGTGAAAGGCCCTCTGGGAGCGATCAAGACGGAAGTGCCGATCAGTATCAAGGAGTATTTTTTTAAAGATTATTGTTACCGGGCGCCGGATGGGTTTAACGTACAGGTTCATTCCGAAACCGGCCGGTTCCTTTTCCGGAAATTTAAAGAAAAACTTATCAAAGAAGCCCGGATACTTTCTGAAGTGCATCATCCCCATATCGTAAATGTGCTGGATGTTTTTGAGGAAAACAATACGGCTTATATTGCGATGGAGTATATTGCGGGATATTCGTTGAAAAATATACTAGAAAAAGAAGGCGTCCTGCCGGAAGCTAAAGCGCTGAAATACCTGCATCAGACAGGAAAGGCTTTGCAGTTTGTTCACGAAAAAAACATTCTGCATCTGGATATCAAACCAAGTAATATTCTGATAGACAAGAATGATAATGCCCGTCTGATTGATTTTGGCGTGAGTAAGAGGTACGATACGGAAGACAGAGAAACCAGTACTACTATGCTGACACTTTCGAAAGGATTTGCCTCGATCGAACAATATGATAATGAAGGGACACAGCTCTTCTCTCCTTGTCCGGATATCTATTCCTTAGGCGCTACCCTGTATAATCTGCTGACAGGCAGGATACCTACGGAATCGATTCTGAGAGCGACCCGTCCTTTCCCGGCTCCTTCAGTACTCAATCCGGACATCACTGCCGGTACGGAAACGGTGATCCTGAAAGCTATGCAGATAAATCCGACAGACCGCTTCCAGACGATAAAGGAAATGCTGACTGCTTTGCCGATCCCCCCTCCTGAAGATAAACCGGAAAATAATTTTCAGGAATCAGACCTCTCCGAAGAAACAGAAGAAGATACATTATTCCTGACAGGAAAAAATAATCTGCAGAAAACACCTGATACAGCTAACAGGAAGAAGAAAAGCAGAAAAGGAGTATTTCTTATTTTTTTAATTTGTATATTTGCGGCAGTTGGAGCGGTAATTCTGCTTGTGGGAGAAAATAATGGCTCTGTAGCCGCTTCCCCGGAAGTGCCGCCGGTAGTAATTCCTCCGGAAGAAGAAACAACAACGAAGGAGGGAGAGGAAGAAAATACGAGGAGTGTACAACCGATGACGAATCAAACGGAAACGAATCGACAGGAACCCCAGCAAACTGCCGTAAAACCGACTGCCGGAGAGGGAATGCGCATCGAATTAATGCCCGTCTCTCAACCAACAATAGAAGAAATTGAAGCCGAATATACGGCCTTAATAGCTTCAGGAAAAGAGAAAATGGAAGCAGGTGATTATACCGGAGCAGATGAAGATTTCTCTAAGGCGATCACCCTTAAAGCAACCAATGAAGCGAAACAACTGCTTATTTCCAATGCCTCAAAAGCAGAAGAAAAACGAATAGCAGATAAAATCGCTTTGTATGAAGAAAAAACAAACTTCGGAAAATATAAAATAGTGCGCAGGAAATCTACAGGTAAATATGGAGCAATCGACAGTAAAGGCGAAGAACATATACCGTGCAAATATGTGTATGTCGGTATCGCAGGTGAAAACCGGGCCTTTCAACGGGAAGATAATGTGTTTGATATTTATAATGCGAATGGTATATTGATTAGAAGTGATGTAACGTATTAGAATTATTTATAGTATGAAGAAACTTTATATGAAGAAAGTTTGGATGTTGGTTATATGTGCGACTGTATTCCCTTTATGTATAATGGCTCAGCGGCAAACTGAGTACAACAGAAAAGGAGATGAGGCGATGAAAAGTCTTGACTATAGTGATGCCCGCTTATTTTATGGAGAAGGTATGCCCTATTGCGATATGTATAGCATTAGTCAACTGACAACGATATGGATAGCTAATAAACAGATGCGAGCCTCGATGCATAATTTAATGAACAGATGCCTGAGTTGCCTGAATGTGAAAGCGACAGAAAACGACACTGCTGCGATCGCTCAGCTGATCCTTTATTATACGGAAGGAATAGGTACACCCCAAAGCGGTGAGATGGTAAATTACTGGACGGCACACCTGAACGAGATCACGAAACCGGAGGTAGAGGAGATACCTGTTGTTCCGAAGCGCACCAGACAACCCATGAAATACTTTGTCGGGTATAACTTCACCCTCCGCTCCCCGTTTGGAATAACCGTGGGTGGAGTAGGTGAGCGCTGGGGGTGGTACGGCCGCCTGAAAAGCAGCCTCTCTTTCCTGAATTATGAAAATGAGTTTACAGGGCTGGCACCGACAGGGATCGGGATACCGGAAGATATCTATCTCCGGAAAACAGGTGAAAAAAAACAGGCTAATTCGCACGCGGCTACAGTAGGCCTGGTCTATCGGTATGAACCGTTTTATTTCTCTGTCGGTCTGGGATACTGGCAAAGAGACAGGGTTCAGAAGTATGAAGAGTTTGATGATGTAGGTAAGGGAAAAGGCATTTACCATTTCTATAAAGTGGCTGATGACTCCCGCAGAGGAGTTGCGGCCGATGTGGATTGCATAGTGGAAATCGGAAAATTATATATCACCGCCGGTTGTAATATATTGGGTTATCAAAATAAAATAGAAAACAAATTGGGGTTTGACCTCGATTTGAATGCAGGTATGGGTGTGTTTTTTTAATTAAAAAAGTGAAGGTATGAACTATATATGTAAGATTTTTCCAGCTTTTCTTGTCGTTTGTTTTTTCTATGCTTGTCTGAATGACTCTGAGCTTTCGGATGAGATCATCAACGGAGGAGCTCCTGAAATCACCGGTGATTCCATCGGTTTTGTAAAGAGCAATTCGATAGAAGCATTCGCTGTCATCACCCGGCAGAAAGGAGCGGCTGTGAAAAGATATGGTTTCTATGTAAATAAGGAGGGTGATTCCCTGACTGATACCATCGAGGTAGAAGGTGTTCTGAATAACGGCCAAATAGCATTTAATGCTACCATAAACGACCTGGAACCTCATACCTGGTACATTATCAGGGCATTTGCTGAAAATGAAATAGGCGAGAGCCTGGGCATTTCGTTTAAAAAACAGACTGTTAGTGGATTGGGAAGTGTATCTACCTTAAAGCCGGACAGCATTAGAGGTACTTCTGCAATGGTCGGAGGTCTGATTACAGCAGCTGGAGAAGGAGGTATCATCGAACGGGGCGTATTCCTCTACCTTCAGCAGGAAATGCCTCCCATCGACACTGTACGTACCTCTTTGGAGGTTGATTCTTTTGCCTTCAGACTGACGGGGCTTGATCCGGTGACTACTTATTACGTGCGAGCCTTTGTCAGAAATAATTTTGGTACGTTTACAGGTGAGATGGAGGAATTTACAACAGAAGACGGAAAGCCTAAATTTGCATCCTTTACACTTCTGGGGTGGAGATTTGTAGATGCTTCTTATGCGGCAGAACTATTGTCTGAAGGCGATTCCGCCCTTATTACCAAAGGCGTCTGCTGGTCGGAAACTTCATCTTCTCCCACAATAAACGACCAGATGAGTGTTGATACAACAGATAATTTTACAGGGATAATCGAAGGGCTGACCCCGTTTACAAAATACTATATCCGGGCATTTGCTACCAACCCATTCGGTACAACTTATAGCGACGTCATGGATTTTACTACACATGACAACCAGCCGGTTGTTGAAACGACCATAGTATTCAGTATATTAGAGGGTCAGGCCGGAATAAGAGGGGAAGTGCAGAGTGCGGGAATGGGAACAATTACCACCGCCGGCTTTTGCTGGTCGACCAACCCTAATCCAACCGTAGTCAATCACAGGATATATACTCCCATAGATACAGAAGGTCCTTTCAGTGGTTACATCGTCGGATTAAGAGGAGGTACGACATATTATGTCAGGGCATTTGCCCAAAACAGTGGCGGACAGATAGCTTACGGAAATGAACTGAAGTTCGAAACGCCTCCTGTCTTTACTCCTATGGCTTCCTTCTCAGGAGGTTCGCGCATACCTAATTCCCTGGCCTCGTTTACAATCGGGAATATTGCCTATCTCATAGGTGGCGATAAAGGAATAGAATATACTAATGAACTCTGGGCGTATAACGTCAGCGACCGCTGGGACCGTGTCTCGTCCTTCCCTGATACAGCGCGAAAATGGCAGACGGCCGTTGTGGTCAATAATATAGCGTATGTATTCGGTGGCCTCGACGCCGATAATAATACAACCAATAAAATGTATTCTTACTTGCCCAGCCAGAACCGTTGGGAGTTTATTCCACCGACGCTCCCGGAACCGGCTCATTTACATTCGGCGGCAGGTAGCGCGCTTGGAAATTCGGCTTACTTCATAGGAGGCAGCCGCGACAGCATACTCGATGAAGTATGGCGATTCGACGCCTATTCACATACCTGGGAAGCCAAGGCCAGCTTCCCTGTAAAACAATATGCCGGAATAGCTGTAACCATTGATGATGCCGTGTATGCCGGGTTGGGACTAAGCAATGCTTCGGGTACCCTTTCCAATAAAAGGCTCTGGTCGTCGTATGGTAATTTTAATACCTGGGTGGAAGAAATGTCTCTGCCTGAATCTGCCGGTATTGTGCGTGGAGGTGTAGCGTATAAAGAGGCTATTTATGTTGTGGATAATACCGGATATATCTGGAAATACGATGTCGTAGAGAAAATCTGGACACGGAAATCCATACTTCCTTCGAGCAACGCGGGAGATTCTCAGCATTGTATGTTTGTCCTGAACAATGTGATTTATATCGGACTGGGCGTATCGCAGCAATCGTTGCTGAAATACGATCCCGCTTGGGATAATTAAATTATGAATAAGCCGGAAACAGTAATTGTAAGATATCGCCTGAAAGTTGCCTTTTATGTTTTGACTTTTGCCTTATTTACGCAACTGCTTTCCGCCCAAAAAGTCGGATTGGTGCTAAGTGGGGGAGGAGCCAAAGGGGCTGCTCATATAGGGGTCATCAAGGCATTGGAGGAAAACAATGTCCCTATTGATTATATTACAGGGACTTCGATAGGCGCTATTATCGGTAGCCTGTATGCTGTAGGGTATTCGCCCGACGAGATGCTGGAGCTGCTGCTTTCCGACGAGTTCGGTTATTGGCAGACAGGAACCGTGGAGAGCGACTATATCTACTTTTTCAAGAAACCGGAAAATACACCTGAAATAGCCCATTTCACGGTTTCCATATCCGACTCCCTTCAGATTAAAACAACTATTTTTCCACAAAGCCTGGTTAATCCGATACAGATGAATCAGGCTTTTATGGAACTCTTTGCCCAGGCAATCGCAAAAGCAAGCTGGAATTTTGATAATTTATTTGTTCCCTTCCGTTGTGTGGGTTCTGATATCTACAATAAGAAACCGATTATCTTCCGTAACGGCGACCTGGGCGACGCCGTACGGGCCTCCATGTCGTTCCCGCTTGTTTTTAAACCGATATGGAAAGACAGCGTACCTCTTTTCGATGGCGGCATTTACGATAATTTTCCTGTAAACCCAATGAAAGAAGCCTTTCATCCCGATTTTATTTTTGGATGTGCAGTTGCCGGTACACATATCGAACCGTCTGAAAATATTTATAACCAACTCGAGATGATGGTCATGCAGAAAACCGAATACGATATCCCGGAAGAAGAAGGTATGATGCTGAAATTCAGATTCCCGGATGTCTCTTTGCTGGACTTTCCGCGTGCGAAGGAGCTGATGGATATAGGCTATAAGCGGACGCTTGAACTGATAGACTCGCTCAAAAAAAGAGTGCCTCGTGAAGTCTCGGCCAATGAGTTGGCACAACGCAGGGATGCCTATAAAAAAAGCCTTCCTCCTCTTGTGTTTCAGCGTATTCATATAACCGGAGTCAGTGAATCGCAGGAATCTTATATCAAGGCGCAACTGCAGCGGGATATCAATAACGTATTCTCGATGGAAGAATTTAAACGGGCTTATTTCAAGATGCTTACTTATTCAAAAATCAAAGAAATCGTCCCACATGCCATTTACAACCGGAAAGAAAAAAACTTCGACCTTTATTTAGATGTAACGATGAGCGATGATATTATCATCGGATTCGGAGGGAATGTGTCCTCTCATCAAGCCAACCAATTATTCCTGGGTATTGGTTATCAGAATATTTCCTCCTTTGCTACGGATATGAATGCTAATTTCCAGGTGGGTAACTCCTTTGACGGCCTTATGTTGAACAGCCGCTTCTACCTGACAACCGTTCTGCCTACCTACATCAATGTACAGGGAATCTTTTCGAATAAGAAATATTCGGAAAGTCAGTTCCTTTTTTATGAAGACATCGTTCCTTCGATTATCAAACAGAAGGAATTATATATGAGCCTGAAATTCGGATTCCCTTACAAAGGACGCGCCAAATCAGAGGTGGGGATATCCTACGGCAGTCTGAACGATTTCTATTTTCAGGCAGCCAGGATGTCATTCCCCTATGCGAGTTTTGAGCATAGCCGGTACAACCTGTTGAGTACTTTTATCCGGATTGAGCGCAACTCATTAGACTATATGCTATATCCGACAAGCGGATGGAAGCAGCGACTGATGGGTATGTATGTTACCGGAACAGAAAATTATATACCCTCGCCGAATTTGCCTCAGAATAAACTTACGGGTAAGGTGCATAGTTGGTGGAAGGTAAAAGGTGACTGGCAACATTACCTGACGCTGGATGAAAATTTTAATATCGGATTTTCGGGTGAGTTTGTTCTCTCCAATAAAAAACTCCTCAACAACTATAGTGCATCTGTGTTGCAGGCGCCGGCTTTTACACCGACCCCGCACAGCAGTATTATGTTTAACGAAGCGTTCCGGGCAAACCAGTATATTGCTGCCGGATTATCGCCGGTTCTGAAATTAAGCCGGATCGCACATTTACGGGCCGATTTATTCTGTTTTACTCCCTTACAGGAGATTAAGAAAGAAACCCGGCTTTCCGATACCGGCCAATATGAATACCTGCCTTATTACGGAAAGTTTATGCGTACCTACCGTGTTATGGGAGAGGCAGCCTTGGTCATTCAACTCCCTTTTGCATCCATCAGTCTGTATGCCAATGCCTACAGCTATCCTAAGAGCAATTATAACTTCGGCGTCAATATAGGCTATCTGATATTTAATCCCCGCATGTTGGATTAATTAGTCAAAAAAAATTCGGATTGTTTTGCATAATTAAAAGAATATACTACCTTTGCGCACGCAATCAAACAAAGGCCGCGTAGCTCAACTGAATAGAGTAGCTGACTACGGATCAGCCGGTTACAGGTTTGAATCCTGTCGCGGTCACTAAAAAAACAAAAACAGAAGCGTAACTGAAAACCAATCAGTTATGCTTTTTTTTATGGGCAGATTTGCCAACATTTACCCAATAATCAAATGAATTGCTTCGCTTCACTCGCAATGACGGGAGGGTCGTCATTGGTAGCATGATAATCAGCGTGTTTAAAAGAGCGTCCTTGCGAGGTACGAAGCAATCCAGACTGGGGGCACCCTGGATTGCTTCGTACCTCGCAAGGACGAAGCGACAATTGGGTCACTTGCGGAGCCGCCGGATGTTTTTCACTCCCTTCGCAATTAAAAAGACGACGACCAGTACCAGGATGATGAAGGCGCCGGAAGGGACATTGAGGTAGTACGAAAGTATCAGTCCTGCCGCGCAAGCCAGAA
>JAISZA010000100.1 GCA_031269535.1 Tannerellaceae bacterium
CGGGCAAAGAATCAGCCCATGAGCAAAAGCAGGAAAAACCGCGCATGGTGGTTACCTGTGATCCCGAACTTGACGACCTCAATTCACTGATCCGCTTCTTGCTTTATAGTACAGACTTCAGAGTAGAAGGGCTTGTGTATGCCAGTAGCCAGTTCCATTGGAAAGGCGATGGTAAAGGGACTAAGTTGTTTGTTCCCGGCAGGGAATATACCCGTAACGGCTTGAATCTGGGGCCTATGGAGTCGTGGCGTTGGGCAGAGAACGAACGCTTTATTCACGAGGCGGTAGAAGCGTACGAACAAGTGTATCCGAATCTGAAAGTACATAACCCGGATTATCCCGCTCCTGCGGAACTTAAGTCGAAAATCCGGTACGGAAATATTGAGTTTGATGGCGATATCTCCAAAGGTTCGCCCGGGTCAGACCTGATCAAATCCCTGATACTGGACGATGTCCCCGGCCCGCTGTTTATTACGGCCTGGGGAGGCGCCAGCACGATCGCCCGGGCGCTCCTGGAAATCCAGGACGAATATGAGCCGACACCGCAGTGGAAGAGCATACAGGAAAAAGTTTCGAAGAAGGTGATCCTATGCCTGTCGGGCGATCAGGATAATACGTATGCCAATTATATTAAACCCCATTGGCCGGGGATAGACCTCCATCAGCCGGGAGGAGCCGGGGTGGGACTTTCCTACAATGCCCAGGCGAATGTCAGGCCGGAGTATGCGTTTTATTATACTCCCGGATGGATGCAAGAGAACATCTCCGGCAAAGGCCCCCTGGGCGCCCTATACCGGGTGTGGGGAGATGGCAAACAGATGGTCGAGGGAGATATATTCGACTATTTCGGCTTTTCGGGCTATACGGCCGATGAACTCAGGGAGAAGGGATACGTCGTCTGGACGCCGCCTCACGAAAAAGGCTCCTGGCTGGGTGAAGGCGATACGCATACCTTCCTGAATTTCCTGGATAATGGCCTGCGCGCCCACGAAGACCATTCCTACGGAGGCTGGGGCGGACGTAAACGGATGGCGCCGAAGCCGGGCGAACAGGAGGGAGGAACGATGTACGGAATGATGTTCGGAAGACGCGATGAAGCAATGCCGGAGCATTTCCTGCCCGCTGTACAAAACGGACTGGCCGCCCGTTTCAAATGGTCGGTGACACCCAGGTATGAAGCAGCCAATCATGAGCCGGTCATACAGGCGCCGCTGAGTATTTCGGCGAAACCGGGTAAAAAGGTTCGGATAAAAGCAAGGGTCGCCGACCCGGATAAAGACGCGGTCGCTCTCCGGTGGTGGCAATTCAAAGTCGGTACCTATGCGGGCGACGTAAGCCTTGAAAACCCGGCAGCGGCTTCAACTTCACTGCTCGTCCCCGGCGATGCGAAGCCCGGAGAAACCATTCATCTGATACTGGAAGCCGTTGACGAAGGTTCACCGGCGCTGACACGCTACCACAGGCTGATTATTACAGTTGTATAAGGCTTAAGTTGAATAATTAAACGATAATAAAATGAGAAAATGGATGGGTATATTATCCGTCACAGCAGCCTTGTTTGCTGCGGATATGCAGGCGCAACAAAACCTTTTTGGCGGCCAGGACATCCTGTCGGCAGTGGTTAATGCCGATCGGACGGTGACTTTCCGGTGTATGGCCCCGGATGCCCAAAAGGTCCAGGTAGCCGGCGACTTTGCCGCGACGGTAGAAGATAATCCGGTAGGCGGAATCGTCGGTACGGGATTACTCAGTATGACTAAAGACGAAAAGGGCGTATGGATCTATACATCCGGGCCGCTTGAGCCGGAATTATACAGCTATCTCTTTGTTGTTGACGGCGTTGCAACGCTCGATATAAACAACCCGCATGTATATCGCGACTTCGCTACCATTAGTAATGTCTTTCTGGTCGGAGGCGGACAGGCCGATCTGTATCAAGTGAATGATATCCCTCATGGTTCGCTGACGCATCGTTGGTACGATTCGCCAGCCCTGGGCACAGACCGCCGTATAAATATTTATACTCCTCCGGGTTACGAAAGGTCGGGCGAAAGGTATCCGGTACTCTATCTGTTGCATGGCGCCGGGGGCGATGAAGACGAATGGGTCACTTTTGGCAAAGCAACCCGGATATTGGATAATCTGATCAACCAGGGGAAAGCGAAACCCATGATCCTGGTCATGCCCAACGGACATATTCATCTGGAGGCCGCACCGGGAGAAAGCAGCCGGGGCTTTTATAAACCTGAGCATCTGAGACTGGAAAATGCTGCAGGCGCTTTCGAAGCCAATTTCAAAGAAATAATTGATTTCACAGACCGTGATTTCCGGACGATCCCGGATAAGGCACACCGCGCTATTGCCGGACTGTCGATGGGAGGCGGTCATGCGATGACCATTTCAGGATATTTTGAAAACACCTTCGATTATGTCGGGCTGTTTTCTGCCGCCGCAGGGGGCAGGAGCGGCCGGCCGGCGACAGGCGTATATGCCGGTTTTGATACTACCCTGAAAAAGCAATTCGACAATGGTGTAAAATTATATTGGATAGGTATCGGCACGGAAGATTTCCTGTATAATGCCAACAAACAACTCAGAGCTCAGTTGGATGCCATCGGTGCAAAATATACGTATGTAGAAACAGGTGGAGGACACGTCTGGAAAAACTGGCGGATTTATCTTTCCGATTTTGCACCGCTGCTCTTCCGGTAAGGCGTTGTCAGGAAATAAATGTTACAAAAACCTGGATTGCTTCGCTTTACCCGCAATGACGGGAGGGTCGTCCTTGCGAGCGGAGTGAAGCAATCCGGATCGGGCACCCCGGATTGCTTCGTATCTCGCAAGGACGATAGAAATCCATTGAATCTGCGACAATCTGAATTGAAAACCGACGTAGTCAAATGCACCCGAATGGACGGCTCATTCCCCGGAACGGGAGGGTAACGCCTGTGCTCCTGCCGGCTCATTTTTGTACGACACTTCTTTGAAGGCGTAGCGGCGGGTTTCTCCGCTCCGGACTTGCAGGATCAGATGTCCCTGGGGGGCGATGTCGAGGATGCGGGCTTCGAACTCGCCCTCTGCATCGCAATAGGTAAAGAAACCTTCCTTGCGGAAAAGCACCGACTTATAAGCATTCCGGATCATTTCTTCTTTCTCCTGCAACAGCAGGAGGTAATAACGGAAGAAGTTTTGCAGGAAGCGATCCAGTATCTCCTCCGGATTACATTCTTCTCCCGTAATCTGCCGGAGGGAAACGGGGTTCGGGGCATCGCTGCCGAACTGCATCTGATTCAGGTTAAGACCAACACCAATGATGGAGGAATGGAGTTGACTTCCTGAGAGATTATTTTCTATCAGTATCCCGCAAATCTTTTTATTTTGCCAATAGACATCGTTCGGCCATTTGACGGAGATATCGCCTGTGTAGGCGTCGAGGGTTTCTTTTACCGCCAGGGCCGTGATCTGAGAGAGGAGGAACTGGCGGTTGACGGGGAGGCAGTCGGGATAGAGGAGCAGGCTGAAAGTGAGGTTCTTTCCCGGTTCCGATTCCCAGCGCGTACCGGGCTGTCCCCGTCCGGCTGTTTGTGATTCGGCGATGACCAGGCTGCCTTCGGGCAGCCGTTCGTCCCGGATACGTTCCCGGAGATACCGGTTGGTGGACGGAATTTCTTTCAGGCGGATGATCTGTGGATGCATAGATTAATAAAAATAGCTAATTGCCTGCAAAACTACAAAATAATCCGTTACCTTTGCAGAAATATAATTCCGAAGGGTGCACATCCTTGCGAGGTACGAAGCAATCCGGGGTGCCCGGTCTGAATTGAAAATCGACGTAGTCAAATGTACCCATTCCGGATTAAATTTATTCGATATGAAAAAGTTGATTTATATATTGTTGCTGGCGCTTGCTGCCGGCATGACCGGTAAGGCGCAGACTGCCGCTCCTCCGGCAGAGGGCAAGACGGTCAGTCTTGACAAGGCCGCCTTTCTCAGCAAAGTAGCGGATTACGTCACGACCCGTGAATGGAAATACCTGGGAGATAAACCGGCGCTGATCGATTTCTATGCCGACTGGTGTGGCCCCTGCAAAGTGATAGCGCCTTCGCTGGAAGAGCTGGCCGAAACGTTCAAGGAGCAAATCTATGTTTACAAGATTGATATAGAGGCCGAGCGCGAACTGGCCGCTTTGTTTAATGTCCGGAGTATTCCTTTCCTTTTGTTTATTCCGATGGGCGAAAACCCTCAATACGTATCAGGCGCTGTCCCGAAGCATTACCTGGATGAGATTATTCATAAGGTTTTGCTGAAACAATAAGCGGGAGCGGGGTGGGCAAAAGCAGAGAGCCGTCTGATACAAACGGCTCTCTTCTTCTTTTGCTTAAAAACTAATAAACAGGAGGCTTCATTTGATGAGCTCTGCTAATTCAGAACCTGTTTTAAATCTTACAGCTTTACGCGGAGGGATATAAATAGGTTCTTTCGTTTTGGGATTAACTCCGTTTCTTGCAGCTTTTTCCAAAACAGAAAAAGTTCCAAATCCCAGAAGTGCGACCTTCCCACCCTCTTTTAACTCATTAGAAACAACTTCAACGAAAGCATCTACAGTTTTTTTCGTATCCACTTTACTAAGGCCAGCTTTCTCAGCTATAACCGCAATTAACTCAGTCTTGTTCATAATTTCTCAAAAATTTTACACATTAAACATTAAACATAAAAAAAAATTATATATTAAAAAAACAATCAATTACTAAAATAAGACATAAAAGACCTCCAAATGTAGTTTTATTTTGATATCCGGCAAAGGAAAAAAGGCTTTTTTCTTGCATCTTTTGTGTTTTTAGTTTTTGGCTGCCTTTAAAGTAAGAAAATATATATATACCTTTGCCCGAATAAAACAATGATATATGATAAATCAACAGCATCCGGGCTTCTTCAGTTCTATACCTGTGGTCGCCAACCTGATTATTATTAATGCGCTTTGCTGGGTGGCAAGTATTGTTCTTAAACGGATAGATATAGATTTTTTCCAATGGTTCGCCCTTCATTATCCGGCCTCGGAAGATTTCAATCTGATCCAGTTTGTTTCCTATATGTTTCTGCACGATACCCATTCCATAGCCCATCTGTTTTTCAATATGTTCGGTGTGTATATGTTTGGGCGTGTGCTGGAGAATGTATGGGGTTCGAAGCGTTTTCTTATTTATTATATAGTAACGGGCGTGGGAGCTGCTCTCATCAACCTCCTGGTCGCTTATATCCGGATTCGTTTGCTGGAGAGCAGCATACCTCCTCATCTGGTCAACGAAGTCTATCTGAATGGCGGGGATGCGATTCGGAAAGGAATGAATTATGTTGAGCCGGCCATGGCCTCGCTCAACTCCCTGATCAACGGCTCGACGGTAGGCGCTTCGGGCGCTGTGTTCGGCATACTCCTGGCCTTCGGGGTCTTATATCCCAATGTCCCCTTATATATTATGTTTATCCCTGTCCCGGTGAAAGCAAAGTATTTTGTTATCGGCTATGGCCTGATTGAGCTTTTCTTTGGATTTGCCGACTTCTCAGGCGATAACGTAGCTCATTTCGCTCATCTGGGCGGGATGATATTCGGATTTATCCTGATTTATTATTGGAGAAAGAAAGATGCCGGCAATGGAAAATATTTTTACTAATCTCAGGCGCTCGTTTCAGCAGGGCAGCATTTTTACGAAGCTGATTTATATCAATGTGATTGTGTTTGTGGTCATACGCCTGTGGGGGGTCTGTCTTACGCTTTTCAATGTGCAGGAGTTCTCTCTGCTGTCTTACCTTCAGATACCTTCGTCGCCTGTTTTATTTCTGCATAAGCCCTGGACGCTTATTACGTATATGTTTACCCATTACGACTTTCTGCATATCCTTTTCAATATGCTGTGGTTGTATTGGTTTGGTGCGATATTCCTGCAATTCTTCCGTCCCCGCCAGCTGGCAGGTCTTTATCTGCTGGGCGGGATAGCAGGCGGGCTTTTGTTTATGACGGCCTGCAATGTATTCCCTTATTTCCGTACCTTGGCCTCCGGTAGCGCCCTGATCGGAGCCTCGGCCTCGGTGATGGCCATTGTTTTCGCCGTATCCTTCTACCGGAAAGACTATACAATCTCCCTTTTGTTTCTGGGGCGTATCAAGCTTATTTATCTGGCCATAGCCGTGTTTCTCTTCGACCTGCTGGCCATTACCTCGGATAATGCAGGCGGGCATATCGCCCATATAGGAGGAGCCCTCTCCGGCATCTGGTTTGCTTCGCGGATGAGGGTAGGGAAAGACCTCACCGCACCCCTGAACCGTCTGATTGATGCGCTTGTGAATATAGGAAAGCGCAAACCTAAAATGCGCGTTTCCTACCGACGCACGGAGACAACTTACGAGTATAATGCCCGCAAACAGACTGCGAATGCCGAACTGGATGCGATATTAGACAAACTCAAGCGCTCAGGCTATGCCGGCCTTTCCGCCGCAGAAAAGAAAAAACTCTTCGACGCCAGTAAGCGATAAGAAGCCTTATGCGGACAAAGACAATCCGAAAAATAATCCGCTCCTTCCTCGTCGCAGCCAACCTCCTGGCCGCCCTGCTCCTCCTTGCCTCGGCTTATTCCGACCGTATCCCGCCGGAACGGATGCTGCTTTTCTCCTATCTGGGACTGCTTTTCCCCTTTATCTGCCTGCTGAACAGCTTTTTTATGGCATACTGGCTGTTCCTGCGCAGATGGAAATACCTGCTGATAGGCCTGACGTCGCTTGTGCTCTGCTGGAATCCTGTGAGAAACTATTTCCCCTTCCACCTGTCGGCCCCTGTTCCGCAAGGAGAGGTGATCAAGGTTCTTACCTACAATGTCATGGGCTTTGCCTATACCGACCATACGGAAAAACTCCCCAATAAGATAATCCAATAT
Organism: Tannerellaceae bacterium; assembly: GCA_031269535.1. Lineage (GTDB taxonomy): Bacteria > Bacteroidota > Bacteroidia > Bacteroidales > Tannerellaceae > DFXE01. Next base: position 6,927 of record JAISZA010000100.1, read on the forward strand.
ATCGCCGATTCGGGGGCCGACATCGTCTGCCTCCAGGAGTTCTTTGCATACCGCTCGAATAAACGGCTTACTGTCGATAAGATAAACAAAGCTTTGGCCATGTATCCCTACCATTCCCTTATCCATCTGAGCAATTCCGATTGGGGACTGGCCGTCTATTCCAAGTTCCCGCTTACCCACTCGAGGCGGATAGACTATGCAAGCGAAGACAATGGCTCCTCTATCCACCAGGTAGCCATCAACGGCAAGACGCTGACCTTGATAAACAATCACCTGGAATCGTTTAAATTGACTTCGAAAGACAAGGTGCATTACCTGGATTTTATAAAAGGAGGAGGCCCGGAGACCTTCGGAGGTCTGAAAAGCACGATACAACAAAAATTAGGCCCCGCCTTCCGGATACGTGCCGGACAAGCCCGTGCCCTTGCCGCAGAAATAGCGCAAAACAAAAGCGATTACCTCCTGGTCTGCGGCGATTTCAACGATACTCCCATATCGTATGCGCACCGTAAGGTGCAGGGCGACCTGCTCGATGCCTTTGCCGAGTCGGGCCTGGGGCTGGGAATTACCTATCACCTCAACTATTTCTGGTTCAGGATAGACAACATCCTCTACTCACCCAATATGGAAGCCTTTCGCTGCACCGTCGATCACGTCCGCTATTCCGACCATTACCCCCTCTGGTGCTACCTGAAAATGAATTAAGAGCCTTACTTATAAAACACAAGAACGGGCTGAAAAGATAAAATGAATCGATCTCTTCAGCCCTGTTTGAAAATGAAAAAAAAATCCCCCCCCCTGAGTTTTTATTGTCTTTTCTCAATAGCCCCGCGACCGCAGGTGTGGATTGACCGGAGCGACACAGGTATAAACCGAAATCGTATAGGTGCGCGGCGTGCCGTCGCAACCGTTGAGG
>JAISZA010000110.1 GCA_031269535.1 Tannerellaceae bacterium
TGTCACCCAAATGATTATACCCCTTGTGAAGGAATGGAGGATTTTTCGTCGAAAGTCTATGGGCTACTTAACTGTGCCCTGTGGACATTCAGATAAATTGCCCCTGATATAGAGGTCATTTGAACATTAACAAAAAAAAAGATGGAAAAACAGAGGATCGGATAAGTTTATTTTTTTACATTTGCAGCATCCTTTAACATATAAAGGATACTTGCTTCAGACTATTTATAAAGCAGGGAGCATTTTGGTAAAAGTGGAACTTGTATTATGAGAAATGATATTTAAACCGTTTATTTTTATTATAACCAAATTAATCATTATTATTAACTTAAATCATGTAGTTATGTTGATAAATTTAAAGCAACTGAAACTAATTTCAGTGATTGTTGCCCTATGCTGTTTCTGTGGAAACATGCGGGCAGAAGAAGATACGCCAAAAAGTATCGCAAACCGTTTACAACAAAATGGGAAACTAACAGGGAATGTAGTGGATGAACTGGGGCCGGTGGTTGGAGCATCTGTCTCAGTGAAAGGAACTACGAACGGGACTATTACCGATATGGACGGTAATTTTACCCTGACGAATGTGAGTATGGGCGCCCTTATTCAGGTGTCGTTTATCGGGTATGTGACGCAGGAAGTAGTCTATACAGGACAAACAGCCTTGCAGATTGTGCTGAAAGAAGATGCCCTGACAATCAATGAAGTGGTAGTCACGGCTCTGGGGATCAAGAAAGAAGCCAAACAGCTGGGATATGCCGTGGCAACGATCGACGCCGGTGAACTGGTGAAAACCGGTACGCCTAACTTTGCTACCTCGCTTTACGGAAAGGCCTCCGGGATACGCATCCAGGCAGCTCCCGGAGGAGCTACGTCGGCCGTCTCTATTAATGTACGTGGCATAAGCTCCATTACCGGCAACAACCAGCCGCTGGTGATTATCGACGGCGTGCCTGTACGCAACGGGAATGCCAATGAAAAAGGATACTGGGACGACCAACGTATCAATTCCAATGGTTTAGTGGATATCAACCCCGAAGATATCGCCACGCTCTCTATCCTCAAGGGGGCCTCTGCTTCTGCCCTCTATGGCTCGGAAGCAGCGAACGGGGTCATTATGATTACCAGCAAAAGCGGAAAGCGAAACACCGGACTGGGGGTTGATTTCAATCTCTCCCTGACGGAAGACTACATCGCCTATATGCCGGAAATGCAAACCGTTTTCGGACCGGGCCGATACACGATGGGACGTAATGACGACTATCAGAAAACAAGCGGAGGATTCTATGAAAGGACGTATAAGGGACAGGCTTACAAGAGTATTTATGCAACTACGACGCAGTTTGGCCCGAAATACGATGGCAGTGATGTGCTGTATTGGGATGGGAAAGTCCGTAAATACAACGCCCTGTCTTCCAACCCATGGAAAAATATTTTCCGTAATGGGTTCAACCAGACTTACAATCTGGCAGTTACCCAGGGGGGCGAAAATTCGAATACCCGTTTCTCTTATACCCTGGTGGATAATACGCCGACACAGTATAATAGTACCTATGCCAAGCATAACTTCAATTTATCGGGAAGCATCGAGCTGAACGATAAACTCCAGTTGGATTATACGGCCAACTATATGCGTCAGGCTGTCAAGAACCGTCCGTACCGTATCAGCCGCCTCACCAATAATTTCGGCGGTATGTTCGGCTCCTTCGAAGATGTCGCCCTGATGCGCGAGATGACACGGACAAGCCTCGGATATAAAAATGTATATGGTTCGGCCCAGACGCTGACGCCGGAAGAGTCTTTTTTCTTCCAGCCGGCTGCTTCGGCTCTGCTGGATGAATATAACTGGAACATCCTCGGACGCGAACAACACGAAGATAATAACCGTTTGATAGCCAGTGTAACTCCAACATACAGGAATATCATACCCGGTTTGACCTTGCGGGGACGTGTCTCTACCGACCTGACGGCTGAGAAGATCGAAAAAATGGAAAGTACGGAGAAACCCCTGGCTTTCGGAGAATCGACCGGCTACTACGGACTAACCAACAAACGGTATGAAATCTATTATGGCGACATCATGTTGATGTACGACAGAGATCTGACGGATAAATTCGGACTGGTAGCATACATCGGTTACCAGGGACGCATGGAGAAACTATTCGGCAGTACGGCCAGTACGAGCGGAGGGCTTTCGGTAGAAAACTGGTTCCACGTCAGCGCCAGCAAGAACAAAGCCGAGGCGGGTATGCAGAAAACGGAATTTTTGAAGACTGCCTATTTAGGTAGTTTGTCTTTGTCGTACGACAGGTTTATTTATCTGGAAGGAACAGCCCGCCAGGAACAAACCTCCACATTGGCTCCCGGCAATAATACCTTCTTCTATCCTTCGGTCAATGCCAGTTATATTTTTTCCGAGTCACTGAAGGATAAATGTCCGTCGTGGCTGGATTACGGTAAGCTACGCCTCTCGTATGGTATTGTAGGGAATGCGCCGGAGATATATAAGGCCAATATGGCATACAAGCAGGAAACAGCCAGCGGCTTTATCTACAATCAGGTAGATAAGTCCTTAGGCAATGAAGGCATCCGCCCTGAAAAGAAATATGAATGGGAGTTTGGTCTGGAAGGTAAATTCTTCAGGAACCGTCTGGGATTTGAACTTTCGTATTATACCAATACCGTGAAAGACCAGATTCTGAGTACGACCATGCCGCAATCTTCCGGAGGTACGTCTATCCTTTTGAATGTAGGCGAACTGGCCAATCAGGGTTTAGAGCTTTCTCTCTATGGTACGCCGGTTCAGACCGCAGATTTCTCCTGGGAATTGCGCGGAAACATAGGATTCAACAAGAATAAAGTGGTTAAATTGATGGACGGTGTAGATGAGTTGCTTCATTCCAATATCGACAACGGAGCTGTGCATATAAAGTCTTTGGTAGGCCAGCCGATGGGGGATATTTTTGCTTACGTCCCGACTGTCGATGCCAAAGGCAATAAAGTAGTGGATGAAGAAGGTCTCTACCTGACCGACTATAGCGAACGCAAGAAAATAGGGAATGCCATGCCCGATGCTACGGGTGGTTTAGGCTCTACGTTCAGCTATAAGAACTGGTTTCTGGATGCCTTGTTCGACTTCCGCATAGGAGGCAACATCGTGAACATACCTTATCAGTACATGATGGGACGTGGTAACTTAGTGGAATCATTGCCTTACCGGGATGCCGCCCACGGCGGGCTTACCTACTATTTCGAAGGTGACGATTTCGGAGGGAAAAGAATTGCTGCTTCTTCCGGCACCGGCCCGAAAGGCGAACGGGTGTACGATAATGGAATGATCCTCCCCGGTGTAAAACAAGACGGAAGTGCGAACGATATTATCGTCCCGGCTGATTACTACTATGTCAGTACGTACAACTGGGGTACAGGTGATCCGAATGTAGAATACGGACATTCCATATTTGATAATTCCTATCTGAAATTCCGTGAGCTGAGTCTCGGATATTCCCTGCCGGCGAAGATTGCGCAGAAGTTTGCCTGTAAACGCCTCACCCTCTCTGTCTATGGAAGAAACCTATGCTTCCTGTATAAAAACCTCCCTGCATTTGATGCAGAAGCAACCGATGGTACGTCGTGGATATCACAGACGCAGATAGGTGGCTCTACAGCTACCACCCGTTCGTTTGGTATCTCCCTGCGCGCCAGTTTCTGATTTGCCTTGTATTATAAACCATAATTTTAAAAAAGATGAACAAACATATATTTTCAATCGTATGCCTTGCTACAGCTCTTTTTACGTTCAGCAATTGCAGCGAGTCTGACTATACGGATAAATATACCGACCCGTCCAAAACGACCGATGTGTCGTGCGAAAAACTGATGACAGGTGTTTTCTATGCCGCTAAGACCTATACGACACCGGAATACTGGCGTGTATTCACTTTTGACTACTATCTGCTGGGACGTTGCGCCCAGACGGTTGGTTTTATTAATTCGCCCGGACGGTATGCCGGAGGTGGAGAAAGCTATATTAACGACCGCTGGACAAACTTCTACCATACGCTTACTCAGTTCAGACTGCTGGAATATACGTATGACAACCTGAGCGAAGCCAACAAGCCTGATTACGAAGTCTTTGTCCTGTTAGCGAAAGTGATGGTATATGAACAATTAGAGGAAGTCATTGATTTGTGGGGCGACGTACCTTACTCCAAAGCCGGCTATCTGGCGATTACGGGTGATGTAAAGTCTTCTTATCCAAGCTACGACAAAGCAGAAACGCTCTACGAGATGATGCTCGGCGACTTACAGGTGATTAACAGCAAACTGGCAGGCCTGACGCCCTCTTCGCTGGCAACGACCTATCTCTCCGCGCAGGATTATATCAACAAAGGCGATTTGCTGAAATGGCGCAAGTTTACCAATTCGCTGCGCCTGCGTATGGCGATGCGCGTTGCGGATAAGGGGTCTCTTACAGACAAAGGACGCGCGATATTGCGCGAAATGCTGGGCGATCCTTCTACCTATCCGCTGGTGGACAACAACAACGAGACCATAAAGATTAATTCCGATACCGATGCCTTTAAAGTAACGGGTGATACCAACACCGGCATCCAAGGTATCGAATCGTGGAACGGACAGATGAACCGTGCTTCACAGGCCATGATCAATGCCTTGAACGGAGACCCTCGCCTGGAAATTATCTATGAACCTAATTCGGCAGGCGAGTACGTCGGATTGGATACGCATGATGACGAAAATACCCAGCAGACCCTTTTCGACCGCTTGGAACCCGACGGAGGTAACTATTATTCGGCGATAGACACGGGGACATTCAGCCGCAACGCTCAGTACCCTGGTATCCTGATGACTGCATCCGAAGTATCTTTCATCAGAGCGGAGGCCTGTCAGAAGGGCTATGCACAAGGTGATGTCAGAGAGGCTTTTGAGAAAGGCGTCTGCCAGTCTGTCGAGCTTTATTATTCGCTGAACAGCACCTCTACCTACAGGGAACCGGTTCCGGCTCCTGCGGTTAGTGACATTGCTGCATTCGCTGCACAAAAATGGGAATCGTATAAGTCGGCAGAAGTAGCCATCGCTACACAGAAATGGCTGCACTTCGGTCTGATACAAATCCTGGAAGCCTGGAATGAGGTCCGCCGCACAGGGCTTCCTGAATTATACTTCCCGGTCGATAATAACTCTCCGGCTTATCCCAAAGTATTCGAAAAACTGCGTTATCCCTCGGACGAACGAAACAACAACCAGGCCAATTACGCTACCGTCCAGGCACAGGATTCGTACTATATTAAATTGTTCTGGGCAAAATAAAAAGAATCCTTATTCGTAAAACAAAGGGCTGTCCGGCTTTCCGGGCAGCCCTTTCTGTCTGGGAACTGACATGTAAAAAACTACACATTTTCGTTAAAAAGCAATAGAAGTTTTGGACGCTACGGGCTTCATGCCTACCTTTGCGCCTATCTGTGGTAAAGCATGATGCCTTAGCGAAGGCGAATGTTATCATATCCTGAAAATCAGGAGCCGGAATGCAGGGAAAGAGATTTTATGATCTGCATACGGTTAAGTTTAACGTAAATATAACATTATGAAGGTAAAAACTTATGTTCTCGCCGGAACGGTTGTCTTATTGTATATATCAGCCGCTTCGAAAGATGTAAAGTCTGAGGGGGTATTCCCCGGTGATCTTGCTCCGGGAATAGAGTCTTTAAGGAATGGAAGAGATTTCAGCTTCCGCAATCATTCGAACCGTTACACCTTACTTAATTTCTGGGCAACGTACGACGCCGAATCCAGAGCACGTAACATCAGATTATCGAATGAAGTGAGTAAAATGAGTAGTGACAAAATTGCCTTGTGTTCGGTTTCCATGGACGAGAGCCCATTTGTTTTCTCGGAGACCATACGGATAGATAAATTAGACGAAGCAACGCAATTTCACGAAGCAGAGGGAAAAAACTCAAAGTTATACCACAGGTATAACCTGAAGAAAGGATTCAGCAATTTTCTTATTAATGAAAAAGGGGTTATTGTTGCCAAAAACATAACACCGGATGAACTGGCGAAGGTTGGTTTAAAGGAATAATGAATCTGTAGAGCGGGTTTGAACAACAGGCCGGAGAGACCGAAAAGATCGGTCGTCCGGCCTGTTTCTTTTTTATCGCAAGGCTTCTACCTCGTGGGTGTGGAGAGGTATTTTCTTGCCTAAGAGGCGGGCGCCTGTTTCGGTAATCAGATAATCTTCTTCGTTGCGGATGCCGCTGAAGTCTTTATAAGTGGCTACTTTTTCGTAATTGATAAATTCGGCAAATTCCTGCCGGCTTCTCCATAAATCAATTAATTCGGGGATGAAATAGATGCCCGGTTCGATGGTCAGGACGAAACCGGGTTCCAGCTTACGTCCCAGCCGGAGAGATTTGCGTCCGAACTGTGTGCTTTTGGGACGCCCGTCATACCCGACATACACTTCGCCGAGGTTCTCCATATCATGCACATCCAGGCCCATCATATGCCCTAATCCGCAAGGGAAGAAGAGGGCGTGTGCGCCTGCTTTGACTGCTTCTGCCGGATCGCCTTTGACAAATCCGAGGTCTTTTAAGCCTTCCATGATCACCTGTGCCGAGAGGTCGTACACCTCTTCAAACAAGACGCCCGGACGGAGGGCGGCTACGGCGGCTTCGTGCGAAGCGACGGCTATATCGTATATTTCTTTTTGCCGTGTCGTAAACCGCGAATCTGCAGGAATAGTAGATGACATATCGCCGGCATAGCCCATCTCGGTTTCGGCTCCGGCATCCAGCAGCAGCATATCGCCGCTTTTGATCAGATTCCCGTGGTAGTGATTATGGAGTGTCTGCCCGTTGATAGTGGCAATGATAGGGAAGGAGAGTTGGTAATTATTGGAGTAAGCCACTTCCGCCACGGCGGCGGCCACTTCGCTTTCACGTATGCCCGGACGTACGGTGCGCATGGCTGTCAGGTGCATGTCGGCTGTTACGATGCAGGCTTTTTCTATTTCTTCTATTTCTTCCTTGCTCTTGTAATTCCGCTGGTTCACGACACCCAGGATGAAAGGTACGGAAGGCTTCTCCGCTCCCGGACAGACATCCAACCAGGTAAACAGTTTCACCTGATGTTCGGCGCGATAGGAGGGCAGGTAGTGGATGGTTTGTTTTTGTTGCCGGGCATTTTTGAGATAAGCGGCTATTTCTCCGGAAGGCCGGATGTCTGTAATGCCTATACTTTCTCCTTTTTCCTTCAGGCTGGGTTGCGTGCCCATCCATACGATCGCATCGATTGTCAGTTCGTCTCCAAAGATAATTTCCTTGTCATTATCAATATCAATGACAGCATTCAGGTCGGCATAAGCCAATCCGAAAAAATACAAAAAGGTGGAGTCCTGCCGGAAAGGATAGGTATTGTCGGCATAATTCATTCCGGACTCCTTATTTCCTGAAAACAACAGCAAGCCCGATCCCAGGGTCTGCTTCAATTTAGCCCTGCGGGCTGCATAAATCTCTTTACTGAACATAATGCTATAATTATTTGAGTGTTTTATTTTCCTTTTTCTAATTTAATCTCACGACAACTCATGTTCAAGAGCTGGATTAATAGTTTTTCGCTCCTACTCATGTTACAAAGATAAGCTATTTGCCAGATACCTGAAAAAAAGCGGAATTAAAAAAAGCGAAGCTTTAGCCATACGAACAGGCAGATGAAAATCAGGGCAGGTAGCAGATTGATGATTTCTATCTTTTTTATCTTTAGCAGATTGATGCTTAATCCGATCAGGATAATGCCACCTACGACGGTGATTTCGGAAATGAGTTCGCCGGGAATGTCTTTTCCTGCGATTGATACCAGTAGCGTTATCCCACCCTGGAATAAGAGGAGAAGGATAAACGAAAAAAGTACGCCTATGCCTAATCCCGAAGCCAGCATGACAGACGAGAAAAAATCCATGATCGACTTAGTAAGCAGTAAATCGGAAGTCTTGCCGAAACCTTCTTCTATTGCCCCGACAATCGTCATCGAACCCATGCAGAAAAGCAGGAAGGCTGTTATCAGTCCTTCCGAAAAACGGTCGTTGTTCGACCGGGTCTTTGCTTTGATATAATCGCCGAGCTGCTCAGTTCTTTTCTCAAGCTGCATCCGCACACCGGCAAACCCGCCCAGCACAAGGCTCAGGACGACGAGCAGAGGCGAAGCAATGTCTATCGCCATCTTCACACCCAGCAACATCGTGAATAGCCCGACAGCCTGAAAATAAATATCCTGATACTTCACGGGTAAGTTTTTTCTGAATACCAACCCGATGCTGCTTCCAACGATAATAGCAGCCGCATTTACCAATGTTCCAACCATGTTTTTGATTTTTGGGGCGCAATATAAAAAGAATAAACCGGATTCTTTGCTCTATCAAAGATGTTTTTGTATTTTCGCCTCGTTTTAAGTAAAACGGGATGTCAACGAAATGAAGAATCCCCTTACACTTTGCTAATTTAAAATATTTATATACTTACAAAAAATTAAATTATCGCTATGAGTAAAGAAAGTCCTGTGAAGGTAAAATTCTACAATGGAGAGAACATACCATTGGAGTTACACAAAGTTCGTGTCGTTCAGAAACTGAATTTGGTTCCCATCGAACGCCGCCTGGAAGCCCTGCGTGAAGGGGGGTTTAACACATTCAGATTAAGTACCCAGGATGTTTTTCTGGATATGCTTACCGATAGCGGCACCAATGCAATGAGTGATATGCAGGTTTCGGCCATGATGCATGCCGACGATGCCTATGCCGGTTCGCAGAGTTTCTTCCGTTTGCAGAAAGCGGTAGAAGATGTATTGAAGAAAAAATATTTCCTGCCCGTTCACCAGGGACGAGCCGCAGAAAATATACTGGCCCGCGCCTATATCCGGAAAAAGGGCGACTTAATCCCGATGAACTATCATTTTACCACTGCTTTAGCCCATATCACCCAGTACGGAGGACGCATCGTCGAACTGCTTTACGACGAAGCTTACAATATCTCTTCCTCTCATCCCTTCAAAGGAAATATGAATGTGGAAAAATTAGAAGAAGTCATCCGCGAAACGGGAGCGGAGAACATCCCCTTCATCCGGATGGAAGCCTCGACCAACCTGATTGGCGGACAACCCTTCTCGATTCAGAACCTGCGCGAAGTGCGCCGGGTTGCCGATGCATACGGTATCCGTATCGTTCTGGATGCCAGCTTGCTGGGCGAAAATGCCTACCTGATTCTGCAACGCGAGCCTGAGTTCGAAAATTCGTCGATGGGAGAGGTGCTTTCTATTATGACCGGCTTATGCGACATCGTTTATTTCTCGGCACGCAAACTGAGTTCTTCGCGCGGAGGAGGTATCTGTACGAATGATCAGACAATCTACCGTGACCTGGAGGCCCTCGTTCCCTTATTCGAAGGATTCCTGACGTATGGCGGTATCTCGGTACGGGAGATAGAATCCATGGCAGTAGGTTTATACGAAACGCTCGACGAAACGATGATCAGCCAAAGCCCCCAGTTCATCGCTTATCTGGTAAATACGCTTACAGCTCAGGGTGTACCGATGGTCACACCTCCGGGCGTACTCGGAGCGCATGTAGATGCGATGCGGGTCTGCTCCCACATCCAGCAAAACCAATATCCGGCAGGCTCGCTGGCAGCGGCATTCTTCCTCATCTCCGGGGTGCGGGGGATGGAACGAGGCTCGATATCGAACCAGCGCGACGAGGAAGGAAACGAGACATACGCCGATATGGAGTTGCTGCGCCTGGCCGTCCCGCGCCGCGTCTTCACGCTATCCCAGATCAAATATGTAGCCGACCGCATGGTATGGCTGAATGAGAACCGGGCCCTGATCGGCGGACTGAAGTTCGTCTATGAACCGCCTGTGCTGCGCTTCTTTATGGGAGGACTGGAGCCTGTTTCCGACTGGCCGGAGAAACTCATAGCGAAGTTCAGGGAAGACTTTGGCGACAGTTTGTAGAGTTCCGGCTTACTTTATATGTGTAGCGCTACCTTGGCCTTCCTATAAACGGCAGGTCAGAGTAGCGCTACTCTTTGCAATAACAAACATAGGACATTCCTAAGACCATCTGGGGAACATCCTATGTTATTCAGTATTTTATTCGCTGTGACAGCGAAGGGTTGTTTACGAGAGGGCAGCGATGGCAGAGCCTATCAGATTGGCATTTTCCATCTTGTCGATATCGACGCTGACATCTTTATAGCCGAAGCTGTCCAGCAGGCTGCGGAGGGTTTGCGCTACAATATCTTTGTAGTTAGCGCCTTTGAGGTCTTCGCTCCAGAAGAGGCTTCCCTCAGCTATCAGGCGGATGCGCTTGATGGAGGCATCGTGCGACACTAACACTAAGGTAAGGCCGGCAAGGGAGGCAGCTACCAGTTTGGCCGAGCGTTCGTATATCCAGCGCGCTACCTGTACGTGCTTTTCTTTGTGTATGTCGGGATAACTTATGATGGTTGTCAGTTTCTGGGCATCGAATTTCTTCTCAAATTCGTCGAACGGGAAAGCAGCCTTGAGAATTTCTCCCAGATACATGCCCGAAACGGCTTTTTCAAAACGCTGTGCACCTTTGTTATCCGAAAGAGCATCTACTATGCCGTCCACATTGGTCAGGTACGGCGGACGGAAGTTGCCTGATTCCAGGTTGATAGGTAATAAACCTTCCACGTTCGTATCTTTATCTAATTTGCTAACTTTATCAGCCGGGACGAACGTCGCCATATTCGTACCTGTCCCGACAATAAGGCCGATATAGCCGTCGTAGTCGCTCCGGGTAAGCCCGGCAAAGAGGCTGGCTACCGTGTCGTTGATCACTTTTATGCCCGTAAACTTAGGCTCGCTCTGTGCATTCAGATAGTCCACCAGCGGCTTGCCGATAGGTTTGCCGACCATGGCCGGGATATCGACCCCTTTCGTCCAGCGCAGGAGTTTGGCATCCCCGTCGGATAAGGATTCGGCCGGATAAGAGAAGCAATAGCCGATGGCCGATTCATTCTCGCGCTTGATAGCTTTTATCAGGTCTGCTTGTTTCTCAAACAATTGTTCTTCGGTAAAGCCGGGTGTTTTCATGACAGACAAGTCTTCTTTAAAGCCATTTTCGGGATGGATTGTTGCTTTTCCGCCGGCAAAGTTTACAGAGGCTACCCTGTAATTGGTTCCTCCCAGGTCCAGCACCAATGCCTGCCCTTCCACATCTGTGGTTTTCGGATTGATAAAAGTAGGGATACATTGTACTTCCTGATTGTCTTTGGTAAGTCCTTCTCCCACTCTGTTTTGCAGAGCCTGTGCAATCTCTTTCAGTTGTTCGGTACTGAGTTCAAAGATGTTTCTCTTCATATTTTCTGAGTATTGTAAATTATGTTGTTAATGATATTAGAATTTAATCGGCATAAAAGTAATGAAAAATCAATTATCACACAAAAATGGGCGGATTCTTTTTTTTTAAACGCTCCGCTCTGATCAGGTGTTCCGGTGGAAGTGATGTGTTTCGAAACAGAATGTTTTGTTTTCATTGGCGTTGTCAGGAAATAAGTGTTACGTTTTTTCATTACCGGCGGCATTACTGGATTGCTTCGCTCCGCTCGCAATGACGGTAGGGTCGTCATTGGGAGTGAAGCGAAGCAATGATGGTAGGGTTGTCATTGGGAGTGAAGCGAAGCAATGATGGAAGGGTCGTCATTGCGAGCGGAGCGAAACAATGATGGAAGGGTCGTCATTGGGAGTGAAGCGAAGCAATGATGGAAGGGTCGTCATTGGGAGCGGAGCGAAGCAATCCAGGTTTTTGTAACGTTTATTTCCTGACAACACCATTGGCAGTATAATCAAAATGACAAAACTATCAAAATGTCAGATTTGGTCATTGAAAAAACTCATTTTTTAGCCACCGTCTGTCCTCCGGGCGCAAAAAACGCTGTAATTTAAGGGGATGAAAAAATCATTCTGCTTTTAAAAGTGAATAACTAATAGTGAATACTGAATAATACATCCCTAAAACTGACAATAAGACAGCTTTCCTTCCGGAAACAGCACAATCTGACATCTCCACTTGTAACTCGTAACTTGTAACTCGTAACTATTAAAAAACCTGATTTTAACAGAATTTTCTGCTATATTAGATGTTTTTGACTTTTCACCAGCTTCTTTCCAGAAAATCATTGCGATGATTTTCCGAAATCATTGCAATGAAATTTCCGGATCATCGCAATGATTTCCCGGAATCATCGCAATAAAATCCCTGAAAATACCGGAGTAAATTACCGAAATACGTGAATTTCTTTTTATAAAATAACAAATCTGTCCGAATTAACTTTAAAATACAATAGCAATATGACAGGAAAAATACGCATTTAACTATCAAAAAGCATACAAATTAACGGGATTTAGAATCAGTTAATGATTATTTAATTCTTTGTCTTCCTACTCTGTTGTTTTATTAATATACATAAAATCAATTGTTTATAAATTACACTAAAATTCCATATCCTCCCTTCCCGGCACATGAGATAAAGCATCCATATGCGTCTGCTTCAAAAAGAAG
>JAISZA010000215.1 GCA_031269535.1 Tannerellaceae bacterium
CAAACGTTTCTATATTTCTGTTGATCAATTCCGGCATATCATGAATAACATTTCTATTTTGCACAAATATAGTGATTGTATTTAAAACTACCAAAAAAAGAACGATATTTTGTTTCTGTTGCGTATCCTGCAATTGAAGACAGGTGCCGTCCGTTGTGTAAGTATGAAGGCCATGCCAACTTTTGCAGCCATTGTCTTCCACTTTGTTGGTATGATAAAAGATTTTTTTTTAAAAGCTCCTGTGGTAACCGTTTCCGGGCAGAACTTTCTGATCTTTCTTTTTCCGGTATCAGATACTTTTATTTGTCCGACCCGGGTCGGACAGGTGTTTGACCCGGGTCGGACAGGTGTTTGACCTGGGTCGGATACGTGTTTGACCTGGGTCGGACAAATTTTTCCACAGAGACACCACCATAGTCCCACCGGGAGACTTCTGCCTGCTGCCGATGTAATAAAAGGTATAATCGCTGTTCTTTTCCGTCCGCAAGCCCTAACTGTCTTTCAAAAGACTGCGGACTTGGGTAATATCGGTTTTCAATCCTGCATTACGAATTACTTCCAAAAAATTGGCAGGACAACACAGCATTGATAGCAATCTAACTCTTTCAGATTGATGGTTGTTTGTTTGTTTGTTTTCGGCGGGACATGATTATATCTTGAATTTAATCATAAAATGATTTATTTATTTTTTGTTCTCCAAACTGCCATCGGGTGTTCTTTGATGCGTTCTATAATGTTTCCATTGTCAAACAACAAATCCGGTTGATAGATGCCTTGATTAAACATTTCAATAAACATTGTTTCATTATCAGTAAATATCATTAGATTAGAAAGATATTCTTTTACGATTGTTTTTGCTATTTCAAAATCAAACCGTTCGCTTTTCCGTAATACAGGAATAAGATTAGCGCGTATTTGATTATATTTTAATGCGTTAAGATTCTCAAAAGCAAATGGTAGGTTAATTTGCTTCTTTGCACCGAGAACAAGGTAAAATATCACTATTTTACGAAGCAAATTCTGTTCTTCCGGTCTAATAATGTTGAAATTTATCATGTTATTGACATCATACAAATCTCTCGGCGCTGTCCGCTCAATGAGGGCTTTTATTTTACTGCCGAATAATTCAGGCATGGATAACGTATTAACCTCATATTCAATGTTTAATAATTTCGCATTGGCTTTTCTTTTTTCGATCGGCAAGACGTGGTTTCTCATGGAATAATTTATCTCGATTCGGATACTATCTTTGTTCCCTTCGGAATTTTGAAAATAAAAACTCCATGAATCGAGAGAGTGAGGATTTTTTGTATAGGGACTTAACACATAATTCTGTGTAAGCATGAAATTCAGTAAGTCTTTATTGATATTTTCCCGTATCCGAATCATTTCGTCCCGGTCACATTCTTTGGAAAAGTCCAAATCAATATCAACAGACAATCTCGGCAAACTGAAAACAGTCAGGTTGATAGCTGTCCCGCCTTTCAGGGCTAAATGTTCTGCCAATAACGGATTGACATTCAGATATTCTAAAATATCGCATAACCTGAAAACCTTTTCCAGATTATAACGGATGAACCCTGTTTCGTTTGCTACCCTGACTAAATCGTTTTTACTGTAATTAAACATTGATGTTTCCTCCCTGTTCTAAAAATGAAAGAATATTTTCCGGCGCGTAAAGTTGCCATTCTTTAAAATAAGTATCTGATTCGTATGGATTTGTCAGATAACGAATACTATTACCAACTTTCGCCCGACACTCGTTAAAAAAGTCATCGCTAATTTTCATCTCGTTTTTAAAATATGAAAGAATAAAGCCGGCTTTTTGATACAGAATTTGTTTTTTATATTCATTCAGATATTCCAACAATTGCGTTTCTTTTAAATAGGTAATCAATGAAAAAGAGACAATCAATTCTTCCAAACCTCCGCTTCGTCCGATACAATCTATGCAATCGACAACAGTCCGTTCCAAATCGGTTACTTTTACCAATGAATCCATTGGCGGGCTAATCACTCCCCGCGAAATTTTTGATTCACAGTAAGTATATTTGATTCCTTCATATTCAAAATTATTAAACCGTTCATCGGATGAAACATAGATTTCGTAAAAGACTTGATTGGATAAACCGTGATATTCCAATGCCGCATGGTAAGAAAGATAAGCGGATGGTGTTATCCTGCTTGCTATTTCATACTTTGTTGCAAGGCTTACTTTATTCGCTAAATCGGTTGCCGAATACAAATCTCGACGTATCTGCGATATAAGTCCCGTTTTTTTGTACCTTCGCAAAAGTTCTTTGGCTGCATTACCATCTTGCGTAAGCGATAAGACATCCTTTTTTTGGAATATTTTTAATTGATGAAATTCTTCTAAATATCTTTTCTTCATCATTATCCGTTTTATTTTTCGCGCAAAGATACACGAAAATGTGTATTATCGGTGCAGAATTAAAACAAATATTGTTTTTATCTTTATTCATTCCCGAAATTCGTCAACAATGCCATGTTTTTAATCCGTTCTTTCTTTTCAAATGATTTTTGTTGTTTTCAAATCGCTATGCTCCAAACTGTCGGAAATATAGGAAATATTCGCTCCGCTTCTTTTCAATACGCTTGCGAATGAGTGTCTTGCGGTATAGGTACTTATATTTAGCATGCCCAACTTATCCTCGATTTTCTGGATATGCTTGTTTATCCGGTGGGTAATGCCCTGAACTCTTTTCTTTTGCTTCAATGGCGTTTCATTGCCGGTGAGAAAGGGAAATACATAATTGTCCGGACTTTTATCAAGATTGCCCCATTTCTCAATAATCTGTTTCATTTCGGGCGTTAATAAAGTTTCTATTGGCTAACAGACTTTTTTATTTTTTTATCGAAGCCAATAAAAGTCAAAGACTAAATGATGAACTAAAGCTCCTTCTGTATTGGGACGGAGTTGTGTTGAAGGTTTTTAAGAATATACGATTCATATTCAGTGAGTTTTTCAGACCGGACAGATGCGCAATCTCGTCTATGGTCAACTGTGTATCCGTTAAATGGCGACAGGCCGTTTCGATTCTCAACTTTTCTACATATTTAATAGGAGTTATCTTTAACTCGCGGACAAAAACCCTGGCAAAATTCCGTGGACTCATTAAGGATAACTCAGCTAATCTCTCAACAGTAATATCCTCATGCAGATGATTATATATCCAATCTGTTATCTTATTTACAGGCTGATAATCTGTTTTCTGAGATTCTAATATCGTACTATATTGAGTTTGATTTCCGGGGCGTTTTAAGAAAAGTACCATTATCCTGGCCACATAGAGTGCAAATGCTTTTCCCAAATCTTCTTCTATTAAAGCTAATGCCAAATCCAGACCGGCTGTAACACCCGCAGAGGTATATACATTTCCGTCTCTGATGAAAATAGCGTCCGGATTGACGGTTACGTCCGGATAGCTGTCTGCCATTTCTTCACAGAGCTGCCAATGCGTTACGGCTCTTTTATCTTTCAGAATACCTGCTTCAGCCAAGATAAAGGCAGCTGCACACATGGAGCAAATACGACGCACAATAGCGGCCTGCTCTTTTAGCCAGATCAGCACCTCTTTTTTAAATCCGTTTTTTCGGGGAGCTCCTGTAACGATAAGTGTGTCTATGGGATAGTCAATTGCTTGATAGGTACTTTCGCAATTCATGGATATTCCGGGATTTATATCAATCTTTGTACTTTTATCAGCTGAGACAACGTGTATCCGATAGGAGAAATCAACTTTATTTCCTGCCTTGTCAATGTTGTTTATCGCCGTTTGAAAAATTTCTATCGGAGCAGAAATGTTCAGAAGTGTCGAATAGGGATGAACCAATATCACAATATGCCTGATGTTTGTATCTGTTTTCACATGCGGTTTTTCTGCAAACATAATCATTTTTATCCTGAAATGGCAGTATTGGTATATGATATGTCATTGCTGCCGGATAGATAATAAAGTAATTTTGCAAAGCGAAAGAGAAGCGAATCATTATTCATTTAAAATTTTAATCAGGTATGAAAACTATCAAAATTGGTATCAATGGATTTGGACGAATCGGGCGTCTTGTTTTCCGTGCAGCCCGGAATTACAAAAACATTCAGGTCGTTGGAATTAACGACCTGATAAGTGCGGACTATATGGCGTATATGCTGACGCACGACACGGTACATGGGCCTTTCAACGGGAGTGTCGGTGTAAAAGACGGAAACTTATTCGTTAATGGAGAAACTATCCGGATCACATCGGAGAAAAATCCGGAAGATTTAAAATGGAATGAAACCGGAGCGGAATATATTGTTGAATCGACCGGTTTGTTCCTGACAAAAGAAAAGGCGCAGGCTCATATAAAAGCAGGTGCCCGACGGGTTGTAATGTCCGGACCTCCCAAAGATGATACCCCTATGTTTGTTATGGGAGTGAATGAGAACAAATACAAGGGAGAATCTTTTGTATCAAATGCCTCCTGTACAACCAACTGTGTTGCTCCTTTGATGAAAATAATACATGATAAGTTTGGTGTCATTGAAGCCTTAATGACATCTGTACATGCAACGACCGCGACACAAAGAACGGTTGACAGTCCTTCAATGAAAGATTGGAGGGGAGGACGGGCCGCTTCGGGTAATATTATTCCGTCTTCGACAGGAGCAGCCAAAGCAGTAGGAAAGGTCATACCGGAACTCTCCGGTAAAATTACAGGCTTATCATTCAGAGTACCTGTCTTGGATGTTTCCGTTGCAGACATAACATGCCGGCTTGAAAAACCTGCTGGTTACGACCAAATATGCAAAGTCGTAAAAGAAGCTTCAGAGAATGAAATGAAAGGAATAGTAGGATATACCGAGGATGAAGTCGTATCAACCGATTTTATCGGAGAAACAAGAACATCCGTTTTTGATGCAAAGGCGGGGCTTGCCTTATCTCCAACTTTCGTGAAATTAGTTAGCTGGTACGATAATGAATATGGATTTTCAAATAAAATACTTGACCTCATCAGACATATGGATACAGTAAGGTCAGAATAAAATAGGGTGCGGCAAATCTGTCTTTTTCTTTTATAATCCGGGGGAGAGGTTTATCCTGTCCGGTTTTATTTATCCGGAGAGTTTGCTATTCAGAGTAAAAGCGTATATTTGTGTCCTATTTTATGATATCATTTTATGAATCTGACAGAACGTTTTCTGAAATACGTTTCCTTTGATACGCAATCGAGCGAAACATCACCGACAACGCCAAGTACCCCGGGACAGCGCGTTTTGGCTGAAGAGATTGTGAGAGACCTGAAAGAGATTGGCATGGAAGATATTACACTCGACGAGAATAGCTATCTGATGGCTACTCTCCCGGCTAATTCATCCCGTGAACTTCCTACCATCGGTTTTATCGCCCATCTGGATACCAGCCCTGATCTATCGGGGAAAGGAGTTAAACCCCGCATCCTTCGTTACGAAGGGGGAGATATCCTCCTCTCGGAAAAAGAAGGAATCCTCCTCTCTCCTACCCTCTTCCCCGAACTGAACGACTACATCGGACAAGAGATCATCGTCACCGACGGGACAAGCCTCCTGGGCGCCGACGATAAAGCAGGCATAGCCGCCATCGTCGGCGCCATGCAATACCTGAAAGAACATCCCGGAACCCCTCATGGTACCGTACGCATCGCCTTCACACCCGACGAAGAGATCGGACGGGGAGCCGCGCTCTTCGACGTGGAAAAGTTCGGATGCGAATGGGCATACACCGTCGATGGCGGACAGCTGGGAGAGCTCGAATACGAAAACTTTCATGCCGCCATCGCCGGCGTATCCTTCAAAGGACTGAATGTACATCCGGGAACAGCCAAAGGAAAAATGAGAAACGCGGCCTTGCTGGCCATGGAGTTCGCCTCGCTCCTGCCGGAAAAGAAACGACCCGAACATACCGAAGGATACGAAGGATTCTTCCACCTCGCCGATGTACATGCCACAGTAGAGGAGGCCTCCCTCACCTACTTCATCCGCGAACACGACCGCACAACGTTCGAACACGATAAAGAATACTTACGGATACTCACCGATACGATGAACACAAACTATCCCGGCAGTACGAGCCTGCATATCAGAGACCAATACTATAATATGCGCGAAGTGATCGAGCAGAAGATGCACATCATCGATCTGGCAGCCAGGGCAATGGAGGCTGTGGGAATTAAACCCCTCATCAAACCCATACGAGGCGGAACCGACGGAGCACAGCTCTCGTACAAGGGACTGCCCTGCCCGAACCTCTTTACCGGAGGACATAATTTCCACGGACGTTATGAATTTCTGCCGGTTCAGTCGCTGGAAAAAAGTATGCAAACAATCATTAAAATAATAGAATTGCTATGAAGAAGACAGCATTCACCGACGTACATATTGCTTTAGGTGCCAAGATGCACGAATTTGCAGGTTACAATATGCCGATAGAATATTCCGGCATTATCGACGAACATCTCACGGTTTGTAAAGCGGTGGGCGTGTTCGATGTTTCCCACATGGGAGAGTTCTGGGTCAAAGGCCCCAAAGCACTGGATTTTATCCAGGGGATCACCTCCAACGACGCTTCGGCTTTAAGCGTAGGCAAGGCGCAGTACACCTGCTTCCCGAACGATCAGGGAGGAATCGTAGATGACTTACTGGTCTATCGTTACGAAGAGCAGAAGTATATGCTGGTAGTAAACGCCGGCAATATCGCCAAAGACTGGGAGTGGTGCCTGAGCCATAATACCGTAGGAGCCGAACTGGAAAACGCTTCCGACTGCATGGCCCAGTTAGCCGTTCAGGGTCCCCTGGCAAGGGAGGTGCTTCAAAGGCTTACCCCGGTCGATCTCCGGGCCATCCCCTATTATGCTTTTGCTGAAGGCGAGCTGGCTGGATGCAGCCATGTCATTCTCTCCAATACAGGCTATACCGGGGCGGGAGGCTTCGAACTCTATTTCCACCCCGAAAACGCGATGCGTATCTGGAATGCCCTTTTCGAAGCCGGCAAGCCCGAAGGCATCAAACCCATCGGCCTGGGAGCGCGGGATACGCTCCGCCTCGAAATG
>JAISZA010000107.1 GCA_031269535.1 Tannerellaceae bacterium
GATACGCACTGTCGTGTATTTCAAAAAATAATTTGTAACTTTACGCTCTGGAATTGTTGGAATATGGCTAAAGGAAAAGGATTGGAAAGTATCGGGTCGTCGGTTTTTATGAATATAAAAACCGATTTCGGATTCAAGAAAATATTCGGCAATAAAGTATTGCTGACTGCGTTTCTGAATGCAATTTTAGACAAAGACATTGCCGGGATAGAATATCTTCCGGCGGAACAGTTGGGTTATATCAGAGAAAACCGCAGAGCAGTATATGATGTTTACTGCACGGCTGCAGACGGGGAAAGGTTTATCGTAGAGATGCAGGCCTCGCCGCAGATGCATTTTGCCGAAAGAATACTGTTTTACATGAGTTATCCGGTAATCAGTCAGGCTCCGAAAGGAAGTGTAACCCGGACTGACAGCGGAGGAAAAGAAATAAAGGTGCCATGGAATTATTCCCTCAGCGGAGTATATATGATATGTATTCTCGACAATATTATGTTTCCGGAAAAAGAAGCTGCAGATATTGTTACAGAACAGATAAAAATAGTACGGCAGAAAGCAGGCAGATTTTTTACGGATAAATGGGAAGTGCAGACAATAGAACTGCCGAAATTCCGTAAGACAGAGGATGAACTGGAAACGGCAGCGGACAAATGGCTTTATTCCCTGAAACACATGGAAAAGTTACCCGGACGTCCGGAAAGGCTGAATGATAAAATATTCAGTGAATCATACGAAAATGCAAAAATAAATAATTTAACAAGTAAAGATATGAAAGCATACAGTAAAAGCGTACTGGAATACGACGATGTGATCAGTTCTATGAATTACAGAGAAATGATAGGCAGAAATGAGGGCCGAATTGAGGGAAGAATTGAAGGAAGAAATGAAGCGCGTATTAAGTTTGTTCAAAACTGTCGTAAACATAATATGACTATCGGACAGATTGTGGCACTTACAAGTCTCACCGAGAAAGAAATATCCGACATTTTAGCTGAAAGATATGAAAGCATGCACTAAAAGCGTGTTGGAAATACGACGGATAGGCCAACCCGGGAGTAACTTACCGGAATCCCATATATTTCCATCCTGAAACCAATAGACTTTCACCCCAAACTCATCTGTTTTCCCTCTCCAAAATCCGGAGGGCAGAGGAAAAGCTGATTGTATTCGCCCCTCTCCCGTACCCCCATAACTTTTGCAAAAAGGCATGGAGGGATGCTTTACACTCATCCGGGATTCGCTTCACCGCCCGTGTCCCTGCAAGACAAAGCGAAACGATCCGGACATCCTTCCCCGGCCTGCTCCCCTTTTACAGGGACGCTCCCGGTTAAAAAAATTTTAATCATATATTAATCCGATTTAATCATATTTTAATTCACTCATTAAGATATTTCCATTTCTTTTGTTACAAAATTTAATCCATGAAAAACAAAATATTCAAATTGCTGATAGTGGGCTTGCTTTGCTGGAGTCAGACAGCTTATGCCCAAAACCACCGGATAGTGGCTAATCCGATGAATCTGGTTTATCGTTTTCAACCCCAGGACAATGATCCTGCGCGGAGAGAAGCTGCTGATCCGGTTTGTGAATATTTCAAAGGGAAATATTATCTTTTTGCATCGAAATCAGGTGGATACTGGAGCTCACCCGATCTGGCCGAATGGACGTATATCCCCTGTACATCCATTGAAACTATCGAAAATTATGCACCGACCATCTTAGTCATTAAAGATACCCTGTATTTTATGGCTTCGTGGAGACCGGTAAAAATCTACAAAACACCGAATCCTGAGAAAGATAATTGGGAGCTGATAAATACCCAATTTGATTTCCCTGCCACCGGCACCCAAGACCCGGCGTTCTTCAGAGATGATGACGGACGTGTCTATATGTACTGGGGGTGTTCTGATAAAGACCCCATCTTCGGAGTGGAAGTGGACCCGGACGACGGATTCAAAGTGATAGGGAAAGCCGTTTCTTTGATTGAACACCGTTCGAAAATATACGGATGGGAAAATCCGGGTGATAACAACGAGAGAAATAAAGACGGATGGAACGAAGGCCCGTGTATGATCAAACACGAGGGGAAATATTATCTGCAATATGCTGCGCCGGGTACTGAGTTCCGAACTTATGCCGACGGAGTCTATACAGGCGATCATCCTTTAGGCCCGTTCACCTATATGCCCTATTCACCGTTTTCATTCAAACCGGGCGGTTTTGCAGGAGGGGCGGGTCATGGGCATACGTTTTCAGATAAATACGGGAATTACTGGCATGTGGCAAGCATGAAAATATCTCAACGTCACATGTTTGAACGACGTCTGGGGTTGTTCCCGCTTTATATTACCGCCAAGGGTGCGCTGGGACAACATTCGGTATGGATGGATTATCCGTTTATCATTCCTTCAGAAAAAACAGATTTTGAAACGAACGACGGTTTTACAGGCTGGAACATGCTTTCGTACCGTAAGCCGGTAGCCTCCTCCTCTTTCCTGGAAGGATATAAACCTGATCTGGCCGTTGATGAACGGATAGAGACGTGGTGGGCAGCGCAAACAGGAAACCCCGGTGAATGGCTGCAGGTTGACCTGAAAAAAAATATGGAAATCCGCGCGATACAAGTCAATTTTGCCGATCATGATTTCACCCTGAGGGCGCCTCATCCATTGTTCTATTATCAATATGTAATAGAAGCTTCCACCAATGGAGAAAACTGGTCAACAATCGTGGACAGGTCAGCCAACAGCAAAGATGCCGTTCACGACCTGACCGTATTGAACCAGCCTGTGCATGCACGTTACCTGCGAATCACCAACAGCAGGGAGGTCCCGGGTAAATTTTCCCTCTATGGCTTCCGGATCTTTGGGAGCGGGAAAGGCAAAGCGCCCGGAGAAGTCAGCGGAATCCGGGTGCAACGAAATCCGGACGACCCAAGGAGATTCTTCTTGTCGTGGAACAAACAGGAAGACGCCGACGGGTATATTGTCCATGCAAGGCGCGAAGGCGGATTCCCTCCCCAGTCTGTCATGGTGTATGACAATGAGTACGAGGGCGGATTTTTCAACCGCGATTCGGAATACGACTTTACGGTGGAAGCGTTCAATGAAAACGGACGTTCGGTACCTTCCCCTGTGCTAATGGCGGCTATCACCTCCATAGGCAAGGATTCGTTTTCAATGGTAAAAAAATACGATTCCTACAAGGGATTGGTGATGGCAGGCTATCAGGGATGGTTCAGCTGTCCAGGAGACGGCTCCGACCGCGGCTGGTATCGCTTCAGGGAAGCGGAAATGCTTTATTTAGCTATGTTTGACGAGATAGATGAAGGCACTGCCATTTTTAAATGTGCCACAGAAGTACCGGCTGGCGAAAGTTATTTCTTGCCGTTAGATGCCGATCTGGGCAACGATTATTATCTGTTTCTGGCAGGACAGGCAGCTAAAATGCTACGAAAAGAGATACCTTTTACGAATCATATTCCAGAGAGAGAATGAAAAATTATCTGCTGAAGTTTATCCTGACAATTTTCTCCGTTCTGCCCGGCGCGGTCTCCGGACAGGAGGCGGTAGATTATGTAAATCCATTTATTGGAGTAAGTACGAGTGCTGAAAGTGCAGGAGTGTATCACGGTTTGGGAAAGACATTTCCAGGTGCGGCTTTTCCTTTCGGGATGGTTCAGGTAAGTCCGAATACGATTACGGGAGGTGATAACGGCTGCGGATACAGTTATGAACACACTTCGATAGAGGGTTTTGCATTCACTCAAATGAGCGGAGTAGGATGGTACGGCGACCTGGGTAATTTGCTGGTAATGCCGACTTCCGGAGTACTTAAAACAGTAGCCGGACAGCCGGAAAACACCTCTACAGGTTACCGTTCCGCCTACTTGAAAAGTAGCGAAAAGGTTACGGCAGGATATTATTCGACACTGCTTACCGATTATAACATCCGGGCAGAGGCTACTGTTGCTGAACATAGTGGCATGTTGCGATTTACTTTTCCGGAAAACAAACAATCCCGTATTCAGATAGACCTGGCACGCCGCGTAGGCGGAACATCTGTTTATCAATACGTGCAGATAGTGGATCAACAAACTATCCGGGGATGGATGAAATGCACGCCGGATGGCGGCGGCTGGGGCAATGGAGCTGGAAAAGCCAATTATACTGTGTATTTTTATCTGCAATTCAGCAGACCATTTGACCGGCACGGGTATTGGAATGCCACTATTCCTGAAAATTGGAGTCGCAAACTGGAAGACGTTACCAGTACGCCTTACCTCCAAAGAGTCTCAGAAGCGGCTGTCGTCCGTGACCTTCCGGAATTGGAAGGAAGACATATTGGTTTTTTTGCGGAATATGAAACACAAAAGGATGAAATCATCGAAGTAAAAGCAGGCATATCCTTTGTGGATATGCAAGGCGCCGAAAGAAATTTCCGGCGGGAGATTGCTTCTCTGACATTCGATAGCGTACGAGAAAATGCCAGGAAAGCATGGCGTGAAGCACTGGGTAAAATAAAGGTCAGTGGTGGAACGGAAGAACAGAAAACTGTGTTTTATACCGCTTTATATCACACCATGATTGATCCAAGGACATTTACGGATGTTGATGGTCGTTACTGGGGAGGCGACAAGCGTCCGCATACAGCGGATAAGTTTACCAAACGCACCATATTCAGTGGCTGGGATGTTTTCAGAAGCCAGTTTCCCCTGCAAACACTGATTAATCCGGGAATCGTCTGCGACATGATTAACTCATTAGTCACTCTGGCAGAAGAAAATCAGACCGGATATTACGAACGTTGGGAATTTTTTAATGCTTATTCAGGATGTATGATTGGAAATCCTGCTATTTCTGTTTTGGCAGATGCCTGCAATAAAGGTATACGGGGATATGACCTGCAAAAAGCATACCAATATGCCGTGAAAACGTCTGAGACGTTCGGCAATGAAGACCGGGGCTATACTACCGGTCAATACAGCGTATCCAACACATTGGAATATGCCTATTCCGACTGGTGTATGGCACAACTGGCAAAAAGTTTGGGCAATGAACCGGATGCCAGGAAATATTCCGGCCGAGCACAGGCTTACCAATTGATTTTCGACCCGGCTAAGGGCTGGTTCAGACCCAAAAATAACGACGGTAGCTGGTTGGAATGGCCGGAAGAAGGCCGGCTGAGCGATGCTTACGGCTGTATTGAATCCAATTTGTACCAGCAAGGTTGGTTTGTCCCGCATGATGTAGATGGGATGGTTAAATTAATGGGAGGAAAAGCTAAAGTACTGGTTGATCTGATCGGTTTTTTCAGAAAAGCTCCATCTGATTTTCTTTGGAACTCCTATTATAATCACGCCAATGAACCGGTGCATCATGTCCCATTCCTGTTCAACCGGCTGGATGCTCCCCAACTGACACAATACTGGACACGTTATATCTGCTCCCATGCATATCACAACAAAGTGGAAGGCTTAGTGGGCAATGAGGATGTGGGGCAAATGTCGGCATGGTATGTGCTTGCTGCTTCCGGAATTCATCCTTTATGTCCGGGAGATACGCGGTTTGAAATTACAAGCCCTGTGTTCGATACAGTGACCATCCGGGCAGGCAATCAGGAAAACACTTTCACAATTGTAGCCCATAATAACTCACCGGAAAACGTGTATATCGACTATATGCTCCTTAATGGGGAAAAATACGCACAATCTTCCATCACATATGAAAATATTGTGAAAGGAGGAAAACTGGAATTATTCATGAAACCATAAAATTCACATAAACATGAAGAGATTTTTAATGAAATTATTGGTAAGCCTTGTTTTTGTATTCAATGCGGTTGCCTTATGGGCTCAGCCGTCTCAGACGCTTTATACTGTAGTCGTAAAACCCGACAGGGCAAACTGGACTTACCGGACAGGGGAAGAGGCCTCCTTCGAAATATCGGTAATCAGGGACAAAGTGCCTCTCAACAACATCCGTGTTGACTGTGAGTACGGACCGGAAGCCATGCCGCCGGTGAAAAAGCTGAAACTGGATATTAAAAATTCAACAGTCAGACTGAAAGTTCCCGGACTGAAAGTGCCAGGTTTTCAGACGGTACGCGCAAGTTTTGTTGCAGACAACATAAGGTATGTTTCCTATACTAATGTGGGGTATGAACCGGAAAATATCCAGCCGACTCAGACAATGCCCGATGATTTCCGGAGCTTCTGGGATAAGGTGAAAGCCGATGCGGCTCAGATCCCCCTGGAACCGCTTTCTATCCTGCAACCTGAGCTTTGCACGTCTGAGCTGGATGTTTACCATATCCGGTTTCAGAACGACGCCCGTGGCAGCTATATATACGGTATGCTTTGCGTGCCGAAGCAACCGGGTACCTATCCGGCCATCTTAAGAGTGCCGGGAGCAGGGGTTCATTCGTTTACAGGAGATAAGGCACTCGCAGGCAGAGGTGTTATCACCCTGGAAATAGGCATCCACGGCATACCCGTGAATCTGCCGCAACAGGTATATAGCAATCTCGCTTCGGCAGCCCTGAAGGGGTATGCGTTTTATAATATGGACAATAAGGATACATATTATTTAAAACGGGTGTACACCGGATGTCAGCGGGCGATCGATTTTATATACACGCTTCCTGCATTCGACAAGCAAAATATAGCAGTCGTAGGAGGCAGCCAGGGAGGAGCATTGGCGGTAGTGACGGCAGCTCTTGACCCTCGCATAAAGTGTTTTGCAGCACGTCATCCCGGCACATGCGACCTCTCCGGCTTTATGCACGGACGCCCGGGGGGATGGCCGGGACTGAAGAATCAATCGAATGTCGGACAAATGCTCGAAACTGCCCGGTATTACGATGTGGTTAATTTTGCCCGGACACTGAACACTCCCGGATATTTTACCTGGGGGTTTAATGATACCGCCTGCTGGCCTACCACGATGTTTTCTGCCTATAATGTCGTCCGTTCGGAAAAAATACTGAAAGTATATACCGAAACAGCACACTGGCACTTCCCGGAACAAAATGCCGCATTCGAAAACTGGGTGCTGGAAAAATTAGGAGTAAACGAATAAATCCCATTAATAAACAACAAATAAACAACCCCATTATGAACTCAGGAATGAATCTGGCGAAAACAGCTGCATCCGCTTTGCTGTTATTTATACTGTTTCTTTATCCTTGCCATGCACAGGAAAAGCAAGGTGAAAAAACTTCATGGCATGGTTTCGACCGCTATGATTACGTCATCAGCGAAGAAACCTTTCAGTTAACACCCGTAAAAGCAAGTCCCCGGGAAGGGAATGGCGTCGGTGGGCCGGAAGCAGGCACCAGACGCTGCATCATCGTCGTACCGGAACAGGCAGCTCCCGGCAAGCCCTGGAGCTGGCGTGGATGTTACTGGGATCATGCTCCGCAGGCAGAAATAGAACTGCTGAAAAGAGGCTTTCACATCGCTTTCATCACAACCGATCCGGATGAGACCTGGGAGGTATGGTATAAATTCCTCATAAAAACATACGGACTGTCACCCAAACCGGCTTTTATCGGCATGAGCCGGGGAGGCGCTAATGCGTACACCTGGGGTACTAATCACCCCGATAAAGTTTCGGCAATCTGCGCCGATAATCCCGGGCTCTCCCAGACAAGCCTGATGAAAATGGATTTACTTGCCGCCAATGATGTCCCGATATTGAATATATGCGGAAGTATTGATCCTATCCTGAACAACACCTATGCGGTTCAGAACATTTATCACGCCAATGGAGGAAGGATGTCCGTCCTTATCAAAGATGGTACGGCTCACCATCCTCATAGCCTGAATGATCCGAATATTATTGCAGATTTCATCGAACAAAGTTTTGTCGGAAAAGAAGAATACATTCCTGCCTGCTTACCTGAAAAATATAAGAAAACGACCTTCTATAGTACGAAAGTGAGGTATGAATATGCTCCATCAGAAAAATTATGGGTAAGCAAATGGGGGCCGTATTTTACAGGGAGCTATAATAAATATTCTTTTACCCTGGGAGGTGTGGAAGGTTCTGTATCTGTCCTTGCTCCCACACAACCGGCTCCCGGCAATCCCTGGGTTTTCCGGTGTGACCAACCGGATGGTAAATCGGATGTAGATCTGGAACTTCTTGCAAAAGGATTTTATATCGTAGTCGCACCGGTTCCTTACAATGCCGACGGGCCAATACCCGGACATTGGAATATTGTTTATAACTATCTGGTAGAAAAAGGCTTTTCTGCCAAACCGGTGCTGGCCGGACGTGGAGCGGCTACCGGAGAAGTTTATGCCTGGGCGATTGATAATCCCGACAAAGTATCCTGCATCTACGGTGAGAATCCCATCCTGCGCTCTTCCCTGGCTAAGGTACAGCCAATAGATAATCTGGCTCCTCTGGCCAAAGCAGGGATACCCATCATTCACGCCTGCGGAAGCCTTGACCCGAACCTCAGAACCCAGACGAATGAGGTAAAAAAACGTTATGGGGGGAAGCTGACCGTCATCCTTGACCCGGGAAGAGGGCATTATCCGCTCGAACCCAATGAGCCGGGCAAAGTCGCCAACCTGATCGTGCAAATAATAAAGTAATAAAGTAATAAATAACAAATACATAATTATCGTAATCCATATGAAAACACACGGTTTTTTGGCTTTTTTGCTTGTCGTAAGCAGTTATTTCTTTTCCGTTCATCCGGCTATGGGGGCGGAACAACTAAGGGCAGGAACAGCCAAAGTAAATATTACTCCTCCAAAGCCCCGGTATCCGGTTCATGATTCTTTGTACGTGCGTACGTTGATTCTGGATGCGGGAGGTTCACGCATCGCCTTTGTCGCGCTGGATTTAGGGGGCTATACGAATATCCCCTTAGCGGAAAAAATAAAAAACGGCTATCAGCTGAAGGAAGTGTATTTTTGCCCGCAGCATACCCACTCCTCAGAGACAGCTCCCCGCGAATGGTTGGAAGAACGCATCCTGTCTGCTATGGATAAGGCTGCGGAAAATATGTTTGAAGCCCGTATCTCAGGCGGTCATCGCTACTTCCCCCA
This sequence comes from Tannerellaceae bacterium, assembly GCA_031269535.1. GTDB lineage: Bacteria > Bacteroidota > Bacteroidia > Bacteroidales > Tannerellaceae > DFXE01. Next base: position 9,065 of record JAISZA010000107.1, read on the forward strand.
ATTGAGCTTCAACCGCTTGATCCTTCGCGATGACGGACGTGCACGGGAATCCTGGCTCGGCGACGAACATTACCGCGCCGTCAATCCGGAACGTATCCCGCATGGCCCGGTAGATAATGCTGTGGGAGTGATCAAACTGGAAGACCTGAGTGGGAAACCGAGGGTGCTGATCATGAATTACGCCTGTCATCCGGATGTGGCCTGGAATAATTTTGAAATCTCAGCCGATTATGTCGGTTATGCGACCCGATACACCGAAGAGGCTTTCGACTATACGGTCAATTGCCTGTTCGTGCAAGGGGGAGGAGGTAATCAGGCGCCTCTGTTCAAAGACGGAGGCCGTACCGGGCCCGACGACCCGCGTCCGTCTAATTACGATTTAATAGACCGCATGGGCAAACTCCTTTCCATTGAAACCGTGAAATTAGCGAAAGAATTGTATCCCAATCCGTATGATGTGCCTGATATTAAAGTAAAGACAGACTCACTGCATTTCACCGGAAGATACGATAAAAGCCTGCAATATAACGTCTGGTTTTCAGCGATCTCTATCAATAACAGGTATGTGATTGCAACAGTCCCGGGCGAACCCTTTATTAAATTTCAGATTGACTGGAAACGGGATATGCAGCCTTACTCCATCCCCTTTTTCTTCGGATATACCTGGAATGGGGGCAAATGGCCTATCTACCTGCCCGACATACGCTCAGCGGCTTACGGGGGATACGGAGCCGATCACGGGCCTGACCTAATAGAAATAGGAGCCGGCGAACGGATTATGGATAAGTTGCTGGAAACTTATTACCAGATGATAGGGGTATTTAAACAATAATAATTCAAATAATTCAGACCATGAATCAGATAAAACACATTCAACTGACAGTCGTATTCACTGTTCTGGCCCATCTATGCTTTGCCCAGAACAACCCGTTTGTAAGAGACCTCTATACAGCCGACCCTTCTGCCCATGTCTGGTCCGACGGAAGGCTGTACGTCTATCCTTCGCATGATGTAGATCCGCCGCGCGGATGCGACCTGATGGACAAATACCATGTGTATTCGACCGACGACATGGTTCACTGGACCGACCACGGCGAAATACTCAGCTCGGCAGACGTCTCATGGGGACGTCCCGAAGGGGGATTCATGTGGGCGCCCGACTGTGCATACAAAAACGGCACCTACTACTTTTATTTCCCGCATCCGAGCGGTACAGACTGGAACAATACCTGGAAAATAGGGGTAGCCACGAGCAAAAAGCCTGCAAGTGATTTCAAGGTACAAGGCTATTTTGCCGGCATCGACTCTTTTGCCATGATCGACCCCTGTGTGTTTGTAGATGACGATGGACAAGCTTATTTCTACTACGGCGGAGGTTCCAGATGTAAAGGAGGAAAGCTGAAAGACAATATGCTGGAGCTTGACGGGCCGCTACAGGATATGAGCGGCCTGGAGGATTTTCACGAAGCAGCCTGGGTGCATAAGCGAAACGGGGTCTATTATCTGTCGTATGCCGATAATTTCCGTGGAGCCAACCGCTTACGCTATGCGACAAGCAATCATCCCTTAGGCCCGTGGACATACCGGGGCATCTTTTTAGACCCGACCGGCTCGGACACCAGCCATGGCTCAATCGTGGAATACAAAGGAGAATGGTATGCTTTCTACCATAATTGCGACCTCTCGGGACGGGGCAATCTGCGTTCCATCTGTTTTGATAAGCTGTATTACAATCCCGACGGCAGCATCCGGAAAGTGGTGCAGACCACAGGACTTGAAGGCAGCGCCCGCAAAAGCAAAATCACGGCTAACTGGACAGACCGTGCCCGGCTTTCCGGCGAAGCGCAGCGCCCCGAAGGGAAACATGTGTTATGGTACCGGCAGCCGGCTAAAGTATGGGAAGAAGCCCTGCCTGTCGGAAACGGCAGACTGGGGGCGATGGTCTTCGGAGGCCTCGCAGACGAACGCCTCCAACTGAATGAAAATACAGTCTGGGACGGCTATCCTTTAAACCCTGACAATCCTGATGGATTAAAAGCCCTGCCCGAAGTGCAACGCCTGTTGTTCGAAAACAAAAACAACGAAGCCGTGAAACTTGCCGAAGCAACCATGATGGGCATTCCCAAAGGCGTTAAATCTTATCAGTCGCTGGGCGAATTATGGTTCGACACACCGCAACTCAGCGGCGAGAATTACGTCCGCAGCCTCGACCTTTCTACAGCGATTGTCACAACCCAATACGTCTCGGACGGAACGACCTATACACGCGAATATTTTGCCTCGGCAGCCGACCAGGTGATTGTCGTGCGGTTAACTTCCGATAAAAAGAACAAAATCAATCTCTCACTGACTTTACGGAGAGAAAAAGACGCCTCATGCAAAGGCCTGGACGGCGACCCCGCTTCCTTACTGCTCAACGGACGTATCTCAACCAAAGACAAAGAGGGTAATCCACGCGGGATCAGTCTGGCGGCGCAGGTGAAAGCGGTTGCTGGACAGGGACGGGTGAAGGTAGTGCACGACCCCTTCGCGCATACCGATCGGCTGAGTGTTCAGGATGCGGATGTGCTTACTTTGTATATCAGCGGAGCAACGAACTATCCGGGATTGGAGAACCTGGCTAAGGGTATCACTGCTCTTTCGGGTAACCCGGAAAAGACCTGCGCCGAAACCATAGCCAAAGCCCTGGAGAAACCCTACGAAGAACTGAAATCGGCACATATCGCCAACCACCAGGAGTTATTCAACCGGGTTGAGATCGACCTCGGCGAAGTGCCTGCCGGCCTCGAAGCGCTGCCTACCAACGAACGTCTGGATGCGGCGCGTCAGACCGGAACTCCCGACCTCGGATTGGTGGAAACCTATTTCCAGTTTGGCCGCTATCTGCTGATCGCTTCTTCCCGCCCGGGAGGTATGCCTGCGAACCTTCAGGGACTCTGGGCCTGGCAGATGAATGCTCCCTGGAATGCCGACTTTCATACCAATATCAATTTCCAGATGAATTACTGGCCGGTAGAGATCACCAATCTTTCCGAATTGCATACCCCTCTCTTCGACCTGACCGATATGCTGATAAAACCCGGCGAGCAAAGCGCCCGCACCCTCTACGGCGCCCGCGGCTGGGTGGTTCATCATCTGACAGACGCCTGGGGGTTCACCGCACCTGCCGACGGGCCGCAAGGCATCTGGCCGATGGGCTCGGCCTGGCTGGCTCAGCACCCCTGGGAGCATTACTGCTTTACGGGGGATAAGGAATTTCTGGCCCGGCGCGCGTATCCTGTCATGAAAGGAGCGGCCCGTTTTATCATGGACTTCCTGGTCGAAGCGCCTGCCGGTACGGCTTATGCAGGAAAATTAGTGACGAATCCCTCGTATTCTCCGGAAAACACATTTATCCTTCCCGACGGCCGGCAATCGGTATTCACTTACGGAGCCACCATGGACCTGGAAATTATCCATGACCTGCTGACAAACTGTATCAAAGCCTCTGAAATCCTGAAGACCGACAAGGCCTTTCGCGCAGAATGTGAGAAAACACGGAAGCAACTGCCTCCTATCCGCATCAGCAAAACAAGCGGACGCATCATGGAATGGGCCGAAGACTACAAGGAAGCAGAGCCACACCACCGGCATACCTCCCACCTGTTCGGCCTGCATCCGGGAAACCAGATCACCGTGACAGGCACTCCCGAACTGGCTGAAGCGGCTAAAAAAACCCTGATCGCCCGCGGCGACGATGGAACCGGCTGGGGGCTGGCCTGGAAAATCAATATGTGGAACCGCCTGCACGACGGGAATCATGCGTATAAACTTTTGTCCGTACTACTGAGTAGTAAGACCTTACCCAATCTCTTCGACGATCATCCGCCTTTTCAGATCGACGGCAATTTCGGAGCGACGGCAGCTATCGCTGAAATGCTGGTACAAAGTCATTCGTATAACCCCGACGGTACTTTCGATATTCATCTGCTCCCTTCACTGCCGGATGCTTTCGCCCAAAAAGGCTCGGTCAGAGGCATACGCGCAAGAGGAGGATTCATCATAGACCTCGCGTGGGAAAAGGGAAAACTGAAGGAAGCAAAGATACAGTCCACACTGGGCGGGAAATTACATCTACGCACAGGGAATATCCGGAAAAGCTATTCCACGAAAAAAGGAGAAATCATCACGGTAAAACTACCTTCCTGACAAATATGAAAACTAAATCATACGACCTCCGGATACTCACCTCATGCCTGTTGCTGCTCTGTACCAGCGCAACAGGACAGGTATCCTATCCTTATCCTTTCAATCCGGTACGCGGACTTGTCCACGAAAGTGAAACACCCTACCGCGACGAAATCTGCCTGAACGGGCTATGGCAGTTCATGCCCGTTTACCAGAACCGGATAAGCGCTTTTGTAAAGCCCGGACAGTTTGTCTGGGATGCCGTTCCGATAAAAATCCCTTCTCCCTGGAATGTCAATTCATTTGCCGGTGATAAAGGAGGCGATTTCGTAGCCTATCCTTCGTATCCCAGAGAATGGGAAAATGCACAAATGGGATGGATGCGGAAGCGTTTTACCCTGCCGGACACCTGGAAAGGGAAACGGGTAAACCTGCATTTCGGGGCTATCGCGGGGTTGGCACGCATCTATGTCAACGAACAGTTCGCGGGAGAAAATCTGGATATTTTCTTCCCCACAGAGATAGATATCAGCCCGTTGCTACAGGCCGGCGAAAATGAAATAGTGGTGGGCGTGGCCAAAGCAAGCCTCACCGACAAAGAAGGAAAATACGGACGCCGCAATTACGTGGCCGGCTCTTTCTGGGGACAGCATATTGCCGGAATATGGCAGGATGTGTATCTGACGGCCGTACCGGAAGTTTATATCAGCGATGTCTTCGTGCAACCAGAGGTGGCGGATGATTTGGTGGCGTTTGCCGTCAGTATCAAAAACCACAGCAGTAAAGAACAGCGCATCCGCCTGAATGTCTCTATACGGGAATGGCGTAATGAGGCTACAAACAACATAAATCAGGCTCCGGCGGATAAAGGTACGCTCGGAGGAGAAGCCTTGTCTCTTCCGGACACAAAAGAAATACGCATAAAAGCAGGGGATAGCCTTACGATCACGACTCGCGGCAAGGTGGACGGAAAACTGAAAAAATGGACAACCGACAGCCCGAACCTTTACGGGGCGGTAATCAGCCTGAAAAATCCCGGAAAGAATATCAGCGATATTAAATATACACGATTTGGATGGAGGCAGTTCACTATAGAAGGAGATAAGCTGCTGCTCAATGGCGAACCCATCAGGCTGAAAGGAGATTCCTGGCACTTCATGGGAATCCCGCAGATGAGCCGCCGTTATGCCTGGGGATGGTATCAGATGCTGAAAGACGCCCATGCGAATGCTGTGCGCCTTCATGCACAGCCTTTCCCGTCTTTCTACCTCGATGTGGCAGACGAAATGGGTATCTGCGTGCTGGACGAGACAGGTATATGGTCAAGCGACGGAGGCCCCAAAATGGATTCGGAGGATTATTGGGCGTATTGCCGGGAGCATGTGAAAAACCTTGTACTGCGCGACAGAAACCATCCTTCAGTGTTCGGATGGAGCGTATGCAACGAGACTCTGCCGGTCGCCATCAACGTTTTCCGTGCGCCGGAAAACATCGTGGAACGGCAGGTGCACGAAATCAATCAATGGGTAAACATCGTCAGGCAGTGGGACCCTACCCGCAACTGGATTTCGGGGGATGGGGAAGATATGCGTCCTACCAACCTGCCTACTGTGATTGGTCATTATGGCGACGAAAACTCCATGAAAGAGTGGTCGTCGCACAACAAACCCTGGGGTGTGGGAGAAACGGGAATGGCCTATTACGGCACTCCGAAGCAGGTGGCGATAGTAAATGCCGGCCGCGCATACGAATCACAACTGGGCAGAATGGAAGGTCTGGCCACCGAAGCCTACGATTTAATCGGGAAACAAGCGTTTTATAACGCTACGTACAGCAGCATCTTCAATATTATCTGGTATGCACTGAAACCGCTTGCCTTCGGATTAAGCGAACTCACACGTCCGCCACATCTTACCGACGGAGTGTTCTTTCCTGCATACAATGAGGGGGTTCCGGGTGTGCAGCCGGAGCGCCTCGGCCCCTACACAAGCACCATCAACCCCGGCTACGACCCTCAGTTGCCAATGTACGAGGCCTGGCCTCTGTTCTACGCAGTGCAGGCTGCCAATGCCAATCCTCCCCAGGCTTTCCGTATAGAAGAAAAGCCTCAGCCCCGCCCGGCAACGCCATCTCCGGTAAAAACTGCGCAGATAGATCTCATCTGCGGAGAGAGAAGCGAATTGAGAGAGCGACTGCTGAACCTGGGCGTTTCGCTGATTGAAAAAACACCGGCTCCAGGAAAGAAATCCGGTAATACCCCCGCTCCGGCACTGCTCCTTATCGACGGCGCTACAGCCCGCTTCGATGAAGCCGGAAAGAAACAAACAGACCGCTACATACAGGCCGGAGCGAAAATCCTGATCTGGGGTGTCCATCCGCAAAATCTGAATGCCTTGAACAAACTCTTGCCTTTCCCACTGGAACTGACGGAGCGAAAAGCAACTTCCTTCCTGATTAAACAGGAGGATGAAATAGTTGCAGGACTGAACCATGAAGACTTTTATTTTACCGAACTCACCCGGCAGGCGGTTATGAGCTACGGACTGAGTGGCGAAGCGGTCAGAAAAGGCATTGTGATAGCCGAAGCCTGCAATACCGACTGGAGCCGGTGGAACGGGCAAGCGGAATATTCCAAAACAGGATCGGTTTACCGGAGCGAACGCGAATCAAAACCCGAAGGGGCGGCCATTGTAAAAATCAGCGCCGGCCAATGCGATATCTATATCAGCTCCATGGACCTGGTGAAACTGAAAGTGGGAAGCGAAGACTTATTCAAATCGCTGCTGACCAACTTAGGCGTGCTACTGAAAGAGGTCCCTGAAAACAATTTACAGGCCTTCTCCGAGGATGGATTTCTCGAACGTGCCCTTATGCTGAAAAACAAAAACGACGAAGGTACACCCGGACAATACGACATTGCAAAGGCCAACCCGCAGAACGTCTTTAGTTTCGGTAACAGACAGGAAGTATGGCTCAGTTTCCGGATATATTCTCCACGCTCGCTATCCGACCTGCTGTCGGAACCCGATATGCCACAAGTGGACCTGCTGATTGAGGGACGTCACCAGACCCGCGTGTATGTCAATGGGCATCTGCATACCGGAAATCCGGACAACAACAGGTATAAAGCGGAAAAACTGATACTCGGAAGAGGATGGAACCATATCCTGTTGCATCTGACCCCCGGCAGGGAGACCCGCAACTGGAGCACAAACATCCGCCTCGAATCCAACCGGAAAGATTTTATCGGCTTATTAAAATCATCCGTCGGGCAACCCGGGGATTAAAGCCGAAAAATCATATCAATAGAAAACGGGTGCATTTCAAATTGTCGGCAAGAATTCCCCCCGGGGGGAAAAGCTGCCGGAAATTGCTGGCGGACATAATTATGCTGCCCTTTCAGGGCGCGTACCGGATTATTCCGTATACCCAGGGCGTTGCCGCTGGGCTGGGATATACCGGGCTTTCAGCCCTTTTCCCTGTCAGGATGAGGCAGACGGGGGTATGCCTGGTTCGTTCTGTCTCGTTTTATTTTTATCTGTA
>JAISZA010000114.1 GCA_031269535.1 Tannerellaceae bacterium
TCAACTCGAAATATACGGCTTTTATTGCAGTGAATGAACGAGATGAGAAACTGACGGATATTCCGGAATTGCAGGATACGATACTGGAGGCGCCTGCAGAGTGGGAAATGAGGGGCTTATCGTGTTTTCATCGTTCGCCTGTGTTACATTATTGTCTTGATTTTTCTAATTCGTTACGCCCAAGTAAGATGATAGATATAGATGAATTATCCAAAAAGATAGAGGCTTGTGAGAAATTAATTAAAGAGGGTGGAGATTTCCAGACATTACTGGATGAAATTGTTCGTGAATTGAAACCTCATATTATTTTGTCAAACAGAAAATTTCTTCAATTTCTTCAGAATATAAAGGAAAAAACACCGAAAGTATATAGGCTTCTCAAACAAGAGTATCCGGAGATATAAATCAGACTTGCCGGGCAGTCCGGGGATGGCTTCGTTCTGCCCGCAATGATGTTATTGCAATAATAATTCAATTACCTTCTGATATATTTTTTCTACAATAGTTGTCTCTATTTCCGTTTCATTATAACGTAAACACAGATTGAGCTTATTGTTTACTGTTATTATACTAACGGATAATAGATTTGCCGGAAATGCCGGGCCGATAAACTGCATATCTGATAGTTGTATGGTGTCATAGCCACTAATCTCATGACGTCCCAGATTTGAAATACCTAACCCCTTTTTATCCATTCTTTCTCCGATGAGGTCTCCTATTTTCTCCGCTACCGGCAATTGATAATTCCCATAAGCTGCAAACATTATTGATTCTACTAAATCCGTATCAAAAGCGTTAAGAAAATGAACAATCAGATGGCGGGTTTTCGGATTCGTTAATTTCTTCCTTATCGTTGAAGATATCTTTTTGGTATTTGTAATAAAGTCCTTTTCTGGGATGTAATTTATATTAGCGGCTATTCCGGTAACATAATTTCCCATACAATGACAGGGTTCGGTTATTAATTCATTGCGTGTATTTGCCGCTACTCCGATACGGATTTCTTTATCAGGATAATTACCTGACAATTCAACCATTGCGATAGCAAATGCGGATGTGATCAGTTCGTTTACCGTTATATTATTTATCTTACAGATATCTATTAATTTCTGCAGATCAGTTTCATGAATTGAGTTCATGTATATAGCAGAGATAAATTTATTCCGGTATTGTTCAAAAAAGACATAATAATCATTTTCAGAGAAAAATATTCTGTTCTTTTTCCATTTCCTGTTAAGTTTTTTGGCATATAATCCAGACAAAAACCTTAGTTTTCCTCCTTGTTTAAACTTATTATCAGGAAGTGGTATCTGCGGAATTATTCCGAGTTTATTATCCAGAGACAGTAATATATCTTTTGCCAGATTCAGATAGCCAATTCCATCTCCGATAATATGATGACCTAATACAATTATCTCTGTTTCATCAGTGCCGCTGATTACACAGATTTTCACTAAAGGCCCATGAATAAAATCAAAAGGGATATTATCGGTTTTTTTATACCAGTCCTGCCAATCAGCTATTTCTTCTGAATTATAATATTCAATTTTAATATGACTTGTATTGGGGATAAACCATGCATTATGCTCCTTGTCTGTTTCTATTGAGCAATTTAACAGCGGATGCCTTTTACAGACACGGTCTATTGCGGGCTGAAACCTGTTCCTATCAATCATACCGGTTATTAACATTCTGAAACACACATTGATATTAGGAGATCGTAAAAATAACCGTTCGGTTGCTATCTTGATTTTTTCCATTTGTAACCACCTTTTCAGGAATTTATTATATTTTGTATGAAACTGCTCTATTGAAAATGCAAAGATAATATTTTCAGGGTACACGTCACTCTTGAGGCTTTTCGGTCGTTTGGGAGCAGGTACACGTCACTCTTGAGGCTTTTCGGTCGTTTGGGAGCAGGTACACGTCACTCTTGAGGCTTTTCAGTCGTTTTGAAGCAGGATATACGTCACTCTTGAGGCTTTTCAGTCGTTTTGGGTCAATTTAGTGCTCACTCCGGCTCCAACTCAGTCGTTTTGGGTCAATCTGCTGCTCACTCCGGCTCCAACTCAGTCGTTTTGGGTCAATCTAGTGCTCACTCCGGCTCCAACTCAGTCGTTTTGGGTCAATATAGTGCTCACTCCGGCTCCAACTCAGTCGTTTTGGGTCAATCTACTGCTCACTCCGACTCCAACTCAGTTGTTTTGGGTCAATCTACTGCTCACTCCGACTCCAACTCAGTTGTTTTGAGTCAATCTACTGCTCACTCCGGCTCCAACTCAGTCGTTTTGAGTCAATCTGCTGCTCACTCCGGCTCCAACTCACTTGTTTTACCTCAATCTACTGCTCACTCTGGCTCCAACTCAGTCGTTTTACCTCAATCTACTGCTCACTCCGGCTCCAACTCAGTTGTTTTACCTTAATCTACTGCTCACGAGTTACTACTCTGCACCGAATCAGGCATCGACGCCTTGCCTGCAACCCCTTTTTTCAGGTCGGTGGTACCCTGGATTGCTTCATACCTCGCAGGGACTGGGGCTAATACGTCGATTAAATGCGTGTCTTAGTCTGTTGTTTGTCCCTCTCTACCGATTTTGTTTTTGCATTGGCTGAGGCTGGTATATATTTGCAGCGTAAAGGTAAGCAATTGAAAATAATATGAAACAACATCTGTTTTTAGTACCCGCAATCATCCTGCTCTTCTCCGGTGGAACCGGAGCGCAGGAGAAACCGGAGCAATGGACCCTCCGGAATTGCCTTGATTATGCCCTGGAGCATAATATACAGCTCAAAAAGAGCCGGATAAATCAACAACTCGGCGAAGAAGATACGAAGCTGGCAAAGGCGCAGTTCTTCCCTTCGCTCTCGGCCTCTATCGGGCAGAACGTGACAGCCAATGGATTGGATAATACCACGTATAGCGGTAGTTACAACCTGAATGCCAGCTGGACGCTTTTTGACGGCAACCGACGCACCCATGCGCTCAGACAGCAGGAGCTGCAGGACAGGATAAATGAACTGAGCGTGGAACAGAACGAACGGGAGATACGAATCTCATTAGTCCAGACCTATATGCAGCTGCTCTATGCCTACGAAGCTATCCGCATAAACGAAAATACAGTGGAGGTATCCAAGGCACAGCGCGACCGGGCGGAAGAACTGCTGAAAGCCGGTTCCATTTCGCGTGTGTCGTTCTCACAGATGGAAAGCCAATACAGCACCGATAAATATCAATTGGTGGTGGCCCGGAAGAATCTGGACAATTACAAACTGCAACTCAAGCAATTACTGGAACTGGATATTACCGAAGAGATCGACCTGGTTATCCCTGAACTGACAGCCGAAGACGTCATGATTCCTCTTCCGGAAAAGGAGGTGATCTATGCCCTGGCCCTGGCCGTCATGCCCGAAGTAAAAAGCAGTGAACTGAATATCAGCATTGCCGAACTGGAGACAAAGAGTGCCGCCGCCAGGTATTATCCCTCCCTCTCCATGAGTGCAGGGATAGGGACGGGTAACAGCTCCGGTACAAACTTCAGCTTCGCAGACCAGCTGGGAGACCGCTTCAACGAGAATATCGGCCTGACACTCAGCATTCCGATCTTCAGCAACCGCAGCAATAAAACGGCGGTAAACAAAGCCCGTTTCTCGCTTACCAGCAACCGCCTGGAACTGCTCAATACACAGAAAGCCCTGCTTCGCTCGGTAGAAGGCGTTTATTTAGACGCTACCTCTTCGCAAAACCAGTATGTGGCCTCCGCCGAACGGGTGAAATACATAGCGGAAAGCTACCGCCTGACGGAAGAACAGTTCTATCTGGGAATGAAGAACACCCTGGAACTCCTTACCGAGAAAAACAATATGCTCAATGCACAACAGGAAGAGCTGCAAAGCAAATACATGGCGATCCTGAGCATTCAGCTGCTGAATATCTATCAGGATAAACCTGTAAACGAAAATTATTGACCCGAAATAAATACATCAAAATATGAAAACAAAGAAAAAAATCATTATCACTCTGCTTATAGCAGCTGTGGCAATCGTTTGCCTGGCATTGTTTACCGGTAAATCTTCCGGCGCCGGCGCCCATCAGCTGGTAACAGTCAGGGCAGAACGCAGTACTATCAGTAATTCGGTGACGGCAACCGGCACAGTCGAACCGGTTGTAAAAGTTGAAGTGGGTACGCAGGTATCCGGTATCATTGATAAAATACACGTGGACTTCAACAGCGTAGTGACGAAAGGTCAACTAATTGCTGAAATGGATAAAATAAACCTGCAGGCCGAACTGATCTCCAAAGAAGCCGACCTGGCCAGCAGCAAGACCGAATTTGAATACCAGGAGAAAAACTATGCGCGCAGCAAGATGCTCCACGAGAAGCAACTGATAAGCGATACGGATTTCGAAACGGCTACCTATAACTACGAACGGGCCAAGAGCAGCTACGACCGCAACCTGTCTGATATGACCAAGGTACGCCGTAACCTGCAATACGCCATCATCACCAGCCCGATAGACGGCGTCGTCATCAACCGGGCCGTGGAAGAAGGACAAACCGTAGCGGCCGGCTTCAGTACCCCCACCTTGTTCACCATCGCCAACGACCTGACACAGATGCGCGTGATAGCGGATGTGGATGAAGCCGACATCGGACAGGTGGAAGAAGGACAGAACGTGAAGTTCACAGTAGATGCCTATCCGAACGACGTATTCGAGGGGAAAGTGACGCAGGTACGGCTGGAAGCCATCGTCACCTCCAATGTGGTGACGTACGAAGTGGTAATCAGCGCCTATAATCCCGACCTCAAACTCAAGCCGGGGCTGACGGCCAATGTCACCATCTATACCCTGGAACGCCCCGACATCCTCACCATCCCCGGCAAAGCGCTCCGCTTCGTGCCCGACGAGAGCATCCTCGAAACCATGCAGTTGTCTGTAGCCAACGCCGGAGAAGCGGTTGAGCCGGGAAAGAAAATCGTATGGCAGAAAACAGGAAATACCCTCCAACCGAAAGTCATAACGATAGGCGCATCCAGCCTGAACGTGACGGAAGTGATAGACGGGCTTACCGACGGCGAAGAGATCGTGCTGGAACTGGCATCTACTTCTGTCGCAGCGCCCGCAAGTGGCAGTCCTTTCATGATGGGAGGCCCCCCTCCGGGAGGAGGAGGACCGGGAGGGCCGAGATAATAAACTAAGTGTATGAATACATATAACATCAGGATACAATGACAAACAAGGAAGTCATCCGACTCGAAAACATATCCCGTAATTTCATCGTGGGAGACGAAACGGTTCACGCCCTGCGGGGGGTCTCCTTCTCCATCCGTGAAGGAGAGTTCGTCACCATCATGGGAACTTCGGGTTCCGGCAAGAGTACCTTGCTCAATACCCTGGGATGCCTGGATACACCTACGCGCGGAGAGTATTATTTAGACGGCGTCTCTGTCCGTACGATGGGGAAGAATGCACGCGCTACCCTGCGTAACCGCAAAATAGGCTTCGTCTTCCAGAGCTATAACCTCCTGCCCAAGACAACGGCTGTCGAGAACGTGGAGCTGCCGCTGATGTATAACCCGTCGTACGGTTCGTCTGCCCGCCGGAAGAAAGCCGTCGAATCGCTGGTAGCCGTAGGGCTGGGCGACCGGCTGAACCACAAAAGCAACCAGATGTCGGGCGGGCAGATGCAAAGGGTAGCCATTGCGCGCGCCCTGGTGAACGACCCCGCCGTTATCCTGGCCGATGAGGCGACCGGCAACTTAGACAGCCGCACCAGCCACGACATCCTGGTACTTTTCCAGCGACTGCATGCCGAGGGACGAACCATTATCTTCGTCACCCATAACCCCGAAATATCCCAGTACAGCAGCCGCAACATCCTGCTGAAAGACGGGCGTGTCATCAGTGATCAAACAAACAAGAATATCCAATCGGCTGCCGAAGCGCTCGCCAGGCTGCCGGTAGAAAAAGACTAACAAAAAATGAATCTGACAAACTTATTCAGAATAGCGCTGAAAGCCTTGTCCAATAATAAGATGCGAGGCTTCCTTACCATGCTGGGGATTATTATCGGCGTGGCTTCGGTCATCACCATGCTCGCCATCGGGCAAGGCTCGAAGAAAGGCATACAAGACCAGATCAGCGAGATGGGCGCCAATATGATCATGATACAGCCCGGCGCCGATATGAGGGGAGGCGTACGGCAAAGCGCTTCGTCGATGGAAACCCTGAAAATGGCTGATTACGAGAGTATCCGCAATGAAGCACGCTTTATCTCCGCCATCTCGCCTACGGTGAACAGCTCCGGCCAGCTTATCTATGCCGGGAATAATACACCTACCACGATCTACGGCGTGAGCGCCGATTACCTCGACATACGCCGGTACAGCATCGACGACGGCAATATGTTTACCGAACAGGATATAACGACGGCGGCCAAGGTGTGTATCGTCGGCAAAACCGTCGTTGACGACTTATTCACGAACGGAGAGAATCCCATCGGCAAGGTTGTACGCTTCAACAAAATCCCCTTCCGCATCATCGGACTGCTCAAGAGCAAGGGATACAACAGCATGGGCATGGACCAGGACAACCTGGTGCTGGCGCCTTATACTACGATACAGAAACGTATCCTTGCCATTACCTACCTGCAGGGCATGACGGCTTCGGCCATCAAAGAAGAATATTCCAATTCGGCTATTGAGGAAATCACCGAAATCCTGCGCCGCAACCATAAGTTGAAGGAAGCAGACGAAGACGACTTCAATATCCGCTCGATGGAAGAACTCAGCTCTACCATCTCGTCGGTGATGGATATGCTTACCCTGCTGCTCGGCTCCATTGCCGGCATCTCGCTCCTGGTAGGCGGCATCGGGATTATGAATATCATGTATGTATCCGTGACGGAGCGTACGCGCGAGATCGGGCTGCGGATGAGCATCGGAGCAAAGGGGCGCGACATCCTGGCGCAGTTCCTGATAGAAGCTATCCTCATCAGCATCACGGGAGGACTGATCGGTGTGTTCATTGGCGGCGGCCTTTCGTTCCTGATCCGTTCGGCCCTGGACTTCGCCACCTATATTCAGCCCTGGAGTGTGATCCTCTCGTTTGCGGTATGTACCGTCACCGGTATTTTCTTCGGCTGGTACCCGGCCCGGAAGGCGGCTAAGTTAGACCCCATCGACGCCATACGCTATGAGTGAGGCCATTCCGCCACTGAAAACGCACTCCACCAAACGACTTGGTTGGTTGATACACGGCGTAGGCTGGTGTGTGCTGCTCACCTTCCCCTTCCTGTTTATTACGGGAAGGGGTTCAGACGATCTTACATGGAACGGCTACCTGCGCTTTGTCTTCGTGATCGGTTCGTATATCATCGTTTTTTATGTCAATTACCTGTACTTAGTAAAGAAATTTCTTTTCACTAAGCAGGTAATGCGCTATCTTCTGGGTAACGCTCTGCTGATTATGGCGCTTATCGTAGCCGTTTCTTTCCTGCTGGAAATAGTCCTTTCGTCGGAGGAACGTTATTTCCCCGAGCCGGAAGGCTGGGATCTGGTACGCTTTTTCGCCATCAACATGCTTTCGTATATTTTTGTTGGCACCATCAGTGTGGCCTATAAGATGACCGGCAGCTGGTACACCGCCGAGAGCGAACGGAAAGAGCTGGAGCGCAGCCGGAGCGAGGCCGAACTGAAGAATCTGAAAAGCCAGCTCAATCCTCATTTCCTGTTTAATACGCTGAACAATATCTACAGTCTGATAGCCATCAGTCCGGAACGGGCGCAGGAGGTCGTACACGGCCTGAGCCGTCTGCTCCGTTACGTTTTATACGAGAGCGGCCAGCCCTTTGTGACGGTAGAGAAAGACCTCGACTTTATCCGTAACTATGTAGAACTGATGCGTATTCGTCTGTCGGGGCATGTGCAGGTAACAATGTCTGTCTCCTATACTTCGTCCGACCTCCTGATTGCCCCTTTATTGTTTATCACGCCGATAGAAAACGCCTTCAAACATGGAGTAAACAATACCAAAACCTCCTTTATCCGGATAGAGATAACGGCTGCCGACAAGGAAATAAACTGCCGGATAGAGAACAGTTATTTCCCCAAAAACGAAGGAGATAAAAGCGGCTCAGGGATCGGGCTATCCAACCTCCGGAAACGCTTGAACCTGATCTACCCGGGGAAACACTACTTTTCGTACGGGCAGAAAGAAAACACCTACTATTGCGAGCTGAAACTGTGTCAATTGTAACTAAAATATTATAAATATTATCTCATATTAGATGTAAAGCCAAAAATGTTTCTACTTTTGTCCCCTAATACGCAATCAATATTATGATATAGATGAAAAATAACATTGTACTATTTATTACCGGATGCATTATGATGTTGATGGCTTCATGCCTGGGTAGTGGTGATATAAATACTACGACGGAAATAAGAAACGCACAAATAGCTTCCCTTGTACTTTCACACGATTCGATAACGGACCTGAATAAGGTGAAGTTTACAATCGATCAACTGAACGGTCTGATATTTAATAAAGATTCACTCCCATACGGAACACAGCTTAAAAAGGCTATCTGCACCCTGACCTATGCCGTGGGCGTGAATGCCACCGGAGTGAGGCAGGAGGCTGTCGGAGATACCACTATCTGGTGGAACGGGACGGATTCGCTGGATTTCTCCCAACCGGTCAACTTTACGACCACCGCTTACGATGGCCTTACCACAAAAGCTTATAAAGCCTGGGTAAACATACATCAGGAAGTCCCGGACTTAATGGTCTGGGAGCCTTACGCCAGCCGGATGACCGGAGCAGAGGCCAATGAACAGAAGGTGGTAGCCTATCCTTACAAGGGCGCCGGGGCGTATCTGATGTATGTGCAGACACCCGGTGCAAACCGCTTATATTATTCTTTCGCTACCGATACGCGCAACTGGGAGGAACTACCCTTGAGCGGCCTGTCCGAAGAGGCAGAGATTTCGCAGATTACGCCGTTTGAGAACACTTTATATGTCGCGGCTGCCGGCGGACTTTACGGCTCGGTAAACGGGCTGGACTGGGCGAAGGTGGACGCCCCCCTTCCTGTCAAAGCCCTTTTAGGCGTAGTGAAAGAAAATCGTAACACCTCTTCCCTGCTGGCAGCTGTTGTGGAAAGCGGAGACACTTATGTCTTTGCCCGAATGAACGGGGAAGGAGAGTGGACGGAAGGCGACGCCCTGCCCGGCAATTTCCCGGTGAGCGGCTTCGGCAGCCTGAATTATCAGCGTGTGAGTAATGAATACCTGGCCATCGTGGCCGGGAAAGACAGCGAAGGCCGTCTGCTGAATACGACGTGGGTGACGGGAGATGCAACCGGATGGGCTTTGCTCTCCGGAGAAAAGGAAAACTTCTTTGAAAAGAAGGCAGGTGTTATGCTTGCCATGTATGATGACAAATTCTATCTGACAGGAGGTATCAATGCCGACGATAAAGCTTCGAAAGAGATTTATACATCCATAGATAACGGACTGACCTGGTCGCCGGCAGACTCGCTGAAAGTTTTCCCGGAAGGATACACGGCAAGAGGATATGCCTCCATTCACGTGGATGCAGCTAATTATATGCTTATTTTCGGAGGAAAAACAAGCAATGAGGCGAAACCGCTGGATGAACTCTGGCGTGGGCGTATCAACCGGTTAAGATAACAGCTTGTCATGGCTTCTGTTCCTTTTCAACGAACCCTGGTCTTGGTAAGCCTGTTTATCAGTTTATTCCCTATGCTTCAGGCACAGGAATATAAATTTGAAGTCGGAGGTATGGCAGGCGGAGCGTTCTATATGGGAGATGTGAATAAGAACACGCTGTTCAGAGAAATGCACCCTGCCCTGGGGGGAGTATTCCGCTATAATGCCAATTTCAGGTGGGCCTTGAAAGCCAATCTGATGTGGGGGCAGGTATCGGGCAGCACTTCAGGAGTGGAGAATGTATTCCCTGCGGATGCAGAGCTGTCTTTCAGCAGAAACTTATTTGAATTAGGCGGACAAATGGAATTTAACTTTTTCCCGTACAGCGATAAATACGCCTATTCGAATGCGAAGCGTCTGACTCCTTATGTGTTGCTGGGTTTGGGAGCTACGCTTGCTCCGGGAAGCGGACGTACATTTGCCGGATTGAACCTGCCAATAGGCGTAGGAGTGAAATATAAAATAAAAAACAGGATCAATCTGGGATGCGAGTTTTCGGTTCGTAAGTTGTTTGGCGATGATTTGGATGTGACCGACGACGGGAATGCCATGCTGGATAATCCGTATCAGATAAGCGGCAGCTCGTTGAAGAATAAAGATTGGTATTCTTTTTTGTTGCTGTCTGTCACCTGGGATTTTGGCCTCCGTTGCAACCCGTGTAACAACAGTAGTTTGAATTTTTAAAAACAATGAGAAATACATGTCATTGATAGAAAAGATTGATAAAGAACATTTACCCCGGCACATTGCCATCATTATGGACGGCAATGGGAGATGGGCGACAGCAAGAGGGAAAGACCGTAGCTTCGGACATCAGGAGGGCGTTGTCGCTGTCCGGAAAACAGTGGAGGCTGCAAGAGCTGTAGGGTTGAAATACTTAACAGTCTATACCTTTTCAAACGAAAACTGGAATCGCCCCAGGGAAGAAGTGATAGCCCTGATGGAACTGCTGGTGACAGCTATTCACCGCGAAACACCAGACCTGATAAAGAATAATGTCCGTCTGCTGGCTATCGGCAACCTGGAACGCTTACCCGAAAAGGCCTATGCGACACTACAGACGTGTATCAGACAAACCGCTGCCGGTACGGGGACTACCCTGATACTGGCCCTCAGCTATTCTTCCAGATGGGAAATAACCGAAGCGGTGAAACAAATAGCCCGGGAAGTATCGGATAAGAAAATAGAACTCAGTGAGATAAACGAGGCCAGGGTATCGGATTATTTAATGACAAAGGATATCCCTGACCCCGACTTATTGGTGCGCACAGGAGGCGAGAAAAGAATAAGTAATTTTCTGCTGTGGCAAATGTCGTATTCCGAGTTTTATTTTACCGATATTTACTGGCCTGATTTCAGAGAAGAAGAATTGTATGGAGCCATCTTGTATTACCAGCAGCGCGAGCGGCGTTTCGGTAAAACAAGCGAGCAATTAAATCTATAAAACAAGAGCTGTTAATATGTGTAAGAGAATTGTGCTGTTTTTTGTTTCTTTAAGCTTTGTTTTTGGAGCATTTGCCCAGGAAAGCGACACCATACCGGCGGGTGAAGTACCGGTCATCTCGTATTCAATGCCCAAAAGGTATAAGATAGCCGATATCAAAGTATCCGGATTGAAAAAGGAAATGTACGAAGATTTTACCATCATAGGCCTTTCCGGTCTCTCGGTGGGGGATATGATTACTGTGCCGGGCGAGGAAATAACGGCTACAGTCAAACGCTTCTGGAGACACGGATTGTTTTCTCATGTAAAGGTATTGACCACAAAAATTGAAGACGACCAAATCTGGCTGGAAATTGAACTGAGACAACGCCCCCGCATCTCGCAGGTGAATTACATCGGAATAAAAAAAGGCGAACGGGAAGAACTGGAAACCCGCCTGGGATTCAGGAAAGGATACCAGGTGACGCCCAACCTCATTGACCGCGCCAAAATGCTTATCCAGAAATATTTCGACGGAAAAGGGTTTAAGAATGTGGACGTGAATGTGCTGCAGAAAGACGACCTGGCACACGAAGGGGAAGTGATTGTCGATATCCATATCGACAAAAATGAAAAAACAAAAATAAATGAAATTATCTTTACCGGAAACAACGCCCTGACCGCTTTCCAACTGAGGAAGGCCATGAAAAAGACGAACGAAAAGTTTTCGCTCCCCCGCCGGTTCAAAACGAGTATCCTTGAGATATTCAGCACCAAGAAATTCACCTCGGAAGAGTACGATAATGATAAAAAGAACCTGGTAAGCAAATACAATGAACATGGATACCGGGATGCCGTTATCGTCGCGGATAGTGTGGGCAATTTCAACGAAAAATCGGTAAACATCTATCTGACGATAGAGGAAGGCCATCAATACTTCCTGAAAGACATCCGCTTTGTCGGGAATACACAATATCCGACAGATTATCTGGCAGCCATTTTACAAATGAAGCCCGGCGAAGTGTATAACCAGAAAAAACTGGATGAACACCTGAATACCGACGACGAGTCGGTTGCCAATGTGTATTACAATAATGGGTATCTCTTCTTTGGGGCCGACCCGGTGGAAGTAGAAGCAGAGAACGACTCGATCTCGCTGGAGATACGTATCCAGGAAGGCCCGCAGGCGACTATCAACCGCATTATCATCGAAGGCAACGACCGTCTGTATGAAGATATCATACGCCGCGAACTGCGTACCAAACCCGGGATGTTGTTCAGCCGCGACGACTTGATGCGCTCGGTTCGTGAATTGGCTCAGATGGGACATTTCGATCCGGAAAATCTGGTTCCACAGCCTCTGCCCGACCCGGAAAACGGGACGGTGGATATCCGTTTCCCCTTAGTCTCGAAGGCCAATGACCAGGTGGAGTTCTCCGCCGGATGGGGACAGGTAGGCGTCATCGGTAAGCTGAGCCTGAAGTTTACCAACTTCTCCATGAAAAATTTCCTGAATCCGAAAACGTATAAAGGCATTATACCTCAGGGAGAAGGACAGACACTGACCATCAGTGGCCAGACCAACGGACGCTACTACCAGGGATACAGCATCTCTTTTATGGACCCGTGGTTCGGAGGGAAACGCCCCAATACCTTGTCGGTAAGTGCCTATTATTCCAAACAGTCGGGGGTGAACTATAATTTTCTTAACAATAGCACGTCAAACTATTGGAATAGTGGTTATTATAGCGGGTATCCATATTATGGCGGAAGCTCGTATATGGGAGGAGGGTATAGCAACTACGACCCCTACAATAGCTATGAGTTGGCTTACGACCCCAATCAATCTCTCGAATTGATTGCTGTTTCGACCGGGTACGGGAAACGTCTGAACTGGCCTGACGACTACTTCCAGTTTATGGCGACTTTAAGTTACCAGGTCTATATGCTGAACAACTGGAGCAACAGTTATGGCATGTCGGCGATAGACTTTACTACCGGTAACAGCCATAATATCAACCTGGAACTCTTATTGCAGCGCAGCTCCATCGATAATCCCTTATATACGCGCCGTGGGTCGCAGTTTACCGCCTCTCTGAGCGCTACGCCCCCTTATTCCCTTTTCGACGGAAAAGATTATGCGTCGATGTCGGCAGCCGACAAGCAGAAACTGCTCGAATATCATAAATGGAAAATCAAAGCGAAAGTCTTTACCCCTTTGCTTCCCCTGACAGTCAAGCGGACGCCGGTTTTGATGTCGCGCGTGGAATACGGTTTTCTCGGCCACTACAATAAGAATAAGAGGTCTCCCTTTGAAACCTTTTATATGGGAGGCGACGGGATGACGGGATACACCGGGATGACTGCTACTGAGACCATCGCGCTGAGAGGATATGAGAATGGAAGTATCGCCGGTGGGAATGCGCCTTACGGATATGCCTATTCCCGCCTGGGGATGGAGCTGCGATATCCCTTCCTGCTCGAACCTTCGTCCACTATTTATGGAGTGGCCTTTGTGGAAGCCGGGAATGCCTGGGCTACGCTGAAAGATTTTAACCCCTTCGCGCTGAAACGCTCGGCCGGAGTAGGAGTCCGTATCTTCCTTCCGATGATTGGGTTGATGGGTATCGACTGGGCCTATGGATTTGATATACCGGATTATTCCTCTCAGAGAGCTCAGAGAGGGGGGAGCAACTTCCATTTTATTATAGGCCAGGAGTTTTAAGTAACGAAATAAAAAAAGAAATAAGTATGAAAAAGATTATTGCCTTATGCAGCCTGATGCTCCTCTGTTCGTGGACTGTGAGAGCTCAGAAATTTGCTTTAATTGACATGGAATATATTCTGAAAAATATTCCTGCATACGAGATGACCAACGAACAGCTCAGCCAGGTATCCAAGCAATGGCAGAACGAAGTGGAAGCCATCCAGCAGGAAGCTCAGAATATGTATAAATCGTATCAGAGCGACCTCGTATTCCTCTCGGCAGAAATGAAAACCAAACGGGAAGAAGCAATCGTTAAAAAAGAACAGGAGGCTCAGGAACTCAAACGTACGTACTTCGGCCCGGAAGGGGAACTCTACAAAAAACGGGAAAGCCTGATGAAACCCATTCAGGATGAAATTTATACGGCCGTAAAAGAACTATCGGAAGCAAACAATTATCAGTTAGTGATCGACCGTGCTTCGGCTATGAGTATTATTTTTGCTTCCCCGAAGATTGATATTAGCAATGAAGTGCTCCGAAAGTTAGGATATTCAAAATAATTCCTTACATTTGTGCGCTTTAGTGCAGAAAAATAAATAGATTACTAACAAAACAGTGAATAAAAAATGAAGAAACTTATTGTATTATTGTTTATGATCCTTCCGGTGAGTATGGTTGCTCAGGATTTGAAGATCGCTTATGTAAATATTCAGGAAATATTTATGGCTATGCCTGAGATGGCCACCATCGAAAAGAAAATAGCAGATTTGAATGAGGAATATACCAAAGAAATGAAACTGATGGAAGACGAATATACCAAAAAATATTCGGATTTCGCAGCTCAACAGGATTCTTTGACGGAGAATATTAAACTCAGGAGAATGCAGGAGATCGAAGAAATACGCACCCGTATGGAAAATTTTGTCTCCGTGGCCCGGGAGGATATGCAGAAAAAACAACAGGAGCTGTATCAGCCTGTACAGGATAAAATCAGAAATGCCATCAAAGCCGTGGGCGACGAAAAAGGCTATACCTATGTGGTCAGCATGGAACCCTCGCTTTTCCTTTATACGGGAAACAGCGCTATCAATGCAACCCCATTTGTAAAAACCAAATTAGGACTCTGATAGAGTGCATTTGATTACGTCGATTTTCAATTCAGATTGTCGCATCGTCATTACGGGCCGTCATTGCGAACCGTAGGGTGAAGCAATCCAGAGCGGGCACCCTGGATTGCTTCGTACCTCGCAAGGACGATTTTTTTTTTGTATGTAATATATGGGTACTATCGGCATATTCGACTCCGGTTACGGGGGACTGACCATCTTCAACAAGATACAGAAAGCACTTCCTCATTACGATTACATCTATCTGGGAGACAACGCCCGCGCACCTTATGGGACACGTTCCTTCGAGGTCGTTTGTCGTTTTACCCGTCAGGCGGTGATGCGACTCTTCGACGAGGGCTGCCGGCTGGTGATACTCGCATGTAATACGGCATCGGCCAAGGCGTTGCGCACCATCCAACAGAAAGACCTCCCCCGGCTCGACCCTTCCCTGCGGGTACTGGGCGTAATCCGCCCTACCGTAGAGATTATCGACCGTATCAGCCGCACGAAGCATGTGGGCGTGTTGGGGACGGGGGGGACTATCTCGTCGCAGTCTTATACCATCGAAATAAAAAACCTCTTTCCGCATATCACCGTGAGCGGAGAAGCCTGCCCCATGTGGGTGCCGTTGGTCGAGAATAATGAATCCGGCTCTCCCGGAGCCGATTATTTTGTGAAGAAACACCTCGATCGCATCCTTTCGCTCGACCCGGCCATTGATACGCTTATCCTTGGCTGTACGCATTATCCGCTGCTGATGGATAAAATAAAAGCCTTCCTCCCTCCGGGCATCACCTTGTTTTCACAGGGAGAATGTGTGGCGGAAAGCCTGACCGCCTACCTCGTCCGCCATCCGGAGATAGACGAACGGCTGGATAAACAAGGCGCCCGGCGCTTCCTCACCACCGAATCGGCGGATAAGTTTACCGGAACGGCATCCCTTTTCCTCAATCAACCCATTGAGGTAGAGCAAATCACCCTGAATTAAGCCGGCGGATGAGACAGCTGTTTTTTTTACTCTTACTACTCTGTTTCTCCTTCGGGGGCTACGGCAGGGAAAAAGGCGAGCTCGACGCTTACCTCTTGTCAAAAGGCTTGATCGATGTTTCCCGGATAGATACGACCCTGCGTATTTCACTCTCCTACGCGACACCCTGTAATTTTATGGGAGAAGCTGTTTATAAGGGCATCTCCGGCATCTGGCTGCATCCTGATGCAGCGGCTAAACTGCTGAAGGCCCAACGCCTGTTGCAGGCGAAGCATCCCGGCTATGCCCTGCTCGTTTACGATGCGGCCCGCCCCATGTCGGTACAACGCAGGATGTGGGATTTAGTAAAAGGAACCTCCCAAACGAATTACGTAAGCAATCCCGCTAAGGGAGGAGGATTGCATAATTACGGTATGGCGATAGACGTTGCCCTCACCGACGCTTCGGGTAAACTCCTACCCATGGGCACCCCCTTCGATTATTTTGGCGAAGAAGCGCATACCAATCGCGAAGAAGCCCTGCTGCAATCAGGCCGGATCACCCGCGAAGCCTTTCACAACCGCCATCTGCTCAGAGAAATAATGAGGCAGGCAGGCTTTCGCCCCATCCTCTACGAATGGTGGCATTTCAATGCCTGCACCCGGGAAGAAGCCCGGAAACATTACCCCCTTATTGACTGACAACGCCTATAAATATATTACCATCCGAAGCACGTCGGATTTAATTTTCAAATAGGATGATTTCCTTACCAATGGCTTGTATCGTGCAAGACAGTTACTTTTCTCCTCAGATCCTATATACTTTCGCTTCAAACCTATATACTTTCACCCCAAAGTATATAGGGTCTTCCCCCCCCCCGAAACCTGTATATAGTTCACTCCCGTCCGGGAATAAACCGGACGGGAGCGGATTTATCCCGGACGGGAGCGGATTTATCCCGGACGGGAGCGAATTTATTTCGGACGGGAGCAGGACGACACAATCTCCCATAGACTTTTAACGAAAAATCCTTCACTCCTTCACAGAGGGCATAAACCTTTGAGTGATACAAAATTAAGGTGTGAAGGATGGAGGTTTCATCCTTCACCTTTCCTCGCCCTTCCCTTGCGGAGCGGCTACCTTTCCTCTCCTCCTTTGTGGGGGAGGGGCCGGGGGAAAAGTATGTCTCAACTATACGAGTGGGACTTCCGGATATAAACCCGGACAGTTGTTTCAGACAAAAACCGCAGCTGATTTCCTGACGGATCACATAGTAAGATGTGAAGGATCCGGCCTTCATCCTTCACGCCTTAATAAAGTGTTACCCAAAGGCTTATACCTCTTGTGAAGGAGTGAAGGATTTTTAGTCAAAAGTCTATGGGGAATTGGGTGCATTTGACGACGTCGATTTTCAATTCAAATTGCCGCATCGTCATTACGGGCCGTCCTTGCGAACCCGGAGGATGAAGCAATC
>JAISZA010000149.1 GCA_031269535.1 Tannerellaceae bacterium
TCATAGAAAATAATGTTTATTAGTGTTTGTTTCGGGGGCAAAGATAAAACAAATTTTCCAAAATCAAAAAGAAATACTGATTTCCGTCGTCCTTGCGAGGTACGAAGCAATCCAGGGTGCCCGTTCTGGATTGCTTCACCCTGCGGGTTCGCAATGACGGCCTGATTTCCGTCGTCCTTGCGAGGTACGAAGCAATCCAGGGTGTGCCCGTTCTGGATTGCTTCCCCCTGCGGGTTCGCAATGACGGCCTGATTTCCGTCGTCCTTGCGAGGTACGAAGCAACCCAGTGTGCCCGTTCTGGATTGCTTCACCCTCCGGGTTCGCAATGACGCCCTGTAATGGCGATGCGACAATTTGAAATGCACCCAGTTAAACATAAATTATGCTGCCCTTTCAGGGCGCCTACCAGATTATTCCGTTTTATACCCAGGGCGTTGCCCTGGGCTGGGATATACCGGGCTTTCAGCCCGGAAAAACTTCCGGATTTCCCCGACAGATAAAAACAAAACGGGCCGGAACGAACAAGCACCTCATCCTGACGGGTGCATTTGACTACGTCGATTTTCAATTCAAATGGTCGCAGATTCAATGGATTTCTATCGTCATTGCGAGGTACGAAGCAATCCACTTCCGCCGTCATTGCGAGGTACGAAGCAATCCACTTCCGCCGTCATTGCGAGGTACGAAGCAATCCACTTCCGCCGTCATTGCGAGGTACGAAGCAATCCAGGGTGCCCGCTCCGGATTGCTTCACCCTCCCTTTAGCAATGACGCCCCGTAATGGCGATGCGACAATTTGAATTGCACCCGCCAGGTGGCGATATTTTATTGTCCGGGTAAGGATATTTTCATGCTTTGCTCCGGAGTATGAATGTGTCGCGGGGGTGCCCCTGCGAGTCATGGGGATGCCCCTGCGAGTCATGGGGATGCCCCTGCGAGTCATGGGGATGCCCCTGCGAGTCATGGGGATGCCCCTGCGAGTCGCGGGGATGCCCCTGCGAGTCATGGGGATGCCCCTGCGAGTCGCGGGGATGCCCCTATGTCGTGGGGGGTGAAGCAATCCAGACCGGGCACACCCTGGATTGCTTCGTACCTCGCAATGACGATAGAAATCCATTGAATCTGCGACAATTTGAATTGAAAATCGACGTAGTCAAATGCACCCTTTATGCTCGATGAATAAAATAGGATTGCTTTCGTTTTTACTGATTATTATTCTTTAATTTTTACAATATTATGACACAACAAACAATTTCTTTCTTGTTTTTATTCAGCATTCTGTTTTGCTGTTCAAATGCGGTAGATGCACAAAAAACGTTTACCCTGCAAGCTCCTGATGGTAAATTACAAGCCACCGTTTCGGTGGGCGACGTCGTGGAATATACCGTATCGCACGATGGCGACCTCCTGTTGGATAAATCCGCCCTGTCCATGACTTTGGCGGATGGCACAACATTCGGCAAAAAAACCAGACTCTCAGGTTCATCCTCCAAAACGGTCAATCAAACCATAGATGCGGCTGTCTATAAGCGGAATAAGGTGGTTGACAATTACAATGAACTGACCTTGAAATTCAAAGGCGATTACCAAATCATTTTCAGGGCCTACAACGACGGCATTGCCTATCGTTTCGTTTCTACAACGAAGAAGCCTTTTATTGTCGAAAGCGAACAGGCCGAATTTAACTTCCCGGCCGATAATAAGGCGTATATTGCCTATGCCAACACAAAAGTCCCGCTTGAACAACAGTACGAAAATTCATTCGAACAGCCCTATCACCATATAGCCTTATCCGAATGGGACAGGCAACGTTTGGGTCTGTCGCCGCTTTTAGTCGAAGGCGTGAATGGTAAAAAAGTATGTATTACCGAAGCCGACCTGATGGACTATCCGGGAATGTTTCTTTACCCCGGCGAAAAAAGCAATTCGTTGAAGGGCAAGTTTGCTCCCTATCCGAAAACCATCGAACAGGGCGGACACAACAAGTTACAGGGGGTGGTTAAATCAAGGGAATCGTACATCGCAACATATGACAGCGGAACAAATTTCCCCTGGCGTACGCTTATCGTGTCTGCTAAAGACTCGGAACTGGCCGACAATGACATGGTCTATAAACTTGCAACGCCTTCGCAGGGCGACTTTTCGTGGGTCAAGCCGGGTAAGGTTGCCTGGGACTGGTGGAACGACTGGAATCTCTATAATGTAGATTTCCGGGCCGGAATCAATAACGAAACGTACAAATATTATATCGACTTTGCTTCCAGATATGGCATCGAATATATCATCCTCGACGAAGGATGGGCTGTCAATCTGGAAGCCGATTTATACCGGATTGTACCGGAAATCGACCTGAAAGAGCTTATCGGATATGCCGCCGGCAAAAACGTAGGACTTATCCTGTGGGCCGGATACTATGCATTCAACCGGGATATCGAAGGTATATGCAAGCATTACAGCACAATGGGTATCAAAGGATTCAAGGTGGATTTCATGGACAGGGACGACCAGCCCATGGTCGCCTTCCACCGCAGGGCAGCGGAAATCGCAGCCAGATACAAAGTAATGATTGACTTTCACGGAACATACAAGCCTACAGGACTGCATCGTACATATCCTAATGTAATCAATTTTGAAGGCGTAAACGGTCTCGAACAACTGAAATGGTCGGGGCCGGAGCTCGACCAGGTGACGTACGACGTGTTAATACCGTTTATCCGTCAGGTTGCAGGCCCGATAGACTATACGCAAGGCGCTATGCGCAACGCTACGAAAGGAAATTACAGACAGGTATATAATGAAACGATGAGCCAGGGAACGCGCTGCCGCCAGTTAGCCGAATATGTAATATTCGAATCGCCCCTGAACATGCTGTGCGACCGTCCGTCCGACTATATGAAAGAAGAAGAATGTACGGGGTTCATCTCAACTGTTCCGACCGTATGGGACAACACCATTGCTTTAGACTCCGAAGTGGGTAAATACGTTGCCATTGCGCGCCAGAGCGGAAACAACTGGTATGTAGGCGCTTTAACCAACTGGGAGGCACGAAAAACGGAACTCGACCTGTCGTTCCTGGGCGAAGGAAATTTCAAAGGCGAAGTATATAAAGACGGTATCAACGCCGACCGGGCTGCCTGCGATTATAAAAAAGAAATCATAGACATCCCTGCAAACCGTAAACTGCCGGTTACTATGGCTCCGGGCGGCGGTTATGTTATCAGGATTTACAGGTGATAAAATGATACGACAAAAATATCAGATCTCAATGGATTGTTTGAGAATTGCTGCATTTGTATGGCTGAATACGTATATAGCAATCCAAACAATCCCATTGTTATAAGCTGCATCTGTCCATTCCCCCAAGCTTTTGCTTTCAGAGGCGGTGATTGGCAAACCTTGCGGCATTTATGCAGGTATTGTGTAAAAGTTCCTGCCATGATGCAGAAGGTTTCCGAAAAAGATATATATTTGGATTGAATTTATCATGTTATGGATACGGACCTTGAATTGAAATATATAAAGAAATTAGCGAACGGCGACCATAAAGCTTTTGATGTACTCTTTACCCGGTATTACCCTATCGTGAAAAGTTTTCTGACAGGGTTTATGAAAGACGAAGAGCTGGCCTCTGATATGACGCAGGATATCTTTTTTAAGGTATGGACAAACAGGGAATCCCTTTCGCAGCTTATCTCATTCAAAGCCTACTTATTCCGTATGGCCAAAAACAAGGTCTATGATTATTATGAACATAACGCTATCAAAGAAAAATACGACCACAGACAACAGCAAGATGCAGAAAATCTTTATTCCGATCTGATAGAAGAAGAACTATACGCCCGGGAACTATCACTTTTGATTGATATAGCTGTCGGAAAAATGCCTTCGCAGAGGAGACGTGTCTTCACCATGAGCCGCAAAGAAGGACTCTCTAATGATGAAATCGCCGAACAACTGAAAATAAGCAAACGCACCGTAGAAAACCACATCACCCAAGCCTTGAACGATTTAAGAAAAATAATCACCTCCGTATAAAAGCCGACGTGTGTAACATAAGGCTTCCCGGATGACGGATCGGAAAATTTTATCGTACATCCCTGTTCTACCTCCTTTTACTATTTCAATGAAAATCACTATCTTTGTGGTGTAAACAGAAAGTAAGCGGACATGCACATAGCGAATCCTATATACGACGTCGTTTTCAAATACATGATGGAAGACGAAAAAGTGGCCAGGTCTTTTCTCTCAGCGATTATCGGGGAAGAAGTGGTGGAACTGGATTTTGCTTCCGGGGAACATACCGTCCGGCGGGGTGCTCCTGAGAAAAAAGTTCGTAAAAAAGCGGAAGGTGAGGAGTTATGCCTGACCGTCTGCCGCTATGACTTTACTGCCAGAATAGCCACTGCCGGGGGAGGTTTCAGAACGGTACTGATCGAACTGCAGAAAGCCAAACTGGCGTCGGACATCATGCGTTTCCGCCGCTATCTCGGCCGGCACTATCAGAATCCGGCTAACACCTACGGTAAAAAGAATGAGCGGAAAGCACGTCAGATATACTGTATTTTCCTTCTGGGTCACGATATCGGTATTCCTGACCGGCCGGTTATACAGGTGGATTACAAATCAACGGACGTGACGACACAGGAGGATATGAGTGTGGCGAATGAATTTATCCGGAGTCTTCACCATCGTTCCTGGATTGTACAGATCGGTCAGCTCAGACAGCGCCGCCGCAACGACCTTGAGAAACTGCTGAGCATCTTTGATCAGGAGAACCGCACGAAAAACCACTATATCCTGAATGTGAACGAAGAGGATTTTCCGGAGCTGTACCGTCCCATCATCCGCCGGCTGCGCATGGCTTCCGAGAGTGAAGACATACAGATCGAGATGGAGATGGAAGATGATTACCTGGCCGAACTTCAGGACAAAGAACGTTTTATCGACGAACAGGGAAAACTTCTTAAAGAAAAAACCAGAGCGCTTAAAGAAAATACCAAAGCACTTAAAGAAAAAACCAAAGCGCTTGAGGAAAAAACCAGGGTGCTTGAAGAAAAAACCAGGGTGCTTGAAGAAAAAGACAAAGCCATTGCAGAATTAAAAAAGCAACTGACGGAAATGCAGAAGCTCCGGGAATAAACACTGCCGGGATTTTTATGTCCGGAGTGTAAACCCTCCTGTAGTGCCGACAGAGTGAGGTTGCAACTGCCGGACTTTTGTGTCTGCCGGATAGCTTCGCCCGTAGCCGGAGAGAGAACCGTAAAGCTTTCAATTTGGTCAAAAGTATCAAAATGTCATTTTTTGCTATTCAGAGAATCGATTTTTTGCCCTCCATCTATCTCTCCTTTGGGCGCAAAAAACGCCAGGATTTGAGGGGAGTGAAAAAGCATTCTGCTTTTTATAGTGAATAACCAATAGTGAATAGTGAACAATACATCCATGAAAGTGATAATAAGACAGCTTTTCTTCCGTAAATAGCGCAATCTGATATTTCCGCTATTCACTGTTCTCTATTCGCTATTCACTGTTAAAATCTCTGATTTTAACTGAATTTTCCGCTATATTGGATGTTCTTAACTTTTTATCAGCCTCTTTCCGGGAAATCATTGCGATGATTTTCTGGAATCATTGCAATGAAATTTTCAAATCACCGCAATGATTTCCCAGAATCATCGCAATGAAATCCCCGAAAACAAGGGATCAGATTACCGGAATACGCAGAATTCTTTTTATAAAGCAACAAATCTGTCTGAATTAACTTTAAAATACAATGACAATATGATATAAAAAAAGCTGTTTTAACATTATAAAGGCTACGAATTAACTGAAATTAGAATCAGTTAATAATTATTTCATCTCTGAAAATTTCAGCCGGCTATTTTGATAATACTCGAAAAATCAATCATTTACAAGTTATAATGAATCTCTGTTTTCCGGGATTCCAGATTGAAATAATTCACTGTCGATACAGCATAAATATCCCCGTGCTTCATCTCGTTTTTATTGAAATTGTATTGCATATCAGGCAAATGTACCGGAACAGGGTCGTCTCCGTTTGTGTCGAAGGTCTGGTATCCCTCTTCATGATCCGGGAACTGTCCGATCAGCCGGTTATTTTTATAGATATTAAAATGATGTATCCCTGATTCAATATCTGCATCTGCCCGCCAGCGGAGCTCTATCAAAGAATCCGTATGAACCCACTCCGGAGCATACGGGGAAGGGGGTGGTGTTTTATCTTCAACCGTACTATTCGTTACATACTCTTTCCATACAAGAGCGGAAACAGAATCCGGTAATATGGCCATATTCTGCTTATTCCGGCTATAACCCGAGGCTTTATATACCTGGCAGGTCAAGGTATCTCCCACCCAACGGATAGCTTTGTCGGTATCTTTCAGCGAATTTCCTGTTTTTTCCGGTAATCGTTGTTTTAATACAGCTTCGAAAAACGGAATTGCCATATACCGTAAATAGCTTAGGTTATGCGTTTCGTCCGGTGTATAGGCAATAGCAACCGGCGCGTCTTGCCTACGTAGTTTATCAAATGTATGTATCGCTGTATCCCAGCAGCTTACTCCGGGGCCATTCAGGTCAGCACTCCCTGCATGACGTATCAGCAGGGGTATCTTTAAAGCGGCTTCCGGGTAACCCCACTGAGGGTCAAATGCCGGAGAATAGGCAACTACTCCAAGAATACGCTCCGGATAATATTTCATCATAGCAAGCACCCAATACCCCCCACCGGAATGCCCCCATAATAACCAGGGAGCAATTGCCAGTTCAGTATGGCCGGATAAACGGGCAGTATATTCTAAAGCTTCCAGTAAAGCAGGCCCTGAGCCTTCTTCGGGATTCCTCCATTTTGCACAACCAGCGTATGGCCCGGGATACAGGTCGGGGCCTACGATTGCCAATCCCCATTTCTTCGCTAATGACTGGTATTGAATGTCGTAGGCGGAAGCTACTCCCCTGCCCTCCATGGTACATCCATGCTGGTGGATCAATATGCCTCTTATTTCTGTGATACCGTCGGGAATGAACACACCGTATAAGGCATGATCAAAAGAATAGCCTTTATTCTGAACAAATGTTTGATATACCTTGCCATTGGCTAAGGTTTCGGTTTTACAATATCCGATAAAATTAACTGATCCCCAGGTGTTTTCAGCAGGTATGAGAGTGGCTGGAGAATTATTTTCAAGGCAGACCGGAGCGTCGTAAAGGGCTATTGCCTCTGCTTCTAATATCGTTCCGACAGTATGCCAGCTATCTTCACCGTTTGTTTCAGACGAAACGAGATAGAAACTTGTTTTTGCAGGCAATACGACTGGAGCAGAGAGATTGACGTACCTGAAATTTCCGGGTCTGGCATCCAATGGATTGACCACGACAGAAGCTCCTTCCACATCCTCACCCGTGGCCGCGTGTACTAATTTTATTGTATGTGGAAATTTATTTCCTTCTGCTATCCAACGCCCCAGTTGAACGACGGTAACAGGATTATTGCCCGTTGTGAATTTCATTCCACACCAACCGTCAACATCATTTCTCAAGCCTGAAAGACTGATTTGCCGGATAAATCCTTCTCGCAGACGATGTGTCTGAGAAAATAGACAGGACGGAGAAAAAAATAGCATTAAAATAAAAATCCTCAGAACCGTTTTCTTTTTCATTTTGCAAAAATATAATTTATCATAACTTTCTTATAAGACGCTTAAATAAATCGGCACACACTGTGTGTACTGACTTATTTAAGCGTCTTATTAAAAAATAGCGTAATAATTATGAGAAATAAATACCTCTCAGTATTGATAACAAACTTCTTTGAGAGCAATGTATCCGAAGAAGTCAGGCATAAGTTCCATAAATGGTTTATGGATAAGGAATTGCAGTCTGAAAAACG
>JAISZA010000177.1 GCA_031269535.1 Tannerellaceae bacterium
AAAAGAGGCGATATCAGCTTGCCGCTGATACTTTCGAATATGAAAAAAGGCATGTAGCAATAGTCGTCGTAATAATTGTTGAACAGCGTATATTGCTGATCACCATAGGTGTTGAAGTTAAATTATTCCGAATTCGGAATAAAATGACAATACCATAGAATGAATTATAGAGGAAAGATAAGATATTAAGAGAAATATGACTTATTTTTAAAAAATATATATATTGTTTTAGGGTAAAAAGCCGCCTGATTTGTCGTATATATGGATAAGAACATGTAAAAAAAGGAAATCAAACAGAAATGAAAGGATCACCGGAAGCGGACCTGTTGCTGGCCTATATAAAAGGTTCGGCATTGGAGAATGAGAAAAAAGAGGTAGAAAACTGGCTCAAGGAAAACGAGGAACACGAAAAAGAGTTGCTCCAGATCGCGCGTATTTATTATTCGCAACGGACTCATGAACGGATCGCATCCCGTGATCCTCTGCCGGTCCTGGAAAATATAAGGCGAAGGGTCAGACAGAAAAAACAGAATGTCTGGCTCAGGAGAATAGCTACAACAGCGGCATGCATAGCAGGCATAATAGTCTTCTCAACCTTCATGTCCCGCCCGAAAGAAGAAATCCGGGAAACAATGTCCCAACATATTACCATAAAATCCAACCCCGGAATGCGTACCCGGTTCTCCCTGCCGGACGGGACGGTGGTTTATCTGAACTCGGAAAGTTCGCTTACTTATCCGGTGCCATACGACCCAAAAGAAAGGCGCGTATCACTGACCGGAGAAGGGTTCTTCAATGTTGTCCATAACCAGGATCACCCTTTTACAGTTTCTGTCTTAGACAGCAGTTTAAACGTCCGCGTGCTCGGCACGGAATTCAATATCCAGGCCTATAAAGAAGACAATCTCATACAAGCCACCCTGCTATCGGGTTCCATCAGTGTGGAAATGAACGACAATGAAGGTAAAACGCGCAATATAAAGCTATTGCCATCGAACAGGTTGACGTACGATCTTTCCGACAAGAAAATATTCATTAAACAAGTGAATCCCATTTACGATATCGCCTGGATAGACGGGAAATTGATGTTCAAAGACACTCCGATCCCGGAAGTACTGAGCAGGTTGTCGCACTTCTACAATGTGAAGTTCGACGTGAAAGATCCCGTCATAGAAAGCTATCGCTTTACAGGAACCCTCCAGAACAGACAGCTCTCACAAATACTGGATTATATAAAAATATCGTCCAATATCGATTTCCGGATAAACCAGGTAACGGAAGACGACAGCAATGGAATGAAACACACAACAATTACATTATGGAAAAAGAAATAATATAGTTTGTTTAATCTTAAATATTCTCGCCTATGGAAAACAAAAGAAAAGCATGAAAAAAGCCTGCATACATAAAAACATACGAGAAAATGTTAGCGGCATTTCCTCGTATGAAACATCAATAACAGGTTTTTAAACGAGTCAAAGAATAAGTTTTTTTAATTTAAAATCAATACAAAAATATGACAAAGAATTGTTATGTCCAATTGTTTCAGGATAATAATATATTATCCGGACAAATACTTAAATTTATTAGAATTATGAAATTAGCTGGTATTTTGTTCATCTTGTCGATAAATATGATTTTTGCCTCTCATTTGTATGCACAGACAGCATCCTTGTCCATCGATATGTCGGCAAAACCAATTGCGCAAGTACTTGAAAAAATAGAAGAACAAACAGATTTTCACTTCTTCTATAACAGCAAACTGCTTGATATGGAAAGAAAAGTTTCCGTCAAAGTGAAGGACAAAGATATTTTTTCCGTATTAAACCAACTCTTCGCTGGTACCAATGTCCGTTACCGCGTGATAGACAAAGACATCATCCTCACTGTTAATGAAATCGCGGGCACAGCACAGAATAGCAGGCGAATAACAGGTACCGTCACCGATTCAAACGGCGAACCCATCATCGGCGCCAATATTGTTGAAAAGGGGACGACGAATGGTACGATAACGGATTTCCAGGGACAGTATAGCCTGGAAGTGTCCAACAACGCGACATTAACAATCAGTTACATAGGCTTCATATCAAAAGAGATTGCCG
This sequence comes from Tannerellaceae bacterium, assembly GCA_031269535.1. Taxonomy (GTDB): domain Bacteria; phylum Bacteroidota; class Bacteroidia; order Bacteroidales; family Tannerellaceae; genus DFXE01. The sequence goes on from JAISZA010000177.1 coordinate 2,103, forward strand.
TCGGGAATCAGACGACAATCAATACCTCGTTGGATGAAGATATGCAGGCGTTGGATGAAGTTATCGTCATCGGGTACGGAACAATGAAAAAAAGTGACCTGACAGGTGCCGTATCCAATGTTAAAGCAGAGAAATTATTGGACCGTCCGGCTATAAATGTAGGTCAGGCTTTGTCCGGTAAGGCTGCCGGTGTTGAGATATTTGAAAATGGGGGGGATCCGGACGGAAAGATACGTATCCGCATCAGGGGAGACAATTCCATAAACTCGTCCAACGACCCATTGTATGTAGTGGACGGTATTATCGGGGTTAATAATGTAAATCTACTGAATCCAAGCGATATTGAGTCGTTGGAAGTATTGAAAGATGCTTCGGCTACTGCCATCTACGGAGCGCGCGGAGCGAATGGTGTAATCATGATTACGACCAAAAGAGGTATAAAGTTGGATAAACCTGTGATCTCGTATGACGGTTACTTGTCCGTAGGATCAATGGCAAAAAAAATGGAATTGATGAACGCTGCCGAGTGGTGGCAAACGTATAATGCAACCTTTGATAACGCGGCAAAATACGACCCCGAAGGGTTTGCGTCAGGAAAATACACAAGAGCATCTACAGCCAGTATGCCTAATCTGTTCGACGCATCTGGAAATCCTATCTATGACACCGACTGGCAGGACGTAGCATACAGGACAGCCGTATCCCACAATCACCAGTTAAGCATAAGAGGCGGAAGCGATAAAACACAGTATAGCGCCCATTTAGGATACACACGCAGGGAAGCCCTCTTGAAAAACAACTACCTGAACCGGTACAGCGGACGGCTGAACATAGATTCCGAACTACGTTCCTGGTTGAAAATGGGGCTTAACATGTCTTACAATTACAGCAAGGGAAACAATTTATATAGCAGTTACAGCATAAAGCGCCTGGTACAGGAAGCCATTCCCATTATTCCGGTTAAATACCCCGACGGGACATGGGGCAGCAACAGAGATTTTCCCGGAGCAGTACAGGACACACCTGCTCGCTACCTGGAAGAAATGGCAAGGGAAACAACCAATTCCCAAGTGCTTTCCGATATCTACTTCGATTTCATCATCAATAAAGACTTGAGTTTCAAATCCACTTTCGCGGTTGATGTATCGAACAGGAAAGTGAATTATTATTCCGGGAAGGAATTGACTCAATACAGTAAGACCCAAGGCGGCATAGCCACCATAAACACACAGAACCAGGTGTATTGGCAAAATGAGAACTACCTGAATTGGAATAAACAGTTCAATGCGCATAACCGGTTTAATCTTATGGTCGGGCTGAGTTGGCAACAACGTTATACGGAGAACCTTGGAACGGAAGCAAGGAACTTCAGCGATGACTTTTACCAATGGCATAACCTGGCAGCAGGGAGTGTTTCTATGCCTGCGACATCGAGCGACAACCGATGGTCTATCAATTCATACTTTGCCCGTATAAACTATAATCTGTATGAGCGCTACCTGTTTACGGCTACCGGGCGTTACGACGGATCTTCCAAATTCGGGAAGAATAACCGGTACGCGTTTTTCCCCTCGTTCGCTTTTGCTTGGAGGGTTTCGGAAGAATCGTTTCTGAAGGACAACAGTTCCATCAGTAACCTGAAACTCAGGACAAGTATTGGAGCTACGGGAAACCAGGAAATCGGGAATTATGAATTCCTGCAAAACCTGGCATCCACCAATACCATATTCGCGAGCAGTTATTATACTTCATTATACAGAAGTACATTCGGAAATCCCGATTTGAAATGGGAGAAGACAGTCCAGTGGGATATTGGATCGGATATCAGCCTGTTTGACCAGCGGATCGATTTCTCGGCGGATTTATTTTACAAGGAAACGAGCGATCTATTATTGAGAGCCCCGGTACCGAATACTTCCGGACTGGATAACATCATGCGTAATATCGGCTCGGTAAGGAACCAGGGAATAGAACTGACACTGACTACCCATAATATAAAATCGAAAGACTTTAACTGGAGTTCCACATTTATGTTCAATACAAACAAGAACAAAGTGTTGAGCCTGGGAGAGAACGACGAAGATATATTCCCCGATCCCGTACACGCACAGGGCAATCTGGTGATATTACGGGTAGGAGAACCGGTAGGATCCCTTTGGGGATTGACCCGTTTGGGAACCTGGGGAGAGAACGAAGCAGAGGAGGCTGCCAAATACAGCCGGCTTCCCGGAGACCTGAAATACGCGGACCTGAACAACGACGGAAGAATAAACAGCGACGACAACAGTATCATTGGCTGTACTTCTCCGGACTGGACGCTGACGTTCTCCAATATGCTTCAATGGAAGAACTTTGATTTTTCGTTCGATCTGCGGGTAGTATATGGGCATAACGTCGTAAATGCTTCCACGCATAACGCGGAAGACCGTTCCGGTGTCGCAAACGGGTTCAAAAACAATCTGAACGCGTGGACGCCGACGAACCAGAATACGATGGTGGCGCAAAGAAGGCCGATGAGCACCTACTACGATTCGTATCCGGATACGCACTGGATGCGGGACGGTTCTTTCCTCCGAGGACAGAACTTCGCTTTGGGGTACAACTTCGAAAAGTCGATGCTGAAGAGGATAAAAATAGATCATTTGAGGGTATATATAAGCGCCCAGAACCTGTTCTGCATTACGGATTATAATGGATACGACCCGGAAGTCACCACAAGGGAAGGAGCGGCTTTCGGACAAGGGATAGACGACTTTAGCGAGCCTAAAGCACGTACGTTTACGTTTGGTTTAAATATTAAATTCTAAATATACAGAGCCATGAAATATAAAATCATACTATTGTGCGGCGTACTTTTCTGTACTGTTTCATGCAATAATTTCCTGGATGAGATGCCTACGGGTACAATGACGGCGGATTCCGAATTAAAGAGTAACGAATCGGCGCTTGCCCTGACCAACAATGTGTACAGGAATGCCCGTGTGACAAACCGGATGATTTCGGGCTGGGGATCGGGAACGATGTTGCTCCCGGAATACATGACGGGAAAATGTTCGTCCGAGAACTCCCAGTCGGACTTTAAAGACTTCCAGGACCTGACGGTCAGCTCCCGTACGGCTTATCTGGCAGACTGGTGGCAATATTGTTATGAGGGTATAGCGGATTGCAACCTGGCATTAAAGATGTTGCCCGATTTTCCGTCCTTAAGCGAAGCGCTTCTGTCAAGGTACGTGGGTGAAGCCCGCTTTATGCGCGCCATGTATTATTTCTATCTGGTACGCCTGTTCGGGGATGTGCCCAAAATAACGACTATTCAAACCGAACTCTCGGAACTGATGGTAACCCGTTCGCCGATAAAGGAGATTTATGACGAGATCATCATCCCGGACCTGTTGGCGGCTGAACAGTCCCAGATACCGGCAACCGAAAGGACAGGCCGTGCTTCCCAATATGCGGTTAAAACCCTTCTGGCGGATGTATATCTTACGTATGCAGGATATCCTATACAGGGAGGAACCCAATATTATGCAGCGTCTGCCAGTCGGTCATTGGAAGTGATCAATTCCAACGCATATTCCCTTTTCTCCGAATACGAGAGCCTGTGGAGTGCGGCGAATAATAACACCGGAGAATTCATCTTCCAGATACAACATGCCATTAATCTGGGAGACGCATTCAATAATAATGTGCCTTGTATTGTATTGCCAACCCGTTCGGGGATGTCCGCTTTTAACCTTGAATTTGGGAGCCTGATACCAACGGAAGAGTTTGTAAACAGTTATCCGGACGGAGACAAGCGGACGGAAGAAAAACAATTCTTCTTCAGGACCTATAAAGGCCATCCGAACAAATTCTCTACCGGAGCGCCGGAACTGGATTTTATGGACTTCAAAGGCTATTACATACATAAGTTCTTCGACAAGAGCGCTATCGACGTAGCCGGACAATCCGGATTAAACTGGACTATTTACAGGTACGCAGATGTATTGTTGCTGTATGCCGAAGCACAGGTAAATGCAGACGGTTCTGCCAATCAAACATCGCTGGATGCCGTGAACCAGATACGGGGAAGGGCGGAACTTGCGGCTTTTGCCAATACCGGGAAAGATGCTTTCTTAAAGGAAGTATGGGATCAGCGTTATTTCGAACTTTGCTACGAAAACAAAATGTGGTTCGACATGCTGAGGACAAGGCTTATCCGGGACGACGCGACGGGCAATTACGTCTCGTTCCTCGGCTATACCACCAAATGGGGCAAAACATATACCGAGACGCAATTATTATTTCCCTTACCTTTGGGTGAAATGCAGGCAAATTCTAATTTGGTGCAGAATCCGGGTTATTAAATATTAAATGTATATGAACACTTTAGCAACACTAAAAAACACCGCCCCGCTCTTCGGCTTAGCCTCTTGCTGCGCGCTGGCATCTTGCCAGGCGGGGCAAGAGGAGAAGAAGGCGGAAGCCAAGAGTCCGAACATCGTGATTATCCTTGCCGATGATATGGGATATGGAGATGTATCGTTCAACAATCCTTTCAGCAGGACCAAGACGCCCAATATAGACCGATTGGGAGCCGAGGGGATTTGTTTCACCGATGCCCACGCGGGAGGAGCCGTCAGCGTTCCTTCCCGGTATGGGCTGATGACCGGGCGATATTTCTTCAGGGCAGAGAACAGACCGTCTTACTGGGGGTATCTTTCTCCGCTGATCGAGCCGGGACGCGAAACGATCGGGACCCTGATGCAAAAGGCGGGATATACCACCGCGTGCGTAGGAAAATGGCACCTGGGGATGAACTGGGGGCGCAAGGACGGGACGAAACCGCTGATTGGCGACAGAAGAACGTTGGGTTATACCAATGTGGACTTCAACATCCCGACCAAAGGCGGACCGAAAGATGTGGGCTTCAACTATTCCTTTATCCTCCCCGCCTCATTAGACATGCCGCCATACACTTTCATCCGAGACGGCAAGGCGATAGATCCCGACGTGATCCTCACGGCAGACATGTATCCGAACACCAAGGAAGGGACAAAATACGGCTGGGACAGCAAGCATGTCAACGAAAGAGATATTTACTGGGACAGGGGAGTCTGGTGGAGAAACGGCGAGATGTCCAAATCCTTCAAGGTGGAAAACTGCTTAGACAATATCGTGGACGAAGGGCTGGCTTTCATCAAAAGGCACGTGGACAGGAACAAGGACAAACCTTTTATGCTCTATCTCCCGCTGACAGGCCCGCACACCCCGTGGATGCCGAACGACGTTTTCAAGAACAGTTCCGGCATGGGAACCTACGGCGATTTCATCGCGCAGATAGATGATGTAGTCTTTAAAGTAGAGGATCTGCTTAAACAACTGGGCATCGATGAGAATACGATGGTGATCTTCGCCACCGATAACGGGGCAGCCTGGCAGGAAGAAGACAAGCAGCAATACGGGCATCGCGCCAACGGCCAATGGCGTGGCATGAAAGGCGACGCCTGGGAGGGAGGACACCGCGCGCCTCTGTTTATCAAATGGCCCGCACAGGTAAAGAAAGCACAGAAATACGAACAGAACGTAAACCTGATAGACATCCTGGCTACCCTTGCCGATATGACAGGGCAGACGGTAGCCCGGAAAGACGCCGAAGACAGCTTCAGCTTCTGGCATGTACTCAACGGCGACTTGTCCAAACCCACGCGGGAGCACGATATCTATATCACCTCCTCGGGTAAGCTGGCGATAACCAAAGGCGACTGGAAATACATCGACGCCATCGGCTCGGCAGGCTTTAGCGAGCCGTCGCGGTTGGAAACCGTCCCCGGCGGACCTACCGCCCAGTTGTACAACCTGGCGGAAGACCCTGCGGAATCCACAAACCGGATATTTACGGACAAAGGAATAGCGGACGAACTTCAAGCCCTGATGAAGCAGATCGTGGAACAGGGACATTCAAGAAACTAATAACAGACCAGACATGAGAACCGATTATCTGAAACTATTTGCGGCATCACTGCTCGCCGGCGGCGTAAGTTCCGCCGGCCAGTTATACGCGCAAGGCAAACAGCCCAATATCATCCTCATCCTCGCCGACGACCAGGGCTGGGGAGACCTTTCGTTCAACGGAAACCTGTCCGTTTCCACCCCAAACATAGACCGGATAGCCAGCGAAGGCGCTTCGTTCAGCAACTTCTACGTCTGTCCCGTCTCGTCGCCAACGCGGGCGGAACTGCTCACCGGCAGGTATGCAGCCAGAGGCGGCGTGCGGGACGTATCCCGAGGAGGCGAGCGCCTGAACCTGAACGAAGTAACCATTGCAAACTACTTTAAGGAAGCCGGATACACCACGGGAGCCTTCGGCAAATGGCACAGCGGAACGCAATATCCCTATCACCCGAATGCCAGAGGCTTCGACGAGTTCTACGGCTTCTGCTCCGGCCACTGGGGAAATTACTGGAGCCCGATGCTGGAACACAACGGCGAGATCGTCACAGGTACAGGCTTTATCATAGACGACCTCACCTCCAAGGCCATAGGCTATATCAAGGAAAACAAAGACAGCCCCTTCTTTGTCTATCTTCCTTACAATACGCCGCACAGCCCGATGCAGGTTCCGGACAAATGGTGGAACCTCGTAAAAGACAGAGAGATAAAGCAAGGGACCACGACGACAGACGAAGAAAACATGGACTTCACCAAAGCAGCCCTGGCGCTAACGGAAAACATAGACTGGAATGTAGGCAGGGTGATGGATGCCATAAACGGACTGGGATTGGACGAGAACACCATCATCCTCTACCTCACGGACAACGGACCGAACAGCAACCGCTGGAACGCCGGCATGACGGGAAGGAAAGGATCCACGGACGAAGGGGGCGTCAGGTCGCCCTTATTTATCCGCTGGCCAGGGCAAATTCAGGCAGGAACCATCATCAACCAACTCAGCGGAGCCATTGACCTGATGCCTACTTTGCTCGACCTCTCCGGCAAACTTCCACGCTTCCGCAACGAAATAGACGGCATTAGCCTGAAGCCGATATTCGGCAATCCCCAAAACATCATCCCGCGCACCCTCTTCTCCCATTGGAACAAAAGAAAGGCCGTACGCACACAGGATTTCTTGCTGAACTTTGAAGGCAAGCTATACAACACCGCCGAGGATCGCACGCAAAAGCACGACCTCTCGGAAACCGATAAAGGCAAAACGGCGGAAATGAAACGCGCCCTTGCATGGTATGAGGATCAGGTATTGAGCCTATTGCCCGAAAAGGACACGCGTCCCTTCACCATCGCCCATCCCGCCGAGAAATTCTCCAAGCTGCCGGCAAGGGACGGAACGCCCCACGGAGGCATTGAACGCTCCTGCAGGCACCCGAACAACTCCTATTTCCTGAACTGGACAAAGCCCACCGACAGTATCACCTGGAACGTAAAAGTGGAAGAAGCCGGACGCTTCGAGGTAATCGTCTATTATACCTGCGCGCCCGAAGACGTTGGCTCAACCATACAGGTATCCGTAGGCGAGAATCAGTTGTCCGCAAAGCTGACAAAGGCGAACGACGTTCCCATGCTGGGCGCCGAACTGGACCGGGTACCTCGCCAGGAATCCTACGTAAAAGGCTTCGCACCTTTCTCGCTCGGACAAATCACCCTCACAAAGGGAGAACAAAAGGTGTCTATCCATGCTCCGCAAATCCCGGGCGAAGAAGTAATGTACTTCCAAATGCTCGTATTCATGCGAAAACCCTAACCACGTCTCACCTCTCACTTTTTGCCTGAAACCCTTTGTTCACGCGGGGTTTGGAGATGAGAGGAGGCGTCTCATCGTCTCATCTCTACCCTCACATCCGATAAGCGTAAAGAGTCCCATCAGTTGGCGATGTCATGCTACGCCGCAGCCCTGGCAGCACTAGCGGTATAAGAACATTAGCTTTTGCTCGCTATCGCTCGTCACACACCCCCTACCCCCTCTCGAGAGGGGGTAGGGGGTGTGTGACGAGCAAAGCGAGCCCTTCCAACCGTGGCTCGAGCCCTCACCAACCGTGCTGAAATCAGATTATCATTCTGACATCAAAACAGCTGTTTCCCTATCATTTTTTAAAGAATCGTCATTTTCAGCTAACGCGTACTTTGAGCAAAAAATGGATACCAGACGAAAAAATGGAGCGATTTTAACGGTTTTAGCTCGTTATTTAATAAATATTCACCGAAAATGAGGCATTTTCGCCGAATTCATTTGGATATTTCTTTGAAACCATCTTACCTGTATTATTCATAAACACGAAAAAAGTTGTTTTTCTTACTTATGTGTATATTAAAATAGTATAATGGCCCGGCCTTTGTGCGAAAAAAAGGGAGTTGGCTGTCCGCATGCATTGTAAAAGTTGTCACAAGGAACATTTTCAGGTGTAAAAAGAGCCTGTTTTGTCTGTTTCAAAGACAAAGGGACATGGCAATGCTTCTCCGGGCTCAACCTGCCCGGGGTACATCCCCCGTCTCACATGTGTTTCCTGCCGGTGTTTACCCGGTTAACCTCAAGTGTCCGAAGATCAGCATGGCGCGGGAAAATTCTTCTTTGTGCGGATAGTTGTGCGGCAGTTCCACTTTGACCTTTGTCTTGCATACTTTGATATGAACGGCTACCAGAAGAAATTTCTCCCGTAAGGTAATCATTGAGGCATTGTCAAAAGAGGTATGAGCCAGTGCGTTAGTCTTAAAGGCGTGCATCAGCAGATAAGCCGCCCCATGTAAGAATAAACGGAATGGGTTGGCGCAGAATCCCGAACAGGACATTTTATGCCCTTTCAGATGGCTTTTTATTTCCTTTATATAAAGCTCTATCGTACCTCTTTGGGTATAAACCCTTTCGTACAAATGGCGGGGGGAAGTTTCCGGGGAAAAGTTTGTAATGATGAAGCGCGCATGGGTTCCCTCCTCATTCACGTTGATGCTGACTATTACCCTGCGCTTCTTTTTCCAGGCAACAGCCCCATAACAGAGGCTGCGGTACATACGGATGGGTTCCTTGTATTTTCTGTATCTGGACTCAGCCTCTTTTACCCAGAGGGAGACGCTCTTTTTGAGAGGGTTAAGGCCGATCAACCCGGTAATGTAATACAAGCCCTTATTCCTCTCGCAGTAAGACATCAGTTCGGTACAGCAGAAATGACTGTCACCGCGAATGACGATGATAGTCCTTTTCCAGTACTTGCGCAGTATTTCTATCACACGGCGCAACACGCCGAAGATGTTCAGGTTTTTGCTCCTGCGTCCCGGACGTAAAAGAGGCGATATCAGCTTGCCGCTGATACTTTCGAATATGAAAAAAGGCATGTAGCAATAGTCGTCGTAATAATTGTTGAACAGCGTATATTGCTGATCACCATAGGTGTTGAAGTT
>JAISZA010000213.1 GCA_031269535.1 Tannerellaceae bacterium
AAATGAGATTATTTTCTGGTTCGTTACCGGCTTGTAGTCCATGTTATGAAAAATAACGATGGAGAATGTTGTGTATTTGTTTTGTTTTTTTGTACCTTTGCGAAGTTTTTTACGCTAAAGTGATTTGGGAAAATTTGATGCATATAAAGTAGATTTAAAAAACCTCTCTCCGGGAGTTCATGAGTTTGAATATTCACTGGAGAATAAGTTTTTTATAGACATTGATGGAACGGAAGTTCAGAAAGGTAAAGTGAAAGTTCTCCTGACTGTAAAGCGCGTTTCCATGATGTTCGAAATGAATTTTCAAATAATAGGAGTCGTATCCGCCCCTTGCGACAGATGCCTGGATGATCTGGAGTTACCCGTTGAAACGAAAAATCGCCTTGTTGTGAAATTCGGGAAAGGGTATGCTGAAGAAAGCGATGAGATAGTGGTAATTCCCGAAGAAGAAGGCTCCATTAATTTAGCGTGGTTTCTGTATGAATTTGTAGCGCTGGCAGTACCGATGAAGCATGTTCATCCTCCGGGTAAATGCAATAAAGCGATGTCTTCCAAACTGAAGAAGCATGCGCCCAGAAACTCGGAAGAGGAAGATGATTACAGTCCTGCCGATGATGATACGGAAGACGTAAGTGCAGATGACAGCGCCGGCGATGTGGATCCTCGCTGGGATGCCCTGAAAGGTTTTATGGAAAATGATAATAATTAAATATATAAAAAATGGCACATCCTAAAAGACGACAAGGAAAATCAAGAACAGCCAAGCGACGTACGCACGACAAGGCTGTAGTACCCACGATGGCTCTATGCCCGAATTGCGGGGCATGGCACGTTTATCACACCGTATGTGGCGAATGTGGCTATTACAGAGGAAAATTAGCTATTGAAAAAGCGGCTGCCGGATAAGCTGTTCAGGTTTTGATAGATAATGAAGGAATGCCCTAAATTCGTTTTTAGGGCTTTTTTGTAGTTTGGAAACAATAAATACTTATTCAATAGTATCTACATAAATTTTATGGGAAAAATAAATGCGATAATAACAGGTATTGGAGGATATGTCCCGGAAGATGTACTGACTAATGAAGATATATCTAAAATGGTTGATACAACGGATGAATGGATTATGACTCGTGTGGGAATCAGCGAACGGAGAATCCTGAGAGATGGACTGGGCACTTCGTTCATGGGGACAAAGGCCGTCGAACAGCTGCTGGAAAAAACCAGTACCCAACCGGAAGAGATCGAAGCGCTGATCTGCGCTACGACCACGCCCGATTACTTTTTCCCTACGGCAGCATCGATGATCGCTCACAATACGGGATGTATCAATGCACTGACTTTCGATATGCAGGCGGCATGTACCGGATTCCTTTACGCTCTGGAGACAGCCGCCAATTTTATCCGTTCCGGACGTAATAAGAAAATAATTGTAGTGGCGGGAGACACAATGACCTCGATTACAGACTATACCGACCGTACGACCTGCCCGCTTTTCGGAGATGGCTGCGGGGCCGTATTAATCGAGCCTTCTACCGAAGAACTGGGGATACTCGACGCTATCCTTTGTACCGACGGAACCGGGCTTGCACACCTGAACATGAAGGGGGGCGGGTCGGCTTTCAGAGCGACACACGATACGGTGAATAAACGGATGCATTATGTTTACCAGGATGGTAAATATGTCTTCAAACACGCAGTCATGCTGATGGCGGATGCCTCGATTAAGATTGTGGAACGAAACGGCCTGACGCGCAACGATATCGACTGGATTGTCCCTCATCAGGCGAACAAACGCATCATTGATGCGACAGCTCAGCGCCTGGGTGTGGAGGATAAGGTAATGGTCAATATCCAGAAACGGGGAAATACCAGCGCCGGAACCATCCCCCTTTGCCTATGGGAGTATGAAGAGAAACTAAAAAAAGGTACAACACTCATCCTTACCGCCTTTGGAGCGGGTTTTACCTGGGGAGCGGTTTACCTGAAATGGGCTTATGACGGAAAAAAGGCATAAATCCGGTTTTGTCAATATCGTCGGAAATCCGAATGTAGGGAAATCGACACTGATGAATCGTTTGGTGGGCGAGCGAATCTCCATCATTACGTCGAAAGCGCAGACGACCCGGCATCGTATCATGGGTATCGTGAATACCGACGATATGCAGATAGTTTATTCGGACACCCCCGGCGTGCTGCATCCCAATTATAAGCTGCAGGAGTCGATGCTTAACTTCTCGCAATCCGCTCTGGGCGACGCCGATGTCTTGCTGTATGTAACGGATGTGATCGAAACGGTTGACAAAAACGAAGATTTCCTCCGGAAAGTGCAGCAGGCAGCCTGTCCGGTACTGCTCTTGATCAATAAGATAGACCAGACCGACCAGGAAGGCCTGGAGAAGCTGGCAACCTGCTGGAGGGATTTCCTTCCGGCAGCGGAGATCATCCCGATATCCGCCCTCTCCGGCTTTAATATCGATTACGTAAAAAAACGGGTCGAGGCTTTGGTACCCGATTCGCCGCCTTACTTTGAAAAAGATGCGCTGACAGATAAACCGGCCCGTTTCTTCGTGACGGAGATCATTCGTGAGAAGATACTCCTGTACTATCAGAAAGAGATACCTTATGCTGTAGAGGTGATCGTAGAATGGTTTAAAGAGAGTAAGGACCTGATCCATATCAAAGCGCTTATTGTGGCGGAGCGCGAATCGCAGAAAGGAATTATCATCGGCCATAAAGGACAGGCTTTGAAAAAAGTTGCCGCTCTGGCCCGGAAAGATATCGAACACTTCTTCGACAAAAAAGTCTTCCTGGAAGTGTTTGTAAAAATAGAGAAAGACTGGCGCAACCGCGACAAACTGCTGAAGAGTTTCGGTTATCGCTCGGATTAAATAACAGCATACGAAAATAAATTTATGGGAAATATAGTAGCTATCGTGGGACGCCCGAATGTGGGCAAGTCCACCTTATTCAATCGCCTGACACAAAGCCGTCAGGCCATCGTTAACGAAGAAGCCGGGACTACGCGCGACCGCCAGTATGGGAAAGTAGATTGGGGCGGCAAGGAGTTCTCACTGATCGACACCGGCGGTTGGGTCGTTAATTCTGACGACATTTTTGAAGAAGAGATAAACAAACAGGTGCAGATAGCAATCGAGGAGGCCGATGTCATCCTGTTTGTTGTTGATATCCTGAATGGAATAACAGACCTGGACAGCGAAGTGGCCAGAATACTCCGCCGCACGGAGAAGCCTGTCGTTGTAGTAGCCAATAAAGCGGATAATTTTGAACTGCATCCTGCTTCCGCCGAGTTCTACTCCCTGGGATTGGGCGACCCGTTCTGTGTGTCGGCGGTTAATGGCTCCTGTACAGGCGATTTGCTGGACAAAATTATCGAACTCCTGCCCACGGAGAAGGCGGAAGACTGGGACGAAGCACTTCCCCGTATCGCCGTCGTCGGACGCCCCAATGCCGGAAAATCCTCTTTAATTAATTCATTTATAGGCGAAGAACGGCATATCGTGACGGAAATTGCCGGCACTACGCGCGACTCTATCTATACCCGATACAATAAGTTCGGACTTAATTTCTACTTAGTGGATACCGCAGGGATACGGAAAAAAGGAAAAGTGAACGAAGACCTGGAATATTATTCCGTTATCCGCTCCATCCGCGCCATCGAAAATTCGGATGTCTGCATCCTGATGCTTGATGGTACCCGCGGCATCGAAAGCCAGGATATAAATATATTTTCCCTGATTCATAAGAACAAAAAAGGCTTGATTGTCTGCGTAAATAAGTGGGATTTAGTAGAAAACAAAAGCCAGCAGGCAGTCACCTATTATATGGATACGATTCGCGAGCGGCTGGCGCCTTTCAGGGATTTCCCCGTCGTCTTCATCTCGGCAGTTACCAAACAAAGGATATTCAAAGTCCTGGAAACAGCGAAAGAAGTGTACGACAACCGGCGCAAACGCATCCCTACGGCCAAACTCAATGAGGTAATGCTGCCCATTATTGAGAATTACCCCCCTCCGGCCTGGAAAGGGAAGTATATCAAGATAAAGTATATCACCCAGCTTCCGGCCGGGAGTGTACCTTCGTTTGTTTTCTTCTGTAATCTTCCCCAATGGGTCAAGGAACCTTACAAACGTTTCCTGGAGAATAAGATCCGCGAAAACTGGGACCTGACCGGTACTCCGATAAATATTTATATCCGGGAGAAATAGTCCTCTCCCTCCCCCGGGTGCATTTTATCTTTTTCTGGAGGCAAAAATGAAGTCGTTCAGGGCCTGGTTGTTTGAGGTAATGATTTCGTTTTTGTTGCCTCTCCATTCCAGGATGCCTTCTTTAATAAAGATGATACTCTCTCCTATATTCATGACTGAGTTCATGTCGTGGGTATTGACGATGGTGGTCATCTTGTAATCTTTCGTGAGTCCGTGTATCAGGTCGTCTATCAGCAAGGCGGTTTTGGGGTCCAGACCTGAGTTCGGCTCGTCGCAGAAGAGGTATTTGGGATTCAGGGCAATCGCGCGGGCTATGGCCGCACGTTTCATCATTCCCCCGCTGATTTCCGAAGGATAGAGATGTTCGGCTTCCAGCAGGTTTACGCGCTCAAGGCAGAACATAGCCCTTTTCTCGCGTTCTTTATACGTATCGGCAGAAAACATATCGAGGGGGAACATCACATTTTCCAGCACCGTCATGCTGTCGAACAAGGCCGAGCCCTGGAAAAGCATTCCCATTTCGCGGCGCAGGACGTCGAGCTCATGCTTCTTCATACCGGTCAGGTTACGTCCGTCGTACAAGATTTCTCCCTTGTCAGGGCGCAGGAGGCCGATGATATTCTTCAGCAGGACTGTTTTCCCTGATCCGCTCCGTCCGATAATCAGGTTTGTTTTCCCGGTTTCGAATGTAGCGCTTATATTGTTCAGCACGGTACGTCCTTCGAACGATTTGCTCAGGTATTTTATTTCTATCATTTTACGTCAACATTAAATGGGTAAGGACAACGTCTGCCAGCAGGATCATGATACTGCTCATCACCACGGCATTGGTACTGGCTTTGCCTACCTCCAGCGCTCCCCCTTTGACATTATATCCGAAATAGGAAGCAATAGAAGAGATAATAAACGCATAAACCACCGACTTGATAACCGAATAACCGATATAATACGAGTTAAAATAAAATTGCATCCCATACTCGAAGGAGGCCGGCGTCATTCCATTGATATCGGCATAGCTGGCGGCTATCCCACCCAGTATTCCGGTAAACATACTGAATATCACAAGTACAGGGATAAAAATCATCAGTCCCAGCATCTTCGGCAGGATCAGGAAATTAGCTGAATTCACACCCATGATCTCCATGGCATCTATCTGCTCCGTGACGCGCATGGTACCTATTTCGGAAGCAATATTACTCCCTACTTTACCCGCTAATATGAGACACATGATAGACGACGAAAACTCCAGCAGAATAATCTCGCGCGTAGTATAGCCTATCGTGAATTTAGGAATAAGAGGAGAGCTGATATTCAGCGAAATCTGGATAGCAATAACCGTACCGATAAAGATAGAAATGATAATCACGATCCAAAGCGAATCCGCCCCCAGCTTATATATCTCTTTTATCAATTGTTTGAAAAACATGCTCCAGCGGTTGGGGATTGAGATCGCTTTTGCCATCAGCAATGTATATTCACCTAATCTGTGTAAGGATTCATTCATACCCTGATAATTAAATTACGGGGCAAACTTAGGTAAAATTTGCGAGATTTCACGTCCCCGAACTAAAAATGGGTGCAATTCAAATTGTCGCATCATCATTACGGGCCGTCATTGCGAATCCGGAGGGTGAAGCAATCCAGTCCGGGCGCACGCTGGATTGCTTCACCCTCCCTTTCGCAATGACGATGCGACAATCTGAAAACCTCCGGGCTCCGAATTCCTGGCTCCGGGCTCCGAATTCCTGGCTCTGAGCGAGGAATTCCTCGCTTTTAGTGACAAATACTTCGCTCGGAGCGACAAAATGACAGTCCGGAAGAAAATGCCCGGAGTTTCAGCTTCCCGCCGGATGAAGCAGGAGGCGTCTTTGCGAGGCACGAAGCAATCCAGGGTGCCCGCTCCCTCCGGATTGCTTCACCCTCCCTTTCGTAATGACGGCCCGTAATGACGATGCGACAATTTGATATGTTTTTTTCTTTATGAAAATCAAAATTATTCTTATGTTTGTGGGCAAAATAAACGACCCTTTATTTAAGACATACCCTTTCGTTCGTTAAAAATAGAGTTGGTAACCTGGAGACACGCTGTTATGATGAGGCTTTATTCGTGTATATTATTACTTTACATTCCTTTGAACCTTGCCCGGGGACAAGATATACAGTATGGATTGAAATTTCATTCGTATGAAGTGGAGAAGGAAAAGCGTACGGGGCTTAACCTGACTCCAGACAAAGCCTTTTCCTTTCCCGAAGGATTTACGATGTCTTTCGATATTAACTTCAGCTCCGACTGGGTGCATCCTTTCGGTTCGGTTTTCCGTATCGTGACGCAAGAGAGACAGCATATCGACTTTATGTTGAGCGAAATCGGTAATACAGGCAAAACGATGGTGTCTTTTATTTCTTCTTCCAACGGAATCGTATTCGAACACCCTTTCGGAGACGAAACAGACTACGACCGGTTTATCCCCGTACAAATACAGATCGATATACGCCGGAGCATCGTCAGGGCTTCGGTCGGAAACAAAGAGTTTTCGCAACAGACCTCTTCGCTGAAAAGCTTCAGAAACAGTCATATCCTATTCGGGAAAAGCAATTATCCCCGGTTTCAGACGACGGATGTACCTTCTTTTATCCTGAGAAACATTCATATTCAGGATGCAGCGGGAAAACCCAGGTACGAATGGATACTTTCCAGGCATGCCGCCACCGGCGTATATGATGAACTGAAGAGACACTTCGCGCAATGCGAAAACCCTGAATGGATTTCAGACAGCCATGTCTTCTGGCAGAAACAAATCGGTTTCGAGACAAAGGTAAACCCGCAATTCTGCTACAATCCCGATAAAAACGAAGTAGCCGTCTTCGATCAGGATACCTTCATCCGCTTCAGTCTCGAGTCTGGTACGCTGATTAAAAACGAGGTATCCAACAAACTTATTTATACGGCTTCCGCCTCCAACAATCTTATTTATAATCCGTTTACCAGGACATACAATTGCTACTTACTTAATTTGCTGAAGGGAGTGGATGTGTTGGTCTATGATACCCTGGCGGGCAACTGGAACAAAGCGAATGAAAGCAATGTCCCTCCGGATTACTGGCATCACAACCGTTTTTTTTCGCTTTCGGACAGCAATCTCTATCTGCTGAACGGATACGGGCATCATAAATACAAGAATACGGTGAACCGCTACGATTATCAGACAAAGACCTGGGAAAGTTTTTCGCTCCGGGGAGACAGGATATCCCCCCGTTACCTCAGCGGCCTGGGGAAAAAGGATGAGCAGCATCTGATACTGTTCGGCGGATATGGAAGCGAAACTGGTAACCAAGAGATACGCCCTCAATCGTACTATGATTTGTATGAGATTGATATCCAAACCCTCGAATCGGAGAAAATATGGGAAATGGAATCGCCCACTCCCGATTTTGCGGTGGGGAACAGCCTCATTCCTTCTGCCGGACGCCAAACGTTCTACGCATTGGCCTTTCCCAGCCAACAGTTTTATTCGAGACTTGAATTGCTGGAAGTCTCTATGAACCGGCCGGAATACAGGGTCGTGGGCGACAGCATTCCTTTCAACTTTGAAGACACACGCTCGAATGCCGATTTGTATTTCAACCCGTCTTCCGGCCTCCTGATCGCTGTTGTGGTCTCGCCGGAAACCGCTGCTTCGAGCCAGGTTGCTGTTTATACCTTGTCGAATCCCCCGCTTGCGCCGGACGAACTGTATCAGGCCGTACAAAAGGGAAGTGTCCGGCTTATCCTGTTGTTGTCTGCCCTTGGTTTTGTATGTGTCGGGTTGGCGGTCTTTTCCGTTTCCTTTCTTCTCAGAAAACACAAGATGAAACGCATCGCAAACAACAAGCCACAGGAGAAAAAGCCTCCCCCGGATGGGGAGACAAAGCAACGGCCGGCGATATGTCTGCTGGGCGGCTTCCGGATATTCGACAAAAACGGAGCGGATGTGAGCAAAGAGTTTACTCCGATGTTGCGCCAGCTCTTCACCTTATTGTTTCTTTATACTGCGAAAAACGGTTTGGGTATTTCTTCCGCCAAACTGAAAGACGCCCTCTGGTCTGACAAAAGCGAGAAAAACGCCAAAAACAACCGGGGCGTATTCGTCAGCAAACTGCGCCAGCTCTTCGAGCAGATAGGCCCTGTTCATATTAAAAACCATGATTTATACTGGAGCCTGGAAACAGACGACAGCATCTATTGTGATTACCTCGAAGTACTGCGCCTTATCAGCAAACTTTCGCACAATAAAAAGGAGGTTTCCATAGACGAGGTGAAGGCCCTTTTGGCTGTCGCCAGCAAGGGCGAGCTTCTGCCCGATATACAAACCGAATGGATGGACGGTTTTAAGTCCGACTTTTCGAACAACCTGATTGATCTGCTGCTGGATATCTATAAGCAATCGGATATCCGCAGGTCGTTGCAGGTTTGCATCCACCTGGCTGATGTCATTTTTATTCACGATTCGCTCAACGAAGATGCGCTGAGTATAAAATGCCGCCAACTGGCCTTGATGGGGAAATACGGATTGGCGCAAAAAGTCTATGCTGTCTTTGTCAAGGAATATGAAGCGCTTTTAAATACCGGCTTCAAATACACGTTCGAACAGGTCATACGAAGAGATTAATCTGAATACGCGGCAGGCATTCCTTTTTTGTTCTCATGCGGCTGCCGCGACTTGTCGAACAAATAGTTTCCGATAACAAGATAATCCATGCCTGTACTCATAAAGCAGTGATAGGCATCTTCCGGGCTGCAAACGATCGGTTCGCCTCTCACATTGAAACTTGTATTCACCAGTACGCTGCATCCGGTCTGTTTCCTGAACGCATCCAGCAAAGCGTAGAAAGCCGGATTGCTTTGCCGGGAGACTGTTTGTATCCGCGCGCTGAAATCCACATGTGTGACGGCCTGTAACGGCGAGCGCTCCTGGTAAAGCTTATCTCTGTATGGCAACGCATCATAACCCGGAGGCAAAGGCAGGCGGCAGGCGGGGAGCAAGGAGGCCACTTTCAGCATATAAGGCGAAGGTGTCTTCAGATCGAAATACTGAGAGGCCTCTTCTTCCAGTACGCTGGGAGCAAAGGGTCGGAAACTTTCACGGAATTTGATATCCATATTCAGTTTCTTCTGCATTCCGGTATTTCGCGGGTCGGCCAGTATCGAACGATTCCCCAAAGCTCTGGGGCCAAACTCCATACGTCCCTGGAACCACCCGATAATCCGCCCTTCGCTCAGTAAAGAAGCCACCTGCCGGTACAGGGCTTCATTTTCAAGCCGCAGAGCGACGGCGGCGTTTTTTCTTATCATGTTTTCGATTGCCTTCTCCGGGAAAGAAGGGCCGAGGTAGGCTCCCGACATGCTATCGGGCTTCTCTGTTACTCTCTTTTCTTTCAGATAGATGTAGCGGACAGCCAGAGCTGCTCCCAGGGCGCCTCCCTCATCTCCTGCGGCGGGCTGAATCCAGTAATTGTTGAAGAGATTACTTCTTTCGATAAGCCCGTTGGCTACGCAGTTCAGCGCCACTCCTCCGGCCATCACCAGATTTGTACATCCACTCAGCTGCCTGGCGGTAGCAACTAAATTCAGGAGAACCTCTCCGGTTACGTTTTGTACGGCATACGCCATATCGATATATACCTGGTCTAATTCGCTTTCCGGTTTGCGCGGAGGTACTCCGAAAAGGCTTTCCCATTTGCGGTTATTGGTCATTCTTAAGCCTGTTGCATAGTCGAAGTAAGCCATATTTAATAAGAAAGAGCCATCTTCCCGGATGTCGATAAGCTGCTCCCGGATGAGGCGGATAAAGTTTTCGGCCCGGAGGGAGGCCTGTCCGTATGGAGCCAGGCCCATCAGCTTGTATTCGCCGCTGTTCACCCTGAATCCGCAATAATACGTAAAGGCAGAATAGAGTAAACCGAGTGAATGAGGGAAATGCAGTTCGCGGAGGAGTCTGATATTCTCTTCCTCTCCCCGGGCAATGGTGGTCGTAGCCCATTCGCCCACCCCATCCACCGTCAGAATAGCCGCTTTGGCGAACGGGGAGGGATAAAATGCGCTGGCAGCATGTGATAAATGATGCTCGGGGAAGAGCAGCTTCGCCCGGATACCCAGCTTCAGAAGCTCTTCCGAAAGTATGCGCTTCATATAAAGCTTCTCCTTTATCCATACCGGAATAGCTTTAACGAAACTCTGTATTCCTCTGGGAGCAAATGTGTGATAGGTTTCGAGCAGGCGTTCAAATTTTATAAAAGGTTTTTCGTAGAAAGCCACATACGCAACATCCTCACCGTTCAGACCGGCTTCCTGCAGTACATAACGAATGGCCTGACGGGGGAAAGAAGGGTCGTGCTTCTTCCGGGTGAAGCGCTCTTCCTGTGCTACCGCAACAATGGAGCCGTCGATAAGCAAGGCGGCTGCACTGTCGTGATAGTAAGCCGATATTCCCAGAATAATATTCATCCTCAAAATACCGAATAGATAAAAGGAGCCAAAGCAGAGCCTTGCGTGAGAATAATCAACAGACTAAGGAGCAGCAGGATCAGAATAGAGGGGATAAGCCAGTATTTCTTCCGTCTCCCCAGAAAAGAGAGAAACTCTTTTATAAATTCCATGGTTCTGTTTTTAACTTTTGATTAATACTGATATTCCATATCCCTGGCCTCATACGTCTTATTCTTTACTACAAAGACGCTCTCCCTGCTTTTTTTAAAGCAGGGATGTCGCGTCAATCGTCGGCGGAAAAAGCCCACAGGCGTGATGAGCAGATAAAAGACAGCACTCAGCAGGATTACGGAAAAAAAACGTTCGCTCACTCCTGCCAGACCGTACCACAGATACGACAACGGAGTATATACTACAGGCAATAAAGCCGTCGTTAATAAAGTCACAACAGCTACCCTATACAAAGCATCCACATCGCACAGCAAAGCAATCACGAGCAGGGCCAATGTCAGTACTACTCCAAAGCCGGTATTTTGTTTCCGGGTGATCATCAATTATATTTCCAGGCTATACGGAGCGCGGATCGGATTGGTGCGCAGTTTGTTGGCGGCATCATCCATGAAGAATTCTTCTTTTTCCGGGTTCCATATCAGTTTGCGATTCAGTTCGTAGCAGATATTTACCACCTGACATAAAGACGCCGTACGATGTCCGATTTCGACGGTGCTGAGAGGCTGTTTGCGTGTTTTTATGGCATCAAGGAAATCCTTGTAATGGTCGTCGCTCTTATAGAGTTTGATTTCGTTATCGCCAATGACATGGTCTCGCAGCTTTGCCGGGATTGTATCCAGGAAACTCCGGCTGATGTCTATGACACCATTGCTTCCGATGAAGCGAACGGCATTCCCTTCGGATTGACGGAACTGTTCGTGCGTCATGATCGTACCGTTCGCATAACGCATCGTCAGTGGGATGAGCCGTGCTTCGTCGGCAGGGATAAACTCTACCGGGCCTGAGTCGTCCATGCCCATGGCCCATTGTGCGATATCGAACATGTGTGCGCCCCAGTCGCTGACCATTCCGCCGCCGTATTCTCTGTAGTTCCTCCAGTTGGGATATACTCTTTTCTCCATGGGAGGAGCCAGCTCTTCATTGTAGGGATTCATGGGAGCCGGGCCGATCCATTGCTCCCAATTGAGGGTTTCAGGCACAGGCTGCGCCGGCAAATCGTACTTTACGGGAGGAGGGCCTACGGCTACTTTAATCTCTTTTATCTCGCCGATGTATCCGTTGCGGACCAGTTCACACGCATGGCGGAAATTGCGCCATGAACGTTGCATATTTCCCACCTGCAACACCCGTTTGTATTTCTCTACGGCACTGACCATGGCCCGACCTTCTGCGATAGAATGCGACATAGGTTTTTCTACATAGACATCTTTTCCTGCACGACAAGCCTCAATGGTCTGGACAGCGTGCCAGAAGTCGGGCGTACAAATGATCACGGCATCAATATCCCGGCGGGCGAGGATTTCCTTGTAGTCGGCATATTGTTTGAAGCCTTTATAGGCTTGTCCTTTGGCCTTTTCCGTTTCTTTTTCCACAAGTTCCTGCATTGCCTGCAGCCGGCGCGACTCGCAATCGGCGGCGGCAATCAGATTAGCCCTTCCGGCAAACTCAGGAGCCAGCGTCCAGCGTCCTTGTGCACCGCAACCGATAATTCCTAAATTAATCTGGTCGCTCGGAGCAAGCCAACCGGTTCCACCCAATACCCTGCGCGGTAAGATAGTAAATGCAGCTACAGAGAAAGCTCCATTGCGGATAAATTTTCTTCGATTCATTGATAGTATTATTAAAAGTGTATGACATGCAACCTTTGTTGTGCTACAAAACTATCAAAAAAAATAATATACCGATGGAATAATGAATGAATATATTTTCAATCCCGTGAAAATAAAGATTCAGGACGACACAGTTACAAGTTACGAGCACCCCGGGGCACTCGTAACTTTGCGGATATTTTTTTACCGGACTATAGTGGAAAATTATGTACCTTTGCCCAGAAAAACAGATACGCACATGGATACTAAACTTTTAATCTTCATTGTCTCTGCTTTGTTCGTAACGGAAAGAAACGTTGCCCAGACAAAAGAAGATAAACAAAATGCACTGACTTACCAAACGGAAATGTTCGGGTCGGCAGCATCGGGAAATTATACACCTTTCTGGTTGGTCAGTAATCGTAACGGGATGGTGCCTCTGGAAGCGGGAAATGCTTACCTGAGTGCCGGTCTGTTTTACAATCAATACTTCGGCGAGGGGTTCCGGTGGGCTGCCGGGGCCGATATGGCGGTCGTCACCCCACGCTACCGGAATGTATTTATCCGGCAGCTTTACGCCGAGATAGCGTACCGCTCCCTTTTATTGACAATAGGCAGCAAGGAACAATATAATTCTTTATGGGATAAGGAACTCAGTTCGGGAGATATGGTTTCGTCGGTAAATGCCCGTCCGATCCCCGAAGCAAAAATAAGTATGCCCGCCTATACCCTTGTCCCCTATACCCGAGACTGGTTGTCTGTCAAAGGTGATTTTTCCGTAGGGCGTTCCTTCGATACCGATTACCTGTCGTATTTCACGAAGGAGAGCCATGACTTTTATGTCGAAGATGTACTCTGGCATCATAAATCCCTCTATTTTCGTATCGGGTCTCCCGGCAATCAATTCCCTCTTTCGCTGGAACTGGGGCTACAGCACGGCGCTCAATGGGCAGGAGTATCCACGAATCCGAGAATCTCCGTACAGCCAAACAGCTTATCTGATTTTGTCAGGGTGATCACGGGGAGGGAAGGTGGCGAAGGAGCTACCGTCTCTGATTCCATAAACGTATTAGGGAATCATTACGGGTCGTACGATTTCAAACTAACGTATAAAGGCAGGCAGTGGGCTGTCAAGGCCTATCATCAGCGGTATTTTGATGACAAATCGGGAACGATTTTCGGTAACGGATGGGATGGTTTATGGGGCATCGAACTGGATTTAGAGAACGTATCGTGGCTGCAGAAGATTCTTGTCGAATGTCTGGAGACCCGCGACCAGACGGGCCCTTTCCACTTTATTAACTTCGACCACGAAAAACATCCCGGTGTAGGAGGAGGAGCCGACAACTATTATAATAACGGAGAATATACCACCGGACTTTCTTATTTCAGCCGGGCAGTAGGTTCCCCGCTTCTTCCGTCGCCGGAATACAATACCGATGGGAGCGTCGGCTTTAAAAACACACGCATACGCGACTGGCATTTCGGATTATCGGGCGCTCTCTCGCCCCAGGTAAGATACCGTATGCTATTCACCTTTATGGATTCGTGGGGGACGCATACCCGTCCTTTCCTCAATAAGAAAACGGGCACATCCGGTTTGCTCGAAATTACCTATCAGCATCCTCAGATGCAGGGATGGTTGTTTACAGGCTCCGTCGGCCTGGATACGGGAACAGTCTTTGGCAGTAAAGGGGCCGGATTCGGGCTACGCATTGCTAAACGCGGAATTCTTTCCACAAGGCAGAAGCAATGATCTGATGCGTATGGCCGGCCAACTGCTGCAAACCTTTGTGGCCGGCTTCTGTCTCTTCTGTGGAAACAGGAGGATGGATGATCATTTCCATCCGGTGTCGTTTCAGTCTGCAGGAGCCGATGGGCAACACTTTATAAGGCCCATTCAGTGTAATCGGTACGATTGGCAGGTGTAGGTCTGCCGCCATTTGAAAAGCTCCTTTCTTAAAAGGCACCATTTTACCGGTGTACGTACGCGAACCTTCCGGAAAGACGATCACCGAAGCCCCCTTCTTCAATACCTGCTCAGCTTCTTTTATGCTACGGGCAGCTGCTTTGGGAGAGGAATGATCGACAAAAATAAACCCTGCCGCCCGGCAAGCCGCTCCCACAAAAGGGAGTTTGCGTAAACCGGCTTTCATCACCCATTTAATAGGGACACCCAGAAAGCCGTATATCAGGAATATATCAAACGCTCCCTGATGATTTGAGACAAAGACGTAGGACTGACCGCGGCTGATATGCTCCCTTCCGCTTATCTTCACAGGACAAAGCGCCAGATAACAGGTTATCCGAGACCATATCATTCCCGGATAATACGAAAAGAAACGTTCTCCTCCCAACATACACCCTCCCATGGTGATCACAGCTGTAAGAATAGTAAGTATCAGAAATACAGGAAGAAAAAACAAGCACACATAGAATGCATAAAGTATTCGTATCATTTTACCATCAATTAATTCGCAAATATATCATAATCCTGCAAATAAGTAAGCAGGGGTGTACAACAAAGATACGGCAGTCGTTATTTTATGTAAGCGCTCTCTACCTTCAGGAGCCTTGCTTTCAGGTGGGGGGCTTTGCCTTTACGGATGCGGAGGCTTATGCGGCAATCCATCATATCAAACTCCTGGGAAAGGATGCCCGGATTCTCTTCTTTGATGATGCGCATAATGCTGTTAAGGAAAGGATATTCAAAGCAGACGGTGATGTCTTCGTCAACGGTACGCTCAATGATTCCGGCATGAGCGATGGCATCGGCGGCGGCAGTGCGGTAAGCGGCTATCAGTCCACTCGTACCCAATTCAGTTCCCCCGAAGTAACGGACAACAAGCACCAATATATCCGTCAGTTCGTTGGAGTTGATTTGTCCGAGGATAGGTTTGCCGGCTGTCGAAGAAGGTTCGCCGTCGTCGTTGGCCCGGAATGTCAGTCGTTCGCTTCCCAGCATATAGGCCCAGCATACGTGACGGGCGTCGTAGTATTGCCTGCGATAGGTATCCAGCTGTTCTTTCACCTCTTCCACCGTACGTACCGGGAGGGCATACGAAATAAAGCGGCTTCGCTTTTCCGTATAATATCCTCCAGCCGGTTCGCGGATGGTTTTATAGCTGTCGTCCGCCATTATTAATCGGGGATATGGGTTTGCTGTTCTTCCAGATAGGCGCGGAAGTCTTTCATGATCTCCTCTATTTCCTCGATGAAGTAAGGGTCTTTCACCTGTTCTTTTATAGATTTATAATAGGCTTCGATAGCCGGGAGGGCACATATATCCTGCCCACGCAGCAGGAAGAAAGGCTCTTCTTTCTCGATGCATTGTTTAATCATTACAATCGGATTCTTCATATACTGATTCAGTTCGTTTTTTTCAGTTCGTTTTTCAGGAAAGGCATGGTGAAACCGGCTGTCGCGGTGGCGAGCATCTGCTCCGGTGTTCCGGTATAGAGTATCTGTCCGCCTTTGCGACCACCTTCGGGCCCCATGTCAATCAGGTAATCGGCGCATTTGATTACATCTAAATTATGTTCGATGACAATCACCGTATTACCTTTGTCCACTAATCTGTTGAGTACACCCAGCAGTACCCGTATATCTTCGAAATGAAGTCCGGTAGTGGGTTCATCCAATATATACAAAGTCCTGCCCGTATCTCGTTTGGAGAGTTCGGTAGCCAGTTTGACACGCTGGCTCTCTCCTCCCGACAAGGTGGTAGAAGGCTGTCCTAATTTGATATACCCCAGCCCGACATCCTGCAATACTTTTATTTTCGACAGAATAGAGGGGATATTCTCGAAAAACTCAACAGCCATATTAATTGTCATATTCAGCACGTCGGCAATGGATTTACCGCGGAAACGAACTTCCAGCGTCTCACGGTTATAGCGTTTTCCCTGACATTCTTCGCAAGGAACCAGTACGTCGGGCAGGAAGTTCATTTCAATGGTCTTATAGCCATTGCCTTTGCATACTTCGCAGCGTCCGCCGGAGACATTGAACGAGAACCGTCCGGGTTTGTATCCGCGTATCTTCGACTCCGGCAACTCGACAAACAAATTGCGTATATCGGAAAAGACTCCTGTGTATGTAGCCGGGTTACTCCGGGGAGAGCGACCGATAGGAGATTGATCGACATTGACCACTTTGTCGATATACTCAATTCCCTTGATAGATTCGTAGGGCAGAGGTTCTTCGAGCGACCGGTAGAAATGTCGGCTCAGGATGGGTTGTAGCGTACGGTTGATCAGTGTTGATTTCCCGCTTCCCGATACGCCGGTCACGCAGATAAAGATGCCGAGCGGGAAGCTCACATCTACTTTCTGCAGATTGTTCCCCCGGGCTCCATAGATGCGGATAGACCTGCCATTTCCTTTTCTTCGTTTTCCCGGGATTTCTATCTCCATTTCCCCGTTCAGGTAAGAGGACGTGAGGGTCTTGGCTTCCAACATTTTCACAGGCGTACCGGAAAAGACGATCTCTCCCCCCAGGCGTCCGGCTTTAGGCCCCAGGTCGATCACATAATCCGCATTCAGCATCATTTCCTTATCATGCTCTACTACGATAACGGAGTTGCCTGTATCTCTCAACTGCTTGAGTGATTGAATGAGGCGGATATTATCCCGTTGGTGCAGCCCGATACTGGGTTCGTCCAGAATATAGAGTACATTCACCAGACGGCTGCCAATCTGTGTCGCTAAGCGGATACGCTGGCTTTCTCCTCCCGACAGGGAAGCCGACGAACGGCTGAGCGAGAGATATTCCAGTCCGACATCCAGCAGGAATTGCAGGCGCGAGCGTATTTCTTTCAGTATTTCCACAGCAATCAGCCGCTGTTTCGTATCTAATTTGTCTTCTATACCTTCCAGCCATTCATAGAGTTCGGAAATATCCATCGACGAGACTTCGGCAATATTCTTTCCTGCTATCCTGTAATGCAGGGCTTCCTTATTCAGTCGCTGTCCGGCACATTCAGGGCAGGGAGACATCCGTATGAACTGTTCGGCCCATTTCTGCGCCGAGGCAGAGGCTTCGCTTTCCTGTTGCATCAGTATATATTTGGCCACTCCCTCATAAGAAAGGAAGTAATTGGAATGAGAGCCTAATGAAACATTCTTGATTTGCAGGCGTTCTTCCGTTCCATTCATAATTTCGTCGATAGCCTCTTCGGGAATCTCCCGGATGGGTGTCCGGATGCTTATGCCATATTTTTCGCAGATGGCTTCTATCTGCCAGAATATAAGAGAGTTTTTGTATTTTCCCAGTGCGACGATGCCTCCGTTGTAAATACTGACCGAGGGGTCGGGTACGATTTTCCCCATATCCAGCAGATTGACTACCCCTAAGCCCTTACATTTGTCGCAGGCTCCTTGCGGAGAGTTAAAAGAGAAGTTATGGGGAGCCGGTTCACTGTACGAAAGCCCTGTCACCGGGTCCATCAGCCGGCGGCTGTAATGGCGTACGGTCTGATTGGCAACATCAAGAATAAGCACTAAGCCATCTCCTTGTTTCATTGCCGTTTTCAGACTGTTTTTCAGGCGGCGTTCGTCGCTGTCTGAGACCTTCAGTTTATCAATCACCACTTCAATGCTGTGCATCTTGTAGCGGTCGAGCTTCATGCCGTGGTGTATTTCCTTCAGTTCACCGTCCACGCGTACATGCAGATAGCCTTTTTTCCGCACCTGTTCAAACAGCTCTTTATAGTGTCCTTTCCTGTTACGCACCAGTGGCGCCAGGAGAAAGACCGCTTTGCCCCGATAGATATCCAGGACGAGTTGGAGTATTTGTTCTTCGGAATACTTCACCATCTTTTCGCCGGTGAGGTACGAATAGGCTTCGCCGGCTCTGGCATAAAGCAGGCGCAGGAAATCGTACACTTCGGTAGTAGTTCCCACCGTAGAACGGGGATTCCGGTTTGTCGTCTTCTGCTCAATAGAGATAACGGGGCTTAGTCCGGTGATTTTATCCACATCCGGACGCTCCATATTCCCCAGGAAATTGCGTGCGTATGCCGAAAATGTCTCAATATACCTTCGCTGTCCTTCGGCAAATATCGTATCGAAAGCCAGCGACGATTTCCCGCTTCCACTCATGCCGGTAATCACCGTCAGCTTATTCCGCGGTATGTCCACATCTATATTTTTCAGGTTATGGACACGGGCGCCCCATACCGAGACAAGCCCATTTTCCCATGCTTCTTTGCCTTTTGCCATTTTATGAGAGAAATAACGGAGCCTTCTGAGGCTTATCTTTTCTTTTTAGATTGATCCTGTTGTTTGCGTAATACGTCCTGCTGCTGTT
This sequence comes from Tannerellaceae bacterium, assembly GCA_031269535.1. Lineage (GTDB taxonomy): Bacteria > Bacteroidota > Bacteroidia > Bacteroidales > Tannerellaceae > DFXE01. The sequence continues at coordinate 18,822 of JAISZA010000213.1, forward strand.
TCTGCATATCTTCGAGGCGTTTCATAAAGCCTGATTTCTTCGCCGGTTTCTTTTTATTGGCTTCCAGCTTGGCAAGCAGCTTGTCTTCATTAATAAAGAAGCGGAAAGCATACGTCTGAAGAATGGAGATAAGCGTTGAGATAAAATAATAATAACTCAGCCCTGAAGCGCTCTGGTTTAAAAACACAAACAGCATCACCGGCATCATATACATCATCAGCTTCATTCCGGGCATTTGCTGCTGACCTGTATTGGTCATATCCATGTTGAACTTGGTATAAAAAACATTGACAAGCGCCATCAACAGGCAGAACAAGCTGATATGATTGCCGAAATACGGGGATACAAGCGGTACGTAAGTCGTCCAGCTGATAACAGCGTCGTAGGCGGATAAATCCTGCGCCCAGAGGAAGCTTTGCTGCCGCAATTCGATGGAAGCGGGGAAAAGCATATACAACGCAATCAGGATAGGCATCTGCAGCAGCATAGGCAGGCAACCGCTCATCGGGCTGGCTCCTGCGCGGCTGTACAGTTCCATTGTCGCTTTCTGCCGGTCTAAAGCCTTGTCCTGGCCGGGGTATTTCGCATTGATGGCTTCTACCTGGGGACGAAGCACGCGCATCTTGGCCGACGACATATAGCCTTTATAGGTAAGAGGAAACAGAATGCTCTTTACAATCACCGTTAATAAAAAGATAATCAGCCCCATACTGCTTATATACCTGCACAGCAAACCGAATATCGGGAAAATAAAATACTGGTTAACCCAGCGGAAAACACTGGCGCCCAGCGGAACCAGCTTTTCCATATCCAGCTCCTCGCCGGCAGCTACGCCTTTGTCGTAATTCTTTAGCAGTGAATAGTGGTTCGGGCCAAAATAATAGCGCAGACCGCTTGCTTCCTTACCCTGTAAATCAAACGGCAGGGAAGTCAGGGTGCTGAAGTGTTTCAGATAATTTCCATCAGGCAGCTGTTTGGAGTCGAATGTTGTGGCTTCGAATCCGTCGTCTGAAATCAATATCGTAGAGAAGAATTTATCTTTGTACGCAATCCAGCGCAGGCGGTTTGTAATCCTTTCGCTGTCGTTGCCGCTCTGACTGAGGTTTTCTACGTCGTCTGCCACAAACTTATAGAACAGGCCGGTGTACTGGTCTTCATACTTACGTCCTTTTTCCTGCTGGCGTACAAGCTGTTCCCAGCTTATGTCGATGGTATTCGTTCCCGGCGACAAGACGCCGTTCAAACCCTGTCCGCGGATGGAATATTGAAGGATATAGTCGTCTGGTTGCAGCGTATAAACAAAGTCGAGGTAGCTGTTTTCTCCGGCATTCAGGCGCATGGTCAGTGTATGAGGGTCGTTCCCTTTTACGGGGGTAAAAAACAAGTCGGCCGTATTGATCACGCGGTTAGTGGCCGTGATCAATGTGAAATTCAGTTTCGATTCGTCTCCTTCAAAAAGGATCAGGGGCAGGGAATCGTGTGTTGTATAATCTTTCAACCGCACATACGATACCCGCCCTCCTTTATTGGAGATGCGTATTTCCAGATGTTCGTTTTCCAGGCTGGTCGTCTCTTCCGTTCCTTCCACCGACGAAGCAAAAACGCCGAACAGGCTTTCGCGTTGTGCGGCTTTCAGCGAATCGGGTACTGCTTGTGTTTCTTCGTCAGAAACATTCTCTCTTTTTTGCGCCTGCAATTGTTCTTCCAACTGCTTCACTTGTTCGACTCTCGCGATTGAATCCTGCATACGGCGTGCTTCAATCTGTTCGGGGGTAGGCCTGTTCAACCAGGTGAACAGAAACAAAACAAGCCCGATAAGTACAAATCCAATTACTGTATTTTTATCCATGTGTTCCGTATTATTTATTTTCAATGGCAGCTTTGACAAAACCGACGAAAAGGGGGTTAGGGTTTACGACTGTGCTGTTGTATTCGGGATGGAACTGTGTACCTACAAACCATTTCAGGGCAGGTATTTCTACGATCTCTACCAGTCCCGAATCCGGATTTTCGCCGACACATTTCATTCCTGCTTCTTCGAATTGTTTCCGGTATTCGTTATTAAACTCGAAGCGGTGGCGATGCCGTTCCTGCACATGTTCTTTTCCGTAGGCTTCATACGCTCTGGAGCCTTTCTGCAGCACGCAATCGAAAGCTCCCAGCCGCATTGAGCCTCCCATATTGATGATATTTTTCTGGTCTTCCATCAGGTCGATGACTTTGAAGGGTGTTGTCTGTTCCATTTCCGTCGAATTTGCGCCTTCCAGGCCCAGGACGTTCCGGGCAAACTCTATGACCATGCACTGCATACCTAAGCAAACGCCGAAGCAAGGTTTATCGTTTTCACGGGCGTAGCGGATAGCCGTCAGCTTACCCTCTATCCCTCTTTGCCCGAATCCCGGGGCAATCAGTATGCCGTCCATATCCGCCAGCAATTCGACTACGTTCGTCTCGTTTACTTTTTCCGAATGAAACAGGTGCAGGTCTAATTTCCTGTCATTATAAATCGCAGCCAGCAGCAGCGATTCGTCTATGGATTTGTAGGCGTCCTGCAGTTCCACATATTTGCCTACGAGTCCGATTCTGACGGTTTCTTTTGCCTCGGCTTTCCGTTGGAGAAACCCTTCCCACTTCTTCATATCGGGAGTCGAGCCTGCATCCAGTCCCATTTTTTTCAGTACAATGGCATCCATGTTCTGGCGTTGGAGGATGAGGGGGACTTCGTAAATCGTCGGCATATCAACGGATTGTATGACGGCCTCTTCCCCTACGTTGCAGAACAGAGCGACTTTGCGTATCAGGTCCTGCTTCAGGAATCTTTCGGTACGTAAGACCAGGATATCGGGCTGGATGCCCAGCTCCTGCAACTGCTTGACCGAGTGTTGCGTAGGCTTGGTCTTATATTCCTTGGCAGCAGCAATGTAAGGGATATAGGTCAGATGCACGCAGATGCAGTTTTTCCCCAACTCCCATTTCAGTTGCCGGACGCTCTCGATGAAAGGCAGCGATTCGATATCGCCCACCGTTCCGCCTATTTCGGTAATGACGAAATCGAACTTATTCTTCGAAAGCAATTTCACATTACGCTTTATCTCATCCGTGATGTGCGGGATAACCTGCACGGTTTTGCCCAGATAATCACCCTTGCGCTCTTTATCTATCACTGTTTGGTAGATGCGCCCCGTGGTGACATTATTGGCGCGCGTGGTGGGGATATTCAAGAAACGTTCGTAATGCCCCAGGTCTAAATCCGCTTCATGGCCATCGACCGTTACGTAGCACTCCCCATGTTCATACGGATTCAAGGTGCCGGGGTCTATGTTGATGTAAGGATCAAACTTCTGAATCGTCACATTATACCCCCTTGCCTGCAATAACTTACCTAAGGATGCGGAAACAATACCCTTCCCCAGAGAAGAAACAACACCGCCCGAAACGAATATGTATTTTGTATCTGCCACTATAGTAGTAATTTAGCTGTCAATATTGTTTTTTTGATTTCTACGAAAGTGCAAATTTAGTTATTTTCGCCGAGTGATGATGCTGGATTTGCTTAATTCTGCTTTATTTTTGCTTCTTCCCCTTCTCATAAGCTTATCCGTCAACTCCGGTATCTTGTCGCGAAATACTACCGGGACGGAATGGCTCGGGAATTTGCTCCCGTCCGGTTTTTATTTGCTCCCGTCCGAAAAAAAATTGCTCCCGTCCGGGAAAAAACCGGACGGGAGCAAATCCTGTACTACAAAAAACGTTATCTTTCACGCGCAAGCTTCATTGACTCGCATCAGTCTCCGGTATCCGGTTGATAAGTGACTGGAGGAGGTGCATGGATAGCCGGCTTTTTTTGCCGTCGGGGGCTGTCATGGGCAACTCGGTTTCGTTCCGGAAGAAGGCATCTTCCAGAAAGGATGTCAGTAGCCGGCGCACATAAGCAGGTTGTTCCGGTTTTTTACCGGACTTCAGTTGCTCCTGCGCGTACAGAACAAGGCAGAATAAGCCTCGCCGGCGGTCGTTCTCGCTCTTATACGCTGTGGCCGAAGGCACGGAATAGAGGTCGGCCATTCCTTTCAATACATCCATGCTTTTCGTCTCCGTCCAGATAGCGTAATAGCAGGCTGCCGCTTCATCATTTCTCTGATCGCTGCGGAATGTTTCTGCACGGAAAAACCTCAATAGTTTGAGCTTTGATGAATCGGGCTGCATGTTTTTTTCGGCCCGGTCAAAAAGGGTGTAGGCCCGCTTCCGGTCGTAGGTCTTTCCCAGGGCAGAACCTAAGAGAAGACACACATCCACCACGGAGGTATCCCGTCGGTAGGTCCATTCAAGCAAGTCGATGGCATTCATAAACTGTCCCGCATAGTAACGCGAGAATCCGCCGTAAGCCACTGTAGCAGGTAAGGAATCGCCCTCCATCAGCAGGGAAGAGTAAAGCGTATCGGCTTCGGCATATTGTTTATTCACAAAAAGCGTCATGGCTTTGTTTCGTTTGAGCATCAGGTTGTTGGGGCTGTAATACAAAGCCGTATCGCAGATTTCCAGAGCTGCTTTCGCCGATTCACCTCCGATACGGAGCAGGGTATTGATCAGAGCGCTTGCCAGTGTGGCATTTTCGCGGTTTGCACCATAAGCCTGGAAATAGCAGAAAGCAGCGGAAGGCAATTCTCCAAGGCGTGTATGGCAATCGCCTATTGCGCTCAGCAAAACCGGATTATCCGGATACTGGCTCAGCAGGAATTCATATTTTTCCAGGGCTTTCGTTATGATTTCCATTTGAAAATAAAGACGCGCCAATTGGTAGTTGGCATAGAAGTTTGTACTGTCCATCGCCAGCGCCTGTTTATAATAACGTTCTGCTGCTGCGCTTCTGCCCAGGTTGGTCTCCGTTCGTGCCAGGGCGTTCAGGAGGTCGATGCTGGTTGTATCCATTCCGAAGCAATGCCTGAAGCCATTCAGAGCTTCCGGGTACTTCAGCATCCCTTCGTACGCCAGGGCCAGGGCATACATTTTTCCGGAATCAGCCGAATCGGCCGGGCTAAGATTCACAGCTTGGGCAACCACTTCGGCATATTGCCTGCGGTTCACTAATTCCTGCCACTTCTCCGTCTGCGTTTTCCCCTGAGCAGCACAAAGAAACAACAGGAAAGAGACGAAAATAATCTGACAAACAGGTTTTTTCATTATTTTACAGAATTTGATGAGCAAAGGTAATAAAAAACCCCTTCCCAGCCCCGGCAGGGGGAAGTAAAATTACAGGGAATGAACAAGTAGCGGGTCTGCTATTCTCCGGACTTCCGCAATTCTGCCAGTTGCTTTTTTAATTCCTCAAGTGCTTTGTCTTTCTCTTCAAGTGCCTTGTCTTTCTCCACAAGGGCTTTGTCTTTCTCTTCAAGCACCTTGTCTTTCTCCTCAAGTACTTTGTCTTTCTCTCCAAGTGCCTTGTCTTTATCCTCAAGTACTTTGTCTTTCTCTTCAAGCACCTTGTCTTTCTCCTCAAGTACTTTGTCTTTCTCTCCAAGTGCCTTGTCTTTATCCTCGATCACCTTGTCTTTCTCTCCAAGTGCCTTGTCTTTCTCTTCAAGGGCTTTG
>JAISZA010000187.1 GCA_031269535.1 Tannerellaceae bacterium
TCACTGCCGGTCTCTCGGAGCAGGAAATCCGCCTCCTCTGGCAAGACGATCTGGAGAGCTACAAAACCCTGCGCCTCAAATACCTTCTCTATCCGGATTACGATGGGGAATAGGGTTACGAGTTACGAGTTACGAGTTACAAGTTACGAGTTACAAGTTTAGTAATGCGAAATAAATAAGGCGTAATAGTTCCCCATGTTTGTTTTTCATCCCTTACTTGTAACTCGTAACTGCGTTCACCATTTGACGAAAGTGGATGTGTTTAAGTATTCGTAGCATTTTCTGACGGAAACGAGGGGCTCGTATTTGTATCCTTCCTGTTCAACAAAATAGTCTTCCAGTCCGGACTGGGGTGTGGGAAAGAGGTCGAATACTTCTTTCATGCGGACATCTCCTTCTCCGAATTCCGTGGCGGCTTTCGTTGCGACATTGGTATCACGTAGATGAAGCGTAGCGAAACGTCCGGGATATTTGAGCAGGTATCCCATATAGTCGCCCATTGCATTTGCTACGTGGCCGATGTCCATCTGAAAGGATACCAGGTCTTTTTCAGTCAGTTCGATGTATTTCTGATAAGGTATCTGCCTTTCGATCGGGGCAAACTCTTCCGTGTGGTTATGGTAGGCGAATTTCAGTCCGAAGGTTTTAGCCAGTTCACCAATCCGGTTGAATGTATCGGCCAGTTTTTTCACCTCATCCAGTTTGGTATAGCGGCTGCCCGGATAGCCTGCCTGAACGATCCATTTCGCTCCTGCGGTGCGTGTATCGTCCATGTTTTGCCTGACGGCATCCCAGGCAGCGGCCGTATCGTTGGCATATACGCCGAATCCTGTATGCGAGCTGGTCATTTTCATGCCCAAGTCGGCCAATTGTTTTTTGAAGCCGGAAGGAGTCTGGCCGAAGAACTTTCTTTCCTGGTATCCGTAGCTTTCCAGGAGTTGGTAGCCCATGCCGGCTACAGCTTTCAATGTGCCGTCGCGGTCTTTTCTCAGGTCTTCCCGCAGGCTGTATAATTGCAGCCCGATTTGTTTTCCGGCGGCTTTCTGCGAGACAGCTGCCTGTGCGGCAGCCGGTGTGGAGACGGTGCCTGCGAGGGCAGCCATACCGGCAGCGGCAGCGCTTTGTTTAAAAAAATGTCGTCTGTTCATGATATAAATATTTAAGAATTATAGAATAAAGATTCAATTATTGTGCAAAGGACATACGAGTCCTTCAATCACAGGCGGATAATGTGCATATTCCAGCAGATGTATCTTGTCGGCTACCTCGCGGGCGGTGTCGGAAGCCAGGAGCGGACAGCTTGCCTGAAAGATGACAGCACCTTCGTCGTAGTTTTCGTTGATGTAATGTATCGTAATGCCCGACTCTTTCGCTCCGGCAGCTACTACTGCTTCATGTACATGCATCCCGTACATCCCTTTTCCTCCGAATCCGGGCAGGAGTGCAGGATGTATATTGACGATCCTATGCGGAAAGGCCTGGAGCAAAGGGGCTGATATTTTATTCATAAAGCCGGCCAGGATAATCCATTCCACCTTGTATTCCGCCAGTTTGTCTAAAATAAGGCCCGCCTCTGTAAACTCCTTCCGGGTAAAGACCCAGGAAGGCACTCCCAGATCCCTGACGCGTGCGTGCACGCCCGCCTTTGAATTATCAGATAAGACGACGGCAACTTTGATTGTCCGGCTACCGGCAAAATAGCGGATGATATTCTCCGCATTAGTTCCTGACCCAGAGGCAAATATAGCAATGTTCTTCATCTTCTTCCATTTTAAATTATGCACAGGAAAAGAAATAATGTGCAATTTTGCGCATTTTTATCCTTTTATATTTGTTTAGTAACATAAAAAATTCTTTTCTTTGCACTGCAAATTTAAAAAGTATATTTATATTATTAATCTAAATTCAAAAAGTTATGTCTGAAGTTGCATCCAGAGTGAAAGCTATTATCGTTGACAAATTAAGTGTTGAAGAAACAGAAGTAACAAACGAAGCGAGCTTTACGAATGATTTAGGAGCAGACTCTCTTGATACAGTAGAGTTGATAATGGAATTCGAAAAGGAATTTAACATCTCAATCCCTGATGATCAAGCAGAAAAAATCAGTACTGTAGGCGATGCCATCGCTTATGTTAAAGCGAATAAGCAGTAATCTTTTTATTTCATCAGTGTATGGAATTAAAAAGAGTTGTAGTAACAGGCCTGGGAGCTATTACTCCTCTGGGTAACAGCCTTTCCATCACGTGGGAAGGTCTTATCGGCGGAAAGAGTGGAGCCGGGCCTATTACTCAGTTTGACGCATCAAAGTTCAAGACTCGCTTTGCCTGCGAGGTGAGGGACTTTGATCCGTTGCAAGTCATCGACCGCAAAGAAGCCCGTAAATGCGATCGATATGCCCTGCTGGCTTTGAGTGCGGCAAAGGATGCGATAGAGGATGCAGGATTTGATTTTGAGAAAGAAGACCTCGACCGTATCGGCGTCATTTTCGCATCCGGCATTGGGGGAATCAAAACATTTGAAGAAGAGATAAACGGATATAACGAAGAACGCGGCCCGCGTTTCAACCCTTTCTTTATTCCGAAGATGATTTCCGATATAGCGGCCGGACACATATCCATGATATATGGATTCAGAGGGCCTAATTTTGCTACCGTATCCGCTTGTGCCTCTTCTACCAATGCCATTTCCGATGCCTTCAATTACATCCGTCTGGGGAAAGCGGATGCCATTGTCACGGGAGGGGCCGAAGCCGCCATTTCGGTACCCGGGGTCGGAGGCTTTAATGCCATGAATGCCCTTTCGACCCGCAATGATTCGCCGCAGACCGCCTCGCGCCCGTTCAGCGCGAGCCGCGATGGCTTTGTGCTGGGAGAAGGCGGCGCCTGCCTGGTACTGGAAGAACTGGGACATGCTTTGGCGAGAGGAGCTACCATCTATTGCGAAGTGGTAGGATCGGGAATGTCGGCAGACGCTTACCACCTCACTGCCTCGCATCCCGAAGGCTTAGGCGCCAGACTGGTGATGAAGAACGCGCTCGAAGATGCCGGAATGAAGCCGGAAGAGATTGACTACATCAATGTACACGGAACATCTACGCCGGTAGGCGATATCTCGGAAGCCAAAGCTATCAAAGAAGTATTTGGCGAACATGCTTACCAACTGAATATAAGTTCAACTAAATCAATGACAGGACACTTGCTGGGAGCTGCCGGAGCTTTGGAAGCAATTGCCTGCATTCTGGCTGTAAAAGAGAATATAGTACCTCCCACCATCAATCATGAAGAAGGAGACGAAGACCCTGAAATTGATTATAAACTGAACTTTACATTCAATAAAGCGCAAAAAAGAATAATCAACGCGGCCTTGTCGAATACCTTCGGTTTTGGCGGACATAACGCAAGTGTGATTGTAAAAAAGTTTGTAGGATAAATCTATACAACCGGCGATTTTACGTGTTTAACTATCTATATAAAAAGATAAGGCTTCATAAAATCAAGAACAAGGAGCCTTATTTGTCTCTCTATAAGCTGCTTGGTTTCTATCCTAATGAAATCGCCTTATACGAGCAGGCTTTTCTGCATAGATCGTCGCCGGTGGAAGGAAATAAAGGAATGCAGTATCATAACGAACGGCTGGAATTCCTGGGAGATGCCGTACTCGATGCTGTGATTGCCGATATCCTGTATAAACATTTTCCCAACCGCCGGGAAGGCTACCTCACCAATACCCGCTCTAAGATTGTACAACGCGAGAACCTGAACCGCATTGCCCTGAATATCGGCCTGCAAAAAATGGTCGTCACCTCTGCACGGCTCAGCTCGCATAATAACTATGTCTATGGGAACGCGCTCGAAGCCCTGATTGGAGCCGTTTATTTAGACCAGGGATACCGGAAATGCTACCAGTTTGTGTATAACGTAGTTATCAATCGCTGTGCCGACCTCGACAGCATCGCCCGCAAAGAAGTAAACTTCAAATCCTCGCTGATCGAATGGAGCCAGAAGAACAAACTGGAAATAGTCTTTGACGTAGTCGATTCGTTTATCGATAACGACGGCAATCCGGTATTCCAGAGTAAGGTAACACTCCTCGGACGCCAGATAGGCATCGGCATCGGGTACTCGAAAAAAGAATCCCAGCAGCATGCAGCGAAAATGGCAATAAAAAAACTCCGGGCGGATAAAGACCTGCAACGATATATCTCCGACCTGAAGAAAAAACAAAGCAGCCAGATTACAGACAGCAAGTTTGAAGAGTTACCCGAAGAACCAATCATCTCCGGAACAGAAATCGGAGGAAAATAAAGCATATGGCACTGACTTGTGTAATTATAGATGATGAACCCTTAGCGGTCAGCCTCCTGGAGAGCTACGTGTACAAAACACCTTTCCTGCAGTTGGAAGGAACTTATAACAGCGCAGTCAGGGCGCTCGAACAACTGAGCCGGCAACCCGTCGAACTGCTCTTCCTCGATATTCAGATGCCGGAGTTGAACGGACTGGAGTTCTCGCGCATTATCGGTAACGATGCGCGTATTATTTTTACTACCGCTTTCGGACAATACGCCCTGGATAGCTATAAAGTAAACGCCCTGGATTACCTGCTCAAACCCATTAGTTATCCCGACTTCCTGCAATCGGCCAATAAAGCGCTGCAATGGTACGACTTACTCTATAAACCGGAAGAGAAAACGCCCGAACCTCCTCCCCTCAGCAAAATAGAGGCGGAGAGCATCTTCGTCAAAAGTGAATACAAACTGATACAGATCGAACTGCGTAAAATCCTTTATATCGAAGGACTCAAAGATTATATCAAAATATATACGGAAGGAGAAACACGCCCCGTCATCTCGCTGATGAGTATGAAAACAATGGAAGAGCTGCTCCCCGCGAGCCGCTTTATCCGCGTACACCGCTCCTTTATCGTGCAGCCGGAGAAAATTAAGGTAATTGACCGCAACCGCATCGTCTTCGGAAAAGAATACATCCCTATCTCGGACAGCTACCGGCAGAAATTCAATGAATTTCTGAACGAACGCTCCCTAATGCCGAAGATGTAAGCCTGTCTGTTTAAAAAAGCGCAAGCAAGAGTGTCTCTATCTCTTTCGTAATCTCCTGCATGGTGCAGGAATAATTATGGGTGAACAGGGCGACAGCATACCGTTTGTCTCCTTTGGTGATGTATCCGGCATACGTTCGTATCCGGCTTATTCCTCCGCTCTTCAGCAAGGCTTTTCCCTGAAGGACGGAGCCTTTGAGGAGGCCGGCCACTGTGCCTTCCAGCCCGGCTCTGGGCAGGGAAGCGATGAAGGCGGCATCTCCCTGCCTCGATTTCGTAGCCATATAGATCAGCAGCTCGCAGATGAAAGAGGCCGTTACCTTGTTGGCAACGGCTAAACCGTTGCCGTCGGACATCCAGAGGGAAGAAGTGTCGAGGCCTTTCTCCCGCCAGTACGAACATACGACCTGAATCCCTTTCCCTGCCGACGAAATCACCTCGCCCGGTGCAGGCTTGTATTTGGTTGCGCCCAGGGTTTTCAGCAGTGCATCGGCATAGAGGTTATGGCTCCTTCCGTTGGTGATGCGTATGATCTCGCGCAGCGTGGGAGAATACGTGGTGGCAAGCACTTTGCGTTCTCCTCCTCCGGGAAGCCTGTCCGCTTCCTGCAGCAGGCGGAAACAAGTGGCTTTCCCTTCGATACGGATCCCAGCCTGTTGCAGGCAGGCACTGAGATATTGAGCCAGAAAAAGCGGAGGGTCAGGGATATCGCCCCGTAGCAGGATACGCTTTCCGTTTGCCGGCAATACGCCATACAAATAGCGGTCGTTCGAGAAAGGAGCGCCGACAATATACGAACTATCCGTTGCTACCGCACCAACGGTCAGGTAGTTATGAAAACGGAGGGAGGGAATGGCCGGCACGCATGAGACAATCTCCGGCTTACTGCCCGGAGCGCCTGTATTGACATAAAGCTTGTATAAATTATCGAAAACGGAAAGCCCGTAGCAAGCCGCACCGTAATAGCTGCCCAGGTCTTCATATACCCATTTCATCGAGACGCCTTCGGTATCGAAAATACGTTCGTCGGCTATCACCGAGCCGCTTATCCGCCGGACGCCCTGCTTTTCGAGCGCAGCTATCCATTGGGGGATAAAGGTGTTGCGGTCGGGGGTATAATTGCTCCGGTCGGGTGCGAAATGCGAAGAGCCCAGGCTCGGATCGCCACTGCCTTTGATATATAAATTACCCCTGAGGATACTGTCGGCAATCACGCCGTCGTATTCCAGCGTAGTGGCAAAGCGGTATTCGGCGCCTAAGAGCTCCAGGGCGGTTGCCGTAGTCACTATTTTCAGAACCGAAGCCGGCGTCATCTTCCTGTCGGCCTCGTAGGCATACAAGATGTCTCCGCTGTTTACCTCCTTCGCCATCAGGGAGAACGAAGCTCCTTTCATCGATTGACGGCTGAGGAATTGCCGGACAGCCGGAGGAGTCTGAGCCTTGCCTGCCGGCAGCAAACACAGGAGGAACAGTATGATCAGCGATTTGTTCTGCATAGATACTTCAATTGTGTCAGAGGGTGCATTTGACTACGTCGATTTTCAATTCAAATTGTCGCAGATTCCCCTCATTGCGAGGTACGAAGCAATCCGGGGGGTGCGCCCAGACTGGATTGCTTCATCCTGCGGGTTCGCAATGACGATGCGACAATTTGAATTGCACCCGTATCAGCAAACAAATTTCGGTAAAAACTCAGATATCCGCAAGCAAACAGGCTACGAATATACGAATGTAATCCGGATTTTATTCCGGATATCCAGGCTTTCGGCCTGAGCAGGCAGGAGCCGCGTGTGCCTATTTACAAAAGTAACAGCATATCCTTATCCGGGCAATAAAAGATAGTTATCGGGCGTAGTCAGATGCACCCCCTGGATTTTAACGTATTATCTGTGTAATAATTCGTTTTTATCATATACATTTGCAGCTATTTAAAAAACTTGCGTCCGAACATGAGATATCTTTCTGCCGGAAAAGGTTTCCTGCTTATTCTTTTATTATTCGCCTGCACGCATAAAAGAGAAACGGAGCCTGTTTTATCAGAAGCAAAGGAACTATTGGAAAGCCGGCCGGATAGCGCCTGGGTCGTGCTGAACGGAATGAATGTGGAAGCAATGGATGCGTACAACCGGGCTTGCCATGCCCTGCTCCTTGCCGAAGCGACAGACAGGAACGAACTCCCGCTGGTTGACTGCGATTCCTTGTTAAACCAGGCTCTCGAATATCTGGATGATAAGAGAGATAAACATCTGAAGGCGGAAGCGCTGCTGTATAAAGGCAGGATTTGCCTGAAAATGAACGAATGCCCGCATGCGGTTCAATACTATCTGAAGGCGCAGAACCTGCTGGAGGGAGAGGCCGCTGAATGGCAGACGCTCTCCATCATCTATGATGATCTGGGGCAGGTCTATGCAAAAGAAAATTTGCCGAAAAAGGCTTTGGAAATGTTTTGGAAAGGATATCATTTAGACCGGAGCGCTGCCGATTACAGGGGACTGACCCTTTCGCTCAGAAATATCGGCCGTACTTACTTTTCCATGCAATATCCCGATAGCGCTTTCTTTTATCTGCAGAAAGCATTCGACTATGCCGGACAAACGACCGACTCCATTCATTTCCGGGATTTAATATGCAACGACCTGGCTAAGTGTTACTACAAAACGGGCGAATATGCATCCTCGCTCCGTTTTCTGAACAGCATTGTAAAGACGAGCGATAAGATACATTTGTATAAAGGATTAGTCTGGTACAAACTCGGACAAACCGATTCCGCGGCTTATTACTTCCATCAAAGTGCCGGAGCAAATGATGTTCACATACGTATCAAATCTGCTTATTATCTGAACCAGATAGAAAAAGAATGTGGCAACGATGAAAAAGCATACGCTTATTCAAAGAAATATGATACTCTGATGGACTCCATACAGGAAAGGACACGCGCCATGGAACTACAGCTTGTGTACCATAAGCGTCATAAACAGGCCGACACAACGCAGGAAACCAACGATACGACTTTAAAGATTATCCTCTGTATTCCCATTGCATGGCTGATAATGACGGCAGCTTATTTTTTCACAAGGGATAAAAAGAGAAGTATAAAACAAAAAATACAAGAAAGAAAACTATTGAATTTTCAAAGACAGACAGAAGAATCCAAACGGCTTATATCTGAATTGGAAAACAGGCATATCGTTAATGAGAAAGAGATTATAAAAAGAAAGAATGAATTGGATTTATTATATGGATATCTGAATGATCTGCAATGTAAAATGTTCAGGAATACTATCAGTTATAAACGAATAACCTCCCTGTTGAAACAGAATGCAAGCAGTAAGGTCATGACCATAGACGACCGCCGGGTTCTTTACAACGAAGTCAAAACTGTTTTTGCCGGATTTATCAGTAAGCTTTCAGCTTCCTGCCCTGTATTAACCGAAGACGAGATAATTCACTGCTGCTTATCCCAGTTCGGTTTCGACTCTAAAGCCATCAGTCTGTGCTTTGGCTATACGAATACAGATTCAACACGAAACCGGAAATCACGTATCAAAAAGAAAATGATTAATGAATGCACCTGCGAAAATATCTATCATTCTGTCTTCTCAGATAAAAATCAATAACATCTCTTCCTTCTTAACTCCAATTATTACACCGTAGAATATAATTTACTGATAATCAATACGGGTTCTCACACGCATTGATACACCTTAAACTTCTTTTCAATTGAAATTTTACCCAACTTTGCGGGAAAAAAAAACATGAAAAAAACAATTGGATTATTTATTCTTTTCTCTTTATCTGTTAGTGCATTTGCACAGGGAAACAAGGATTTCGGACGATTGGGGATAGGTACCGGATTATCAGACAGGCCTTCCTATTCTTTCGACATAGAATACGGAAAAACATTCCGTCATTTGGAAGTCAGTTTGAAATTTTCATACTTTTTTATTCCTATTGGTAACCTCCATTATTTAAGTATATTCTATAAAGATAGAGGAGACTGGCAGGATATCAGTCATTCCGGCCCGGGACGCAACGGGACATATTCCGGAAAAGAAAATTTATCCCTGACGCTTAATGTTGGATATAATATACTGTCACAATTCAGCGAGAAACATAATTTTACACCTTTTATTGCCGCTGGTTACGGAAGTATAACGAAGATAGATAATATTACCGCCGAAAATATGGGAAGTTTGACTTATGATTATCGGTCTGCCTTTGAGTACGGCTTCGGAACAAGATATGAATATGCCTTAAATAGTAAATTACGATTGGGGGTATATTATGAATATTATAACCATCTCGAACGGGATATACTGGGTGTAAACATTTGCAGAACATTCTAAGCGCTGATTCACAGACGTCACTTGGATAACTGTGTCAATCAAGATACTAAATGAGGCTGTCCCGGAAGCGGGGCAGCCTCTTATTTTGTACAAATCTTTTATCCCACCCGCTTATAAATCCCGGAATTATTATGTAAGTTTGCAGGTATGTAAAGATAAAAGAAACAGTATGACACCTTTATTTGATAAACCCTTCACCTTCGACCGCGTTGCCCGTATCCTGTTCAGCATAGCCGTGATAGCGCTCCTTGTTTACCTGGTGGCCCTGCTTCGCAACGCCTTATTGCCTTTTCTCATTGCCTGGCTGCTGGCTTACCTGACGCAGCCTCTTGTCCGATTTTTCCAGTACAAGCTGAGGCTCAGGAACCGGATGTTATCCATCCTGGCCGTACTTGCTTCGCTTTTATTGATTATGGGGCTGTTGCTGCTGATTGTCGTTCCCTCGGTTATCGGGGAAATAGAAAGTACGCTGGAACTGATACGCGCACAAAATCACGGAGAAGGCTATATCCCCTTCATTCCCGAATCCTGGCAGTTGTATATTCAGCAGAATATAAATATAGAGCAGATCATGCAGATACTCAGCATAGAAAATCTGCAGAATGCCGTCAAGGAAATAGCTCCCAGGTTGTGGTTTGTTCTCTCGAACACCTTCTCTGTGCTGTTCAGCATTACGATAGTATTTATCATCCTGCTGTACTTTGTTTTTATTTTGCTGGATTACGAGAAAATCAGCAACGGCTGGATACAGCTTATCCCTGATACATACCGTCCGTTCATACAAGAGCTGGCGGGCGATGTCGAAAGCAGTATGAATCACTATTTCCGCGGGCAGTCGCTGGTTGCCTTATGCGTAGGTATTTTGTTTGCCATTGGGTTCAGGATCATTGATTTCCCGCTGGCCATTACGTTAGGCTTGTTTATCGGTGCATTGAACCTGATCCCTTATCTGCAGACCATCGGCTTAATACCCATGCTGTTGCTCAGCCTCCTGAAGTCGGCCGGGAGTGGCGAGAATTTCTGGCTCATCTTTGGTTTGGCCCTATTGGTATTAGTCATCGTGCAGGGCATTCAGGATTTATTCCTTGTCCCGCGTATTATGGGCAAGGCCATGGGATTAAATCCGGCTGTTATCCTGTTGTCGCTCTCCGTCTGGGGTTCCTTGCTGGGTTTTATCGGGCTGATAATCGCCTTACCCTTAACAACCCTCTGCCTCTCTTACTACAAACGTTTTATACTGAAGGAAACCCATACAGCAGAAAAAGAAAACGATTCGCCCTCCCCATAAGCCCCAAAAACACGACATCCGGGAAGTTTACCCGGAAAAAGGCATAAAAGGTATTGCATATATGAAAATATGTCTTACCTTTGCACCCGCGTTCCAAAAGAAACGCCCTGGACGACTTGCTAGCTCAGTCGGTAGAGCACATCCCTTTTAAGGATGGGGCCCTGGGTTCGAATCCCAGGCAAGTCACTTCATTTGGCACACGTAGCGTTACTAAATCAGAGAAAGCCTTCTAAATACAGTATTTAGAAGGCTTTCTCTTTTTCTGTAACA
>JAISZA010000038.1 GCA_031269535.1 Tannerellaceae bacterium
CCAAAGAACTTGATTCGGGCTAAATTCATATTTCTCCCGAAATGATTGAGTAAAACTGCAATCAATTGTGTATTTTTGTACGGAACCTTAGTAGTCATAGCCAGAGATAAACATGTGAAGTTTTCCTCTAAATTACTGATTATTAGGTTTTTTTCAAAATAAAAATAGAACTATTTTGCCAAATACCAGCAGTTTATTTATTTTTTGTCATGTACTAAGTAATAGCAACTAAAAAATTATTACATTTGTTGTCATAAAGGTTGAGATATTGATTACAACGTATAACAGAAAAGAATGCTCATTACATAGCATCCGAGAAATATACTTTTATGATATTACATTATCTCAAAATCTATTTCCGCAATATAAGGAAATACAAGGCACAGTCGTTGGCCGGCATTTTAGGTTTGACGTTTGGTTTGGGATGTTTCGTCCATGCATTTTATTGGATGCGTTACGAAACGTCTTATGATAGTTTTTATCCTAACGCCGCGCATATTTATCGGGTCTATTCCGTGGAAAAACAATCGGGCAAGGTAAATGTGATGGTACCTGGGATTTTGTCAAGAGAACTGCATGAACACTTCTCGGTTGTGGAATATCCTACCGGGTTTGTTCCCGATAAAATTGACTTTCGAATTGGAGTTATGCCTGATATACGGTTGCATACACTTTCCGTAGACAGTTCATTTTTTCAGGTTTTCCCGCAAGAAATTATTCAAGGCAATACTAAGCATCCCTTGCAATTACGGCATAACATGGTTCTCACCGAAACTGTGGCTATTCGCTTGTTTGGCGATGTAGAAAAAGCCATAGGGCAACAGATTACCAATTTATGGTCTGAGGATTATGGGCCTTGCACGGTTACTGCGGTAATCAAAGACCCACCGCCAAACACCAATTTGCCGTTTGAGGCACTCCTTAATTATCCGGTTGTTCAAAATGTTGCGATGTCAGGTATGCATGAGGCGGAACAATGGCATTTATTCAACAACGAAATGTATGCCAGGTTTCATCCCAACGCAAACGTCAGCGAATTGGCAGAACAACTGCGGGATTTTACTTCACAAATTGATGCCAATACCGATATTGAGCTGCGGATACTGCCCATAAGCGACATCCGTTACCACTTGAATGCCGACTTGCCGTTTACATTAAATTTTATACGGTTGTTAACTGCCGCAGGGGTATTATTACTGTGCTGTGCGCTGTTTAACTTTCTTAATTGGCATATCGATCTTTTCTGCCAAAGAATACACGAGTTCCGCCAGCGTGCCGTACATGGTGCTAAACCCCAGCAGTTAACGATGCAGATGATATTTGAGATGACTTTTGGCATAACCCTGTCGTTGGCATTTACATTTTGCTTTGTCCTCTTTCTCCGTCCCATGTTTTCCGGGTTGTTAGATATTGCGATGCCTGTGTCAAAATTGATTTATCTTTTTGTTGTATGTGGAATAGCTGTGCTGGTACTGATGTTATTTACAGGAATGATTCTTTTCGGGTGGTTGAGCCGGTCGTTCATTCGACACCTGTCGAAAAGGAAGAATATCGGACAATCGGTGCTCCGACGTATAGCTGTCAGTTTACAATTAGCTGCCAGCCTTGTATTTATTGTAGCTTCTTTAGTCGTCATGATGCAAATGCGTTTTCTCAACCACAAAGATTTGGGATTCGACCATAAGGGAATCATACAGTTGTCCTGTCAGCAAGAGTCGCTATTTTTACATCGTGAAGCCTTGATGAATGAACTTGCAGCTATCCCGCAAATCGAAAGCATTACTTCAACCGCTTTTGAGCCACAACATAATGCGAATTGGATGGGTACTTCTCTAATGAATTCCGAAGTAGAATGGACAGGAAAAAGCCCCTCAGAGAAGCCTGTTTTCCAACATGTCTTTACCGACAGCCAGTTTGCCGAAACATTCAGATTAGACATGAAGACAGGAAAATGGTGGGAAAAAGGCGAAAGACGAAAAGTAGTTCTTAACGAAGAAGCCGTTAGGGTGATGGGATTGAGTGAACCGGTAGGCGCAACAATTTGCTTGTCTATTGCTCTTACTTCAATGGGGATGAGATGTCAGGAGTACGAAGTGGTTGGCGTGGTAAAAGATTTTCACATGCTATCGCTTCGCAATCGTATCTATCCGGCTATCTACAGCGAAATGATGTCAGATAAATGGTATATCCGCGTTGTACCCGGCCTGGAGCAGGATGCGATGCGGAAAATCGCGGCTATCCTTCCTAATATTGACTCTGGTTTGGCAGATACTCGCCTGACGCCGCTTGGCGAATTATACGACCACCTCAATTCTTCGGAACAAGCCGGATTAAAACTATTTTCCGTATTGGCGACGGTTAGCCTGCTGATTTCACTATTTGGTATTTATACTATAGCCGTCACCGCAACCCAACACCGCCGCAAGGAAATAGCCATCCGCAAAGTATTTGGTGCCAAGGTGAGCGAGATCGTCTGGATGTTTTTCCGCGAGTACACCATACAGGTAATTACAACAGGCGTCATAGGGTTGCCGTTGGCTACATACGCAATGCGCATCTGGCTGCAAGGATACGCCTATCGTACGAACATACCCTGGTGGTTACTTACAGAGGTGATTACAGGAATAGTCGCAGTTGTTTTACTAACCGTGTTAGGGCAAGTACTGAAAGCTGCCAATAGCAATCCGGCAGAAGTTGTAAAATCAGAATAATATTTAAAGAATTGTAGTTATGATATTTGCAGGGAAAGGATTTTATTACTTGGATAGAAAAAAAATTGGAAATTTAGTCACTTCGATTTATACTAATTTATCAAGCAATAAAGAAAAAATAATAGACAACGAACTTTATACGGGAAAATTAGGATTGGTTCTGTACTATTTTTACTATTCTCAAACTAAGTACATGACAAAAATTTGAAGATCTCTATATTCTGTTTATTATTGGGGTTTAGCAAAATGCTTGCGACTATTGTCAACCCGTGTTTGAATAAGGGAATGATTTGCAAACCTTTTCCGGGCGATTCTTCAACCTTTGCGGATGGCCGGGGTGAAATGAATCAAATACGAGATTTATTGAACGATAATTCATCCTTTCTCTTCAGAAAGAAACGGATATTTGCCTATAACTTTTGTATATCCAAACAATTGTTAGCCATAAGGCTTTATTTTTAAGCATATTATAGTATTATTATCAACATTTTAAATTATTGTTTATGAAAAGACACTTTTCATTGATTTCTTCGAAAAAAATGTTTCGGCATGTTTGGGAGAACAAAGGGAAAACATGGCTATGGGCTGTTTTCTTTTTGCTTGGGACGGTTAACATCTGGGCACAGACGATTAACGTACAAGGTGTTGTGTTAGATCCGAACGGTGAACCGGTTATTGGTGCCAATGTGGTAGAAAAAGGAACACCCAATGGTAATATTACGAACATCGACGGGCAATTTGTCTTGTCCGTACCGGGGAACGCAGTCTTGGTTGTCAGCTATATCGGCTATATCCAACAGGAAGTTCCTGTCAACGGACAGACTTCTATTACGGTTACTTTGAATGAAGACATGCAGAAACTCGACGAAGTAGTGGTGGTTGGTTTCGGTACGCAGAAGAAAGCAAACCTTACCGGTTCGGTAGCAAACGTGGACAATAAGCTATTCGAAAACCGTCCGCTGTCTAACGTATCTTCCGGTTTGCAGGGATTACTTCCCGGTGTAATAGTGACACAAAGCAGCGGACAGCCGGGTGAAGATGTCGGTACCATTAATGTACGTGGGATGGGCACCATCAATTCTGCCGAACCGATGGTGGTGGTAGATGGTATGGAATCGACCATAAACGACATCGACCCGAACGATATCGAAACAATCTCCGTACTGAAAGACGCTGCCTCGGCAGCCATCTATGGTTCGAAAGCCGCCAACGGGGTTATTCTGATCTCCACCAAACGTGGTAAAAGCGGCAAGCCGATGCTGAGCTACACGGGTAACTTCGGTTTTACCTCGGCTACACGCATACCGAAGTTCTTCAGCTCCGCCGATGTGGCAAGCTATTGGAACGCCGCTTTGAAATACCAGGGACAGAGTCCGAAATATACGGAAGAAGAAATCCGTAAGTTCCGCGATGGTTCGGATCCCGAGAACTATGCGAATACCGACTGGATTGATCTGATCTATAAAAACTCTTTCCAGCATACGCATAACGTCAACCTGCTCGGTGGCAACGATATGGCTCGTTATATGACTTCCGTAGGCTATCAGGGACAGGATGGTATCATCAATAATTACAGCAAGGAGCAGTATTCCATGCGTATGAACCTGGATATGAATCCAAGTAATAACCTGGAGACCAGCTTCAGCATGGCTTATACCCGCCAGGATGTGATGTCGCCGGTAGGCTCTTACGACAACGGCTCTACGGCACAGATTCTTCGTCTCGCCAACCGTATCTCTCCGATGGTGACGGCAAAATACAAAGACGGCACTTATGGAGCCATCTCCGATGGTAATCCTTTGGCCTGGATTGAAGCAGGTGGTAAACAAAACAAGCAGATTCATAACTTCTCAGGAATAGGAACGGCCACTTATTCCATCCTCCCCGGACTTTCCGTCAAAGGACAGCTTGCCTATAAATTGTATATGGAAGACCTGGATAAATATACGAAGCGTATCCAATACAATCCGACCTACACACAGGGAACGACCAGCAAGGAAGTCACCAACATGCGTTGGGATCGTGTCTCGCTGGATATTCTCCCCGAGTACAGAAAATCTTTCGGACAGCACAACCTGAATATTCTCGGAGGTTTCCACTCGGAGCTTTATACCTATAAAGAATCATACGGTTACCGGAAGGACTATCCGAATACGGAAGTGACCGATCTGAATGCCGGTGCCGCGGCTACCGCTAAGGCAGAAGGATTCACCCGTGAGCTGGCGATAATCTCCTGGCTGGGACGTATCAACTATGACTATGCCGGTAAATACCTCTTTGAAGCCAATATCCGTTACGATGGTTCTTCCCGCTTCGCGAAAGATAACCGCTGGGGTACGTTTCCTTCCGTATCCGCCGGTTGGCGAATCTCCGAAGAAGATTTCTTCGACAGCCTGAAAGAAGCTATCAACAACCTGAAAGTACGTGCTTCGTGGGGACTCTTAGGTAATCAGGAAGTATTGAATGCCGACAAGGAATCGGTTTATTATCCGACCATCCCTACAATGACCTTAGGCAAGGATTATCCTCTGGGCGGTTCGCTCGAATCGGGTGCTATCACCTACTATGCCGTGAATCCCGACCTGAAGTGGGAAACTACCGAAACATGGGGTATTGGTTTAGACCTGAACCTGTTCCATAAGATCAACTTCACTGCAGATTACTTCAGCAAGACAACCTCAGACATTCTGATGAAGATGGAGACAGCACCTATGTACGCTCTGAGTGATTTCTATGCCAATATCGGAAAGATACGCAACTCCGGTTTCGAATTTGACTTGCAATACAACGATCGGTTCGGTAAGTTCGACTTCTCCTTTGGAGGTAATATCGCTTTCATCAATAATGAAGTCCTGGAGATCGGTATTGATCAGAACCAGGAAGGCGCCCTGAATTATATCTATGTGACAAATATCGACAATTATACGGCAGTCAATATGATAGGCAAGCCGATGAACAGCCTCTACGGTTATAAATCGGCCGGTATCTTCCGTACACAAGCCGAGCTCGACAGTTGGCCGGAATATAAATTCACGAGCCGCCAAAGAGCTTTGGGTGACCTGAAATATGTAGATACCAATGGCGACGGTGTGATCACTGCCGACGACCGTATTGCCAATGGTTCGACCAATCCGGGTATTGTTTTTGGATTTAATATAGGTGCCTCATGGAATAACTTCGACATCCATGCCTTCTTCCAGGGAGCTGCCGACGTAAGCCGCTACATCTCCGAAGGTAGAGGAGGACTGAGCGACTCGACTTCCAAGCCGCACGAATTATGGTATGATAGTTGGAGTGAGGACAACCCAAATGCAAAATACCCACGTCTGGCAACAGATGGTTACGGTATCAGCGGCGACGAATCAAGTTTCTGGGAACAGGATGCTTCTTATTTGAGGATGAAAGACCTACAAATCGGCTACACCTTCCCGCGGAACATCCTGAACAGTTTAGGAGTATCCCGGCTCAGAGTATATTATAGTGGTCAGAACCTCTTTACCCTCACCGGCATGTTAAGCGGATGGGACCCGGAAGCTCCCGCCGGACGTGGAAATGCTTATCCGCAAACGATTGTAAATTCATTTGGTTTAAATCTTACATTCTAAAATCACAATCTATATGAAGACGAATAATTTAATTTACAGCATACTTGTCTCACTGCCGATCCTGTTCTCCGGCTGTTCCGACTTTCTGGACAGAAACCCGGTGGACGCACTTTCGCCGGCTACATTCTGGAATACGGAAAGTGATGCCTACCTGGCTATGGTTGGCTGTTATAACGGTTTGGAACCTATCTATGGGGGTTACAATATGATGTATTGGGACTGTACATCCGATAACCTGTTTAATTATTTCAGTTGGGAAGGACGTAAACCTATCGCCAACGGAGATATGAATCCCTCCAATACGGGAACCGATTATTTTACCTTCATTGATATCCGTTCATGCAATGAATATCTGCAAAACGAAAATAAGGTAGAATGGAGTACCACTGCGAAGCAAGAACAATACAAGGCGGAAGTACGCTCCGTACGTGCCCTCCTTTATTTCTGGAAAACAGAATGGTATGGCGACTTTCCGCTAATCACCGAAGTGATCGAAACACCGGACGAAGCAAAGATCGGGCAGACAGACGCGGCAAGTGTCCGCCAGTTTGTGGCCGAAGAGTTACAAGCGGCTATTCCTCATCTGCCCAACAAAAATCAGACAGTGGAAGGACGTGTGAACAAACAAACGGCTCAGGCTGCCCTGATGCGTTATTATCTCTATCGCGGGGATTACAACAAAGCGCTTACTTATGCGCAGGATATTGAAGCAAGCGGCGAGGTAAGCCTGCCGGACATGAGCTATGCGGATGCCTTCCTGGTGGCCAACCAATACAATTCGGAAACGATCTTCAATCATACCTATATCGGAGGTACTTCCATGAATCTGTATCTCCCTCCGTTCATGCCGAATGCCATCGGGGGATGGTCTTCTGTCATCCCTACAATGGATCTGGCAGATGCCTATGAAATGCGAGACGGACGGACGATAGAAGAAGCACAACTGACAGGCGACTACGACCCGGCTAATCCATTTGTTAACCGCGACCCGCGTCTCCGGGCTACGATTCTCTATCCGGGACAGAAATATACAAACTACGAGGCGATGCCTGACGGTTGCTACAACTCCATGCCACAATACTTCAAAGACGGTAGCCGTAATAACGACTATTGGTCGAATGCCGACAACGCGAGTAAATCGGGTCTGCAATTCAAGAAGTTTCTGCAGACCCTCGATCAGTTCAGCGATGTTAACAGCGCCACCATGCGTGTTCCCGTCTTCCGTTACGCGGAAGTACTGCTGACAATGGCCGAATGCTATATCGAACTCAATCAGGACCTGGACAAGGCAATCAGTTATATAAATAAGGTGCGCGTGCGTGCCGGCATGCCGGAAGTGGATCGTACGAAATATAATAACCAGCCGGCTTTGCGTGAGTTGCTGCGTCGCGAACGCCGTGTGGAATTTGCAGGTGAAGGGCTTCGTCGTGCCGACCTCATTCGCTGGGGAGAATTGGTGTCTAAGCTGAATGGTTTCGAAATCCGCCATTTCGATGGTGATGTGACATCCGAACTGAATGCCGATGGCGACTATAATGTCAATGTTACCGGAAGAACAGTTATCGGAGGCCAGACTTATAAAGTACAGGAGTATCACCGCTACCTGCCGATCAACCACGAAAAGATAAAGTTAAGCGACAATAATCTGAAACAAAATCAGGGTTATTAAAATCCCCGTTTTTAAAGTTCATAGAGATTAGGTTTTCAGGCAAGGATGCCCCTTAGTGGGCATCCTTTTTATTAGCTGATTTATTTTTCATACCTTTACATTCAAATCAATGATATGCGGAATTATTTCTGCCTGCTTATATTGCTTACGCTGACCGGCTCGTGTTCGATTCCGGTAGCCAGAGAACAGACGGATGCTTTTCCACCCGTCTTCCCCGATTATATATCTGCCTGGATTCCCTGCAATATTGCTCCGCTCAATTTCGAAGTAGGCGGCGCTTCATTTATTCGTGCGGATATTTCCGTAAACGAGGAGCTGCTTGCTTCTCTGAAAGGGAAGCGTCTTATCCGTATTCCCGAAAAAAAATGGAAAGAATGGTTGGCTATACACAAAGGGAAAGAGATGACGGTTGAAGTATCCGTATGGTCGGACCAATACCGGGAGGGTATCCGGTATGCCCCGTTCACCCTTACGATTTCCCCTTATGAGATAGACAACTGGCTGGCCTACCGCCTGATTGAGCCCGGTTATGAATATTGGAACCGGATGGGCATTTATCAACGAGACCTGACATCCTTTACGGAAAAAGCGATCGTTACCAACGAACAGAATCACCGGGGATGCCTCAACTGTCATGCTTTTCATAAGTTTTCGCCGGACAATATGATGTTCCATGCACGAGGGGAAAAGGGAACCACGGTGCTCGTAACGGAAGGGACACCCCGAAGGCTGGATTTCGACAAACTGACAAGCGAACTTAGAGCTACTTATCCGGCATGGCATCCGTCAGGAGATTATATAGCCTTCTCTTCCAACCGCACCTACCAGTCGTTTTATCATTCGGGGAAGATGCCGGTTGAAGTGTATGATGTGGCATCCGACCTGTTTGTTTACGACCTGAAGCACGACCAAATCCTCACCGATAAACGTTTCATTAATCCGGAGGCAATGGAGACATTCCCTTCTTTCTCTCCGGATGGCAGCACTCTTTTCTTTTGCACAGCCGAACCCATGGCAATGCCGATGGAAAACCGCCGCCTGAAATATGCCCTTTGCCGGGTTCCGTTCGACGCTTCTACAGGTAGGTTGGGCGAAGTGGTGGATACACTTTACAATCCGCAGGTGGAGGGAGGGAGCGCCTCTTTTCCACGCATTTCTCCGGATGGCAACTATCTTTTGTTTACGGAAGCAGCCAGCGCCACATTCCCTGTCTGGCATAAGGAAGCAGACCTGAAGATGATCCGAATCTCCGACAACAAGAGGATTGACACAAAAACACTCAATAGCGAAGAAGCAGAGAGCTATCATAGTTGGTCATCCAACGGACGATGGATCGTATTTGGCAGCCGGAGAATAGACGGACGTTATACCCGGCTCTATATAGCCGGCATCGACGAAGACGGACGTGCACAAAAACCCTTTTTACTTCCACAGAAAGACCCGCGCAACAATACCACACGATTAAAGTCGTACAATATTCCCGAATTTATCTGCGAAGAGGTCAGGCTGGGAAAGAAAGAGATAAGAGATTTGTTTAAATAGCGCTTGTACTTATGAAAAATCAATTGAAATACCCGCTTTTGCTGTTTCCTGCCGTCTTCCTTCTATGGTATTTTGTCTATCCGGAGCATTTGGGGGCTATCGAAGCGTATGGTTTCTTTGCCTGTACGCCCGATTATTTCTCTGAGCACTGTTCTGTTTCAGGCATTGCAGGCATTGCGGGCGATTATCTTTCGCAGTTCTACCGTTGGCGTGAAATCGGCGCCGGCCTGCAAGCTCTCTTGTTCATACTTGTCTTATGGGGAGCAGACTTACTGTTGTATCGTATGCGTTTGTCCGCCTCCGGGTGGGTCGCCATGATGCCGGCTTCTCTCTTTTTATGGATGCAACTTCGGTGGGGATTAGACCTGGCTCCCGCAGTCGCGACTGTGCTTGTACTATATTTGTCGGTGGGTATCGTATGGTTTTTACCGGGAAAATGGAGAAAGAGAGCCCCAACCTTTATGCAGAAAGGCAGCATACAAGGAGTGATTGTCGTATCATCCGCCATTGTCTTGCTGACGGCAGCCGGCTTGTTTGTAACGGATAAAAATGCAGGAAAGAAGGAAAAGATATACGCGGCGGAAAATGCCGCTTTTGTCTCTGACTGGAACAGGGTATTGTCTGTAATATCGCCGGCGCAAGCGAAAGAAGATTCACTTCTTTTGCGATACACATTGTTGGCTCTGAGCGAAAAAGAGATGTTGACGGAACATTTGTTTAATCTGGATGTCCGGGAGCCGGAATGTTTCTACTTCTATCGCACGGCAGAACCATCGACGCAGTATTTCAACAGTCTGTTTTATGCCGGACTCAATCTGTATAATGAATCAATTCATCAGATGTTTGACGCGACAACCGACCTGAAGCATGGTATCAGCTTCCGTGCTTTACGCTCAGTAACCGATTGGTTTCTGAAGATGGGAAATCTTGCCCTGGCAGAGAAATACCTGACCTTGCTGGAGCGCTCCTCCTGTCATGCAGGGTGGATCATGAAGAGGAAAGAACAGATACGGGTGTTGAAGCAAAAAACGGCCCCCATCCCCGACAGAAGCCATACGGATATCTTCATTGGCGCTTATCCGTTTATCCCCGAGATGTGGCGGCTGCAGGAAGATGATCCGACGAACAAAAAGAAGACCGATTACTTATTATGCGCCTTGCTGTTAAAAGGCGACCTTGAGCGATTTCAGGAGGTTTTTCGCCGTAGCGTCTATCTATCTCCTCACTATCCAGTCCCCAAACTATACCGGCAATTTGCTCTTTTAAAGGATTAATATCAGATGAAACAATACATATCCTTGTCTGGCTTTGGTAAGAAAGAATTGTTTCAGTGTCGGGAAAGAATTGTTCCTGCATTGAAAAACGATTGTTTTTTTAATATTAAACTATTGGATATAAATAAGAAATACAATGATGGCTATCGGCCTGCATTCTCCGGAAGGTTGAATTATAATTGTCGGGAGATATCGCTTTTACATTCAAATGTGTTTATAAAACATTCTTATCAGATTATTTCCTGCAATTGTTTCAGCAGAGAATAGAATGTGTTTTATTATTCATTTCCGGTATTTTTCCTGACAATAAAAGCAGGATAATAAAACTCCTGTATTCAGCTATTTATATAATCGGAATTCCTTGCTACTCATTGTTTACTCAGGCCAGGCGGTTGCGACAGGCGGTAAGCTACCTGCTCAGGATAAGCGTAGAAGGCATACGTTGGAGGGCTTTTTTGTGGTGTTCGGAAACTTCGTTCCAGGTATGATAGCTGATCAGCATAAAATTATAGCCGCTGAAAAGCTCAGGACTAAGCTCCCTGAGAGGCAGCAGGACGGATTGTCTGACCGTTGAAGTGAAACGGAGGAAGGAGAGGTTGATCGCGTCGCTGTCCGGCGTATCGCTTCCGGTAATATCAATAAGGGAGATGCTTCCCTGAGTCGATTGTAATAAAATCTGCGCATAATTTAAGAGGAAAAGGTCGCCGGCTGAAGCGATAATCAGGATGATGTTGGTTGCTTTTACAAAATTGCGGTTGACAAATACACCCACAGGGCAGGAGGAGTTTTCGATAAAGACTTTGGTTTTGTCTTTCAGCAAAGCACCGGGATAGAACCATGATTCGGGCGTTTTGAAGAAGCGGAAGTATTTATTGTAAAAGAAAGTGCGGAAACGGTTCACAGCTACGTCTGCCGGCAGATTGCTCAGCGAAATACCGGCGCCTACCAACAGGAAGTCGAAGCTCTCTTCATTAACGATACCGACAATATCTGCTCCTGCATTATTGGATATTTCGTAACGTGTTTTGATGGATATACCCAGCTTCTGCGCGCCATACAGGATAGGCCCGAAACTGACTTCTTCGAAGTTATCGGCATGAAGCGGGTTTACGTCTGCACCTACGGTAAGATGGAGTGCCGTAATCTCTAATTTCCTGGTTTCCGAAGCAAACATCTGATGGGCTACATCCAACATTATCTGACCATTACCTGCACGCCCAAAGGAGATCAGGACTTTGAATACACCCTTTGTCTGCGGACGCATCTTTTCTTCCTGCAACCTGGTATGTGTGCGAAAGCAGAACCGGATAAAAGCAATTAATGGTGCTGTCATAAAAGTAGTGACCAATGTCATCAATACCAGCATCACGAAAATGGGGGGCGAAAGGATGTGCATTTCGTAGCCTATCGTGAGTACAACCAGCTCCATCAATCCGCGGGTATTCATCAGTGCACCGATATATAAGCTGTTCCTGACACTCTCGCCGGTGAAGCGGGCGGAGAAGAAAGCGCCCCCAAACTTCCCGATAATCGCCGCCAGCGTAATGATGCCGCACATCCACCACAGTTCCGGCGTATTCAGCAAGGCGATCTCCGTACGCAAGCCGGTGGAAACGAAGAAGAGCGGAAGGAAAAGGGCTAAGGATACGTCTTCTACCTTTTCCGTCAGTATTTTGCGAAACTTGATATTGGCAGGCATAACGACTCCGGCAATGAACGCGCCGAACAAGGCATGAAGCCCCAGCAGCTGTGTGAAATAAGACGAACAGATCAGTATAAGAAACATAAGCGCTACCATCCCCTTGTCGATTACCTCTTTATTATGATAGATATGTCCCAGCATGCGGAGAAAGGGCTGTACCACAAAAAACATCAGAAGCAGGTAAACACCGGAAAAGAGGATGCTGTAAATAGCGCTTAACATCGTGCCTGCCTGGGCTATCGCAATCACTACAGCCAGCAGACACCAGGCCGTGATATCGCCGTTGGCAGCGCTGGCTAAGGTAAGCGTCCCAAGATGCGACTTCGTCAGCCCCCGCTCCTGTATGATGCGCGCCAGTACCGGAAAAGCGGTAATACTCATGGAAATACCGATAAACAAGGCAAAAGGAAGGAAAGGAGTGGTCGGATTGGCATACCGGTCATATACGAAATAAGCAGTCAGCATCCCGAAAAAGAAAGGAACGATGGTGCTGGTATGGCTGATGAGGATGGTCTCTTTCAGTTTACGGCGCACTTCGCTGATATCAAGATCCATACCAATGGCAAACATGAACAGGATCAGCCCAAACTGGCTTAATACATTAATATTGGCAAGCGATTCTTCCCTGAACAGAAAATCCGAGATGCCGGGAGCAAAATGCCCCAGAATAGAAGGGCCTAAAACAATCCCCGCCAGAATCTCACCGATAACAGTGGGCTGGCCTATCTTCATAAACAACCACCCGAAAAGGCGGCAGGTAAGTAAGATCGCGATGATTTGCAGGAGAAGGATGGCAATGGGCGATTCGGCGTCGCGGAGGAATAATTGCCGGAATGATTCGAAACCTTCCGACAGATTGGAGGGCCTATCCGGCAAGGAAGCAACGACCTCATCCGGTTGCCGTATTTCTCCCCGCCAGACGATAAGATACATCAACAGACCGAATATGGCAATCATCAATAAGTAAAATGTCAGACTTTTAATTCCTTTGCTCATTTTTCGGAGGGTTTCCTGCAAAAGTACATAAAAAACAGGAATACACATGCGTAAAGGGAGGAAAATCTTCTATCTTTGCAGCAACCCAAAAGAGACATCAAATCATGGTACAATCACTCAATTTAATTAAAAATGATCCCTGGCTTGCTCCCTATGAAATGGCTATAAACGGACGGTATCAATACGTTGCAGACAAGGAAAAAGAACTGACAAACAATGGAAAACAAACGCTGAGCAACTTCGCCTCCGGCTACCTCTATTTCGGATTACATAAGCTCACCGGCGGATGGGTGTTTCGGGAATGGGCGCCCGGAGCCACAGCTATCTACCTGATTGGTACGTTTAATAACTGGCGCAAAGACGAGCGCTACCGAATGACCCGCATAGACAACGGCAACTGGGAGATTGTCGTGGATGAAAACAGCCTGCACCACGAAGACCTGTTCAAGCTGCACATGGAGTGGGAGGGGGGCTGCGGCGAACGAATCCCCGCCTGGACACGCAGGGTTGTGCAAGACGAGCAGACCAAGATATTCAGCGCACAGGTCTGGAATCCACCCACCCCCTACCTTTTCAGGAATAAGAAATTCAGGCCCGATACCTCTCCCCTGCTTATCTACGAATGTCATATCGGCATGGCTTCCGATGAAGAAAAGGTGGGCTCTTACAGGGAGTTTCGTACCCGGATATTGCCGCGTATCGCGAAAGACGGTTATAATGCCATACAGATTATGGCCATCCAGGAGCATCCCTATTATGGTTCGTTTGGTTATCATGTAAGCAGCTTTTTCTCAGCTTCTTCGCGTTTTGGAACGCCTGAAGAATTAAAGGAACTCATTGACGAAGCCCATTCATCGGGTATTGCCGTGATTATGGATATCGTGCACAGTCATGCGGTAAAGAACGAAGTGGAAGGGCTGGGCCGGTTCGACGGCTCCTACCATCAGTACTTCTGTACGGGCGACCGGCGCGAGCATCCCGCCTGGGATTCTCTGTGTTTCAACTACGGGAAGAATGAGGTGCTTCACTTCCTGCTTTCCAATTGCAAATTCTGGCTGGATGAATACCACTTCGACGGCTTCCGCTTCGATGGGGTGACGTCGATGCTCTATTACAGCCACGGACTGGGCGAGCACTTCTCCAATTACGGCGACTACTACAGCGGACACCAGGATGGCGACGCCATCATGTATCTGACCCTGGCCAATAAACTGATACACGAAGTAAATCCTTCGGCCATCACCATTGCCGAAGAAGTGAGCGGCATGCCCGGACTGGCTGTGAAAACTGGAGACGGAGGTTACGGCTTCGACTACCGCATGGCCATGAACATACCTGATTACTGGATTAAAACTATCAAGGAAAAGAAAGATGAAGACTGGCATCCCTCTTCTATCTGGTGGGAAACGACTAACCGCAGGGCAGACGAGAAAACAATCAGCTATGCCGAAAGCCACGACCAGGCCCTGGTAGGCGATAAGACGATTATCTTCCGCCTGATAGATGCCGGGATGTATTGGCATATGCGGAAAGAAGACCGGAACTTCGAGGTCGACCGGGGTATGGCGCTGCATAAGATGATACGCTTAGTGACGGCTTCGACCATCAATGGAGGCTATCTCAACTTTATGGGCAATGAGTTCGGCCATCCCGAATGGATTGATTTCCCCCGTGAAGGAAACGGATGGTCGCATAAATACGCCCGGCGCCAATGGCATCTGGTGGATGATCCGAACCTGAAATACCATTATCTGGGTAGCTATGATTGCGAGATGATTTCACTTATTAAAGGAGTAAAAGAATTTCAACGCACGCAGATTTATAAAATATGGGATAACGATGGCGATCAGATACTCGCTTATATGCGTCAGAACCTGGTGTTTGTGTTCAATTTCAGTCCCGATCGTTCTTATACAGACTATGGCTTCCTCACCCCGCCGGGCGAATACGAAGTCGTACTGAATACCGATGCCATACGCTTCGGAGGTTTCGGGTTGGCCGACGATAGCATTCATCATTTTACACAAGCCGATCCCCTCTATGCAAAAGAGGGGAAGGAATGGCTGCAACTCTATATCCCCGCCCGCAGTGCGGTCGTTTTGAGGAGAATAGCCGGATTTAATTAAATTATCTTTTTATTATGTTATATCCAATTATATTTAAACCTATTTTAAAAAGTATTATCTGGGGCGGTTCCGACATCTGCCCTTTCAAAGGAATAAGCCCGGTGCAGGAGGGTATCGGCGAAAGCTGGGAACTCTCGCACGTAAACGATAGTTATTCCATCGTAGCAAACGGCGCCCTGGAGGGCAGGAGCATAGACGAACTCATCCGCCTTTACGGCAGGCAGCTGGTCGGCGGGAAGGTGATGGAGCGATTCGGGAATACCTTCCCCTTGCTTATCAAGTTTATCGACGCCCGCGATAAGCTCTCCATCCAGGTACACCCCGACGACGCGCTGGCCAAGAAGCGCCATCACTCCTTTGGCAAGACGGAGATGTGGTACGTGATAAAAGCAGCCGAAGGCGCCAGCCTCTATTCAGGCTTCTCGAAGCCGATAGATGCCGCCGGATACGTGAAACGGGTGGAAGACAACACCTTCATGGAGGTGTTGCAGCGCTATGAAGTCAGGGAGGGAGATGTGTTTTTCCTCCCGGCAGGCCGTGTACATGCCATCGGCGCCGGTTGTTTCATCGCCGAAATCCAGCAGACCAGCAACATCACCTACCGCATATACGATTACAACCGCAAAGATGCAAACGGTAACGAACGCGAACTGCATACCGACCTGGCCAAAGACGCCATAGACTATACCCTCAGCCCCGACTACCGCACGGCTTACCAACCGCAGAAAGACACGCCTGTCGCACTGGCCGACTGCCCGTATTTCACCACGAACCTGCTGGACCTGGAGGCCGGGATGATACGCGATTTCTCCACCCTGGATTCTTTCGTCGTTTATATCTGCTTAGACGGACAGGCGCTCCTTCACGACTCTAAAGGGAACGAACTCCTGCTCCGGCGCGGACAGACCACCCTCATCCCCGCCGATACGCAACAGCTTACCCTCACTCCCTCGCCTGGCGTCAGGCTGCTGGAAACCTATATCGGATGATAGACAATTTTCAGGACGGCTTCTACCAGGCGGTCGATCTCTTCTTTGGTATTGTAGAAGGAGAAGGAGGGGCGGATGCTGGCTTCTACTCCCAGGCGGCGGAGGGCAGGCTGGGCACAGTGGTGGCCGGCGCGGAGGGCAATGCCTTCCTTATCGAGCAACTGCCCGGCTTCTATCGTCGGCACGCCGTCGAGGATAAAGGATACAACACTGACGCGCTCGCGGGGATTGCCCAGCAGATGCAGACCTTTGATTCCCGACAGCCGGGCGCGGGCATACTCCGTCAGTTCGTGCTCGTACTTCCCGATAGGCCCCAGCCCGATGCGCTTCACGTAATCCAGGGCGGCGCCCAGCCCGACGGCTCCGGCTACATTGGGTGTGCCGGCTTCGAAACGGGCGGGTGGGACGTTGAACTGCGTCTCTTCCAGCGTGACGTCTTTTATCATATTGCCGCCGCCCTGCCAGGGGGGTAATATTTCCAGCCACTCCCGTTTGCCATATACGACGCCTATCCCGTTGGGCGCGTATATCTTATGGCCGGAAAAGACAAAGAAGTCGCAATTCAGGCCCTGCACATCCACCGGCGTATGCGCGATGGATTGCGCCCCGTCTATCACCGTCCGGGCGTTGTAGCGTTGGGCCATTTCGATCAGGGTCTTGATGGGGACGACGGTGCCGAAGGTATTATTCACATGCCCGAAGGAGACAACTTTCGTCTTCGGGCTGAGCAGACGCTCGTAGGCTTCGAGGAGGATATCCCCGTTGTCGTCGATGGGGATGGCCAGGAGGCGCGCCTTTTTCTCTTTGGCCAGCTGCTGCCAGGGGACGATATTGGCATGATGGTCGAGGGTGGAGATGATGATCTCGTCGCCTTCGCCGATGTATTTCCTGCCGAAGGTCTGGACAATGAGGTTGATGCCTTCGGTTGTCCCGCGCACAAAGACGATCTCTTCCGAGGCAGCCGCATGGATGAAGTCGCGCACCTTATCGCGCGCCTTTTCGTAGGCGTCTGTCGAGCGTCCGGCCAGGGTATGGGCCGCGCGGTGGATGTTCGAATTATCCGTAGCGTAGAAACGGGCTACTTCGTCGATTACCGCCTTCGGCTTCTGGGTTGTAGCGGCATTGTCGAACCATATCAGCGGTTTGCCGTTTACCCGCTGGTGGAGTACGGGGAAGTCGCGGCGGATGATTTCGGGGCTGAAGATATCCGACGTGATTGCCTTGTCAAAATTCATCCGTTGCAACTCTTCCGAATACGGGATGCCGGATTGCAGGGAGGAAAACGATTTATACACCCCGTCGAGGTTGATATCGTCGGCTGCCTGCCCGAAACCGGAAGAAGCAACGGCCGGCCATTCATCCGGAGGGAAAATCCGCCCGGCTATCTCGCGAAGCCGGCCGATGTCGCTCAGGTCGGTATTGAATGTTTCCATTTATTTCTCTACCGCGTTACGGTGTTGATAATTATGATAAAAGCCTACTTCCACGTTTTCGAGTACGGCAATGGCGTCGTCTGTCAGCGCAGCCAGCGAGAAGTATTTGGTAAGCAGGTAAGAAGCCACGCCGAATTTATCCAGCCCCATCAGCCGGGCCGAGAGGCTGGGGGCTATCTCGCCGGGGATACCGGCCTGGTGCAGACCGACGACGCCCTGCTCCTTCTCTCCCGTGCGAACCAGGATGATCTCCGTCGTGCCTACGCCCCGGTTGGTGAGGTATTGCCCCTTGATCTCCAGTTTATCGCTGGGGATAACCGGGATGCCGCGCCAGAGAACGACGACGGTGCCGAAGATATTCGTTGTCACGGGCGGTACGCCCCGCCAGGTACACTCGCGCTCGAAGGCAGCGATGGCGCGCGGATGGGCGATAAAGAAGGAAGGATTCTTCCACACCAGCGAGAGGAGTTCGTCCAGGTCGTCGGGGGTAGGTGCTCCGTAGCGCGTGCTGATCCGGTAGCCGGGCTCTACGCTGCTGAGCAGTCCGAAATGCCGGTTGTTGATCAGTTCCCACTCCTGGCGTTCGCGTACGCTTTCGATGCTGAGGCGCATCTGTTGCTCCAGTTGGTTATAGGGATTGTTATACAGATCGGAGACGCGGGTATGTACGCGCACGACGGTCTGAAGCGTATTCAGCGAGTACTCGCGGGGGTTCTCCTCGTAGTCGATATAGGTTTCGGGGATGATATTGTCTTCTTCGTGACCGGATACCAGGTCGATG
The DNA here is from genome assembly GCA_031269535.1 of Tannerellaceae bacterium. GTDB lineage: Bacteria > Bacteroidota > Bacteroidia > Bacteroidales > Tannerellaceae > DFXE01. The sequence continues at coordinate 18,829 of JAISZA010000038.1, forward strand.
TGTTTTTCTCCGTGCGTATTGACGGTAGCCCGCAGGCGGAGATGTTCGTCCACGGCTTTCTGAAATTCTTCGCGGAAATTGGGGACTTCTTCGATAATACTTTCTAATTCGGAGCTGCTGATAGTGAAGAACACGCTGGGGGTGACTGCTTTCACCGTTACCGACGAAAGTTTGTCGGAGAGGATATCCGCCTCGCCGAAGTATTCACCTTCCGACAGCAGGGCGATGCGCAGGTCTTCCCCATGCGGCCCTTTGCTGTAGATTTCTACCTGTCCGCGGGCTACGATGAAAAACTTCCGGCTGTCTTTCCCTTCCTGTATCAGGTAACCGCCCAGGGCTATTTCTTCTATCTCGAACTTCTTTGCCAGACGATTGACGATATCTTTCTCTATATGCGAAAACAAAGGGATGCGGCGGAAAGCTCCCGCGCTGAAAGCAGGCACTCCATCGTAATATTCCACGTCGATACGCTCGGCTTTTTTGAGCTCCACCTTGGTACGGTTTACGCGATACGTGCCCGAATCCACCTGCACCCAGGGTAATAGTTTGAGTAATAAGCGGGGGGTGATCGACCCCATCTGCGGCGGTGTCTTCGTGGTAGTTGCCAACTGACGTGCAGTCGATGTCGTTACGCTGCGTTGCAAATCATTCTTTGCCATAATTGATGTTATTAGTTTTTGTTTATTTTTGAATGCTCACTCGGTATGTGCTGCCTTCTACCTGCTCTATCCCTGTTACCTGATAGCCCTGTTCCTGCGAAGTGCGGGGAACGTTTTCGAGCGGTTCGCCTTCGGAGAGCAGCACTTCCAGGATATCTCCCGTTTTCAGTTTAGCCAGTTCTATCTTTGTTTTTACAAATGTCATCGGGCAGTGTTCTTTTGTTATGTCTAAATGGAATGTCGCCATGAGATTACCTATATATATAATGTATATGATTCAGATAAACAAGGTCTGTCCCCCGTCGGCTATCTTCAGGAAGGAGGCGACTCCCAGTACGTCTTTCACTTCGGGTATGAAATCCTCCTTCGTCAGTCCGAGGATGTGCATCGCCATTTCGCAGGCATAGAAATTCACACTCAGCGCTTTGGCGGCTTCGAGTAATTCTTCGGGGGTAGCCACATTGTTCCTGCGCATCAGGCTACGGAAGATGGAAGCGCTGGCGCCCCAGAAGTTCAGGCGGCTCACGGGGGCCGCTTTCAGTCCTCCCATGAAGAATCCGAAGAGTTTCGTCAGGGCTGTACCGCCCACGAAGCTGCGGCCTTGCTTTTTCTTGATTGCATCCAGTCCCCAGAAGGTGAAGAACAGGTTTACTTCATATCCTACGGCCGCCGCTCCGGTGGCCAGTGTAAACACAGCGGTCAGTTTATCAAAATCACCGCTGAAACTGATAATCGACAATTTGTTTGCCATACATTTATTTTATTCGGGTTGATTAAACAATATAGTAGATAAATATCTTTCGCCTGTATCAGGCAGAACGACGACGATTTTCTTCCCTCTGTTCTCCGGCCTCCGGGCCATCTGGATAGCGGCATAGACGGCAGCTCCCGACGAGATACCGACCAGCAGTCCTTCCGTGAGCGCCAGTTGTCGTCCGACTTCGATTGCTTCCTCGTTTTTCACCTTGAATATTTCGTCAACGAATCTGGGGTTGTAGGTATCGGGCACGAATCCGGCGCCGATGCCCTGTATCTTATGCGGCCCCGACCGTCCTCCCGATAATACCGGCGAATCGGCCGGTTCGACGGCTATGATTTTCACGGCGGGATTGAAGCGTTTCAATACCTCCCCTACTCCTGATATCGTACCTCCCGTCCCCACGCCGGATACGACGATATCCGCTTTGCCGTCGGTATCGCGCCATATTTCCAGTGCCGTTGTCTGCCGGTGTATAGCGGGATTGGCCGGGTTTTTAAATTGCTGCAGGATGACGGAGTTCGGCAGGCTTGCGTGTAGCTCTTCGGCTTTTCGTATGGCTCCGCCCATTCCTTCGAAGCCAGGGGTGAGTTCCAGCTGTGCGCCGAGCGCTTTCAGCAAGGTCCGGCGTTCGAGGCTCATGGTGTCGGGCATGGTCAGGATGATGCGATATCCCTTCGAGGCAGCCACTAAGGCGATAGCGATTCCCGTATTACCGCTCGTAGGTTCTATAATTACGCTGTTTTTGTTTAACAGCCCTTTCTTCTCGGCATCTTCAATCAGAGACAGGCCGATGCGGTCTTTCACGCTCCGTCCGGGATTGAAATACTCCAATTTACCAATCAGCCGCGCATGGAGTTTGTATTTCTCCTCTATGCTTGTCAGCTCAAGAAGAGGCGTATTGCCGATTAGCTCTGTAATATTCTTTGCTATTTTCGCCATATAATATAGGTGTTAGAGATTAGTGTGATTACTTAATACTTAAATTTTCCGTTAGTTCCCAGGCAAAGGTAGAGGATATGCAAATAGCAGTAAATACCACAGTTGTGGTATATTTTGAAAACTCCCGGATTTTCCCTACAGATAAAAATAAAACAAGCCGGAACGGACCAGGCATACCCCCGTCCGCCTCATCCTGACAGAGAAAAGGGCTGAAAGCCCGGTATATTCCAGCCCAGTGGCAACGCCCTGGGCAGCCTAATGATGTCCGCAGATAATATCCGGCAGGGTAATTGGCGGAGTGAGCAGCTGATGGAGGTAAAACAACTGAGGCGGAGCCGGAGTGAGCAGCTGATGGAGGTAAAATTACTGATTCCGGCCAAGTGTGAGGTGTAGATTGGCCTAAAACAACTGAAAAACCTCAAGAGTGAGCATAAGATTGGCTCAAAACGACTGAAAAGCTTCAGGAGTGAGCATAAGATTGGCTCAAAACGACTGAAAAGCCTCAAGAGTGAGGTGTATCATGCTTCAAAACGACTGAAAAGCCTCAGGAGTGAGGTATATCATGCTTCAAAACGACTGAAAAGCCTCTTGCTCTACTTCCTGCGAGGCGAAAAAAAGGCCGGCAACCTTTATCTATTTGTCATGCAGGCTGCCGGCCGTAGATTCAATGGATTTCCGTCGTCATTGCGAGGTACGAAGCAATCCAGGGGGCCCGGTCTGGATTGCTTCACCCTCCGGGCTCGCAATGACGGCCCGTCATGTCGCAGATTCAATGGATTTCCGTCGTCATTGCGAGGTACGAAGCAATCCAGGGGGCTCGGTCTGGATTGCTTCACCCTCCGGGCTCGCAATGACGGTCCGTAATGACGATGCGACCATTTGAATTGAAAATCGACGTAGTCAAATGCACTCATCCAGACCGGGCACCCTGGATTGCTTCGTACCTCGCAATGACGATGCGACCATTTGAATTGCACCCGTGATTGGAGATTAGTTCTGTTAAAGCAGAAATAAATCGTACATTTGCAGCCGGATAATAAAATACAAACCCTATGACACACAGAGAATGGACTACGATTAAGGTGTATGAAGACATCTTATTCGACTTCTACAACGGGATAGCCCGTATCACGATCAACCGTCCCCGCTACCGGAACGCCTTTACCCCCGTCACCACCGGAGAGATGAGCGACGCCCTGCGTATCTGCCGCGAAAAGGCAGAGATATGCGTCGTCGTTATCACCGGAGCCGGCGACAAGGCTTTTTGCTCCGGCGGCGACCAGAACGTCAAAGGCAGGGGGGGATACATCGGCCCCGACGGCGTACCCCGCCTCAGTGTACTCGACGTACAGAAACAAATACGTTCCCTCCCCAAGCCCGTTATCGCCATGGTGAATGGATATGCCATCGGAGGTGGGCATGTGCTGCACGTCGTATGCGACCTCTCTATCGCTTCCGAAAATGCGGTGTTCGGACAAACCGGCCCGCGTGTGGGTAGCTTCGATGCAGGTTTCGGCTCCTCTTACCTGGCACGTATCGTCGGACAGAAAAAAGCGCGTGAGATATGGTTCCTTTGCCGGCCATACGACGCAGGCGAAGCCCTCGCCATGGGATTGGTAAACAAGGTTGTTCCCCTCACTAAGCTGGAAGACGAAGTGGTGGAATGGGCCGAAACCATGATGATGCACAGCCCGCTGGCGCTGCGTATGATCAAAGCCGGACTGAACGCCGAACTCGACGGGCAGGCCGGTATCCAGGAACTGGCCGGCGACGCTACCCTCCTCTATTACCTCACCGACGAAGCACAGGAAGGCAAACAGGCTTTCCTCGAAAAACGCAAACCTGACTTCCGGCAGTTCCCTAAATTCCCATGACCCGGAAACGAATCGGTAAAACAATGGAAACGGATACGTATCAGTTGTCTGTTCTCAACTATCAGCTGACGTTCCGGCGTCCGGCCGGTACCTCGCGCGGTGTCTATACCCAGCGGCAGGTATGGTACGTCTTGCTTCGCTCTCCGGAACATCCTGAGAGGCTGGGAATCGGAGAATGTGCTCCCCTGCCCGACTTGAGCTGCGACGCCCTGCCCGGCTACGAAGAGCGCCTCACCCGTATTTGCCGGAAGATAGAAGAGAGCGGCTACCTCGATACCGCGAAGCTCCGCCCCTACCCTTCCATCCTATTCGGATTAGAAACGGCTTTCCTGCATTTCAGGGCCGGCAGTTTCAGCTTCTGGGATACTCCTTTCGCACGCGGAAAGCAAGGTATCCCCATCAACGGACTGATCTGGATGGGCAGCTATCAGGATATGCTTAAACAGGTGGAAGACAAACTAAAGGCCGGCTTCCGCTGCATCAAACTGAAGATAGGAGCCATCGGCTTCGACGAAGAACTGGCTCTGATTCGTCATATACGGAACCACTTTTCCGCCGGAGAAATCGAGCTGAGGGTAGATGCCAACGGGGCCTTCGCCCCTACAGAAGCCATGGAGAAACTCAAACGGCTGGCCGAACTAAACATCCATTCCATCGAACAACCTATCCGGGCCGGACAATGGGAAGAGATGGCCGGCCTGGCCGCTCACTCACCTATACCCATCGCTTTGGACGAAGAACTGATAGGCCTCAATTACCCGGAAGAGAAACAAAAAATGTTAGACGCTATCCGCCCGCAATACATCATACTGAAACCCTCCCTGCACGGCGGCATCAGCGGATGCACGGAATGGATAAGGGAAGCCGGGAAAAGACAGACAGGCTGGTGGCTTACCTCCGCTCTGGAATCGAATATCGGCCTGAACGCCATTGCACAATGGTGCGCCACCCTCGGCAATCCCCTGCCTCAGGGCCTGGGAACGGGGGAAATCTACAAACAGACTTCAGCCTTCACAGCCCAGCCTCCGGGAAAAAAAGCCGGTACTCTCTACCCGCCCTTCAAAAGACCGGAGGGAGAGGAAGCAAGCTTATGGGACGAACTGACAAATCTCCGGACTTCCGGCTCTACCGGCAAACCGAAAGTATTCAGAGTGAAAGCGGAGCAAATGATCCGGAGCGCACACCTTACCTGCGACTTCCTCGGACTGAAGAAGGGAGACCGGGCGCTGCTCTGTATGCCGCTGCAATATATCGGGGCCAGAATGATGGTGGTGCGTACGTTAGTAGCAGGGCTTAACCTGATGGTACGCGAACCTTCCGGTCATCCGTTGGCCGGGGCTGAGACGCCCCCCCGATTCGCGGCCATGCTCCCCCTTCAGGTGTATAACTCCCTGCAGATACCCATCGAAAAAGAACGTCTGATGCAGATAGAAATCCTGATAATCGGCGGAGGAGCTATCGACCCGGAGCTGGAACAAGAACTCCGCGACTTCCCGAATGTCGTCTATTCGACGTATGGCATGACGGAAACACTCTCGCACATTGCTTTGCGACGCCTGAACGGCCCCGGGGCATCTGCTTACTACACGCCCTTCCCCTCCATCCGGTTATCACTCACGGAAGGCGGCACCTTAGTCATCGACGCAGATTTTATCCCCGGCGCTCCCCTTGTCACCAACGACTTAGCCGAATTACTCCCCGATGGCCGCTTTCGTGTGCTGGGGCGGAAAGACAATTGCATCAACAGCGGTGGTATCAAACTACAGATAGAGCAGCTGGAAGAAAAACTACGCCCTTTGATTCCGGTTCCCTTCGCCGTCACCTCCATAGCCGATGCCCGCTTAGGCGAAGCCGTCGTATTACTCGTGGAAAAGGGCGTCCGTATAGATAAACTGAAGGATGAGATATCTTCTGTATTAACTGCATACGAACGCCCCGGATATATTTTCGAAGTAAAGTCGATCCCGCTCGCCGGAAATGGGAAAACCGACCGTGCCGCCTGCCGGGAACTTACCAGAAATAGGCGTAGAACAGCGCTGTGATGGCCAGAATAATGGCGGAATGAATCACATCCCACTTATTCCAACTGGCACGTGAAGCCGCCCTGTGTTCAGGGGTAGTCGAGCCGAAAGTCAGTCCCTCGATCTGCGTTGCCTGCGCCGGGCGGGTAAACATACTCACAAGGATAATAATCAGGATACAAGCCACGAACATACCTCCGCAGAAGAACAGCCAGTTGACATCGTAGAAAAGGTATTTAAAATAGTTATCGCCCGCAGCCAGACCAGCTTCCGTACTATAAAACACTTTAGCACCCAGACGGGTAATACCAATAACGAAGCCGGCAATCAGCCCCCACATACCGCCTTTCGGAGTCGTTTTTTTCGACAGGATACCCAACAGAAAGGCAGCGGCAATGCCCGGAGCCAGAACCGATTGTACATCCTGCAGATAGTTATAAAGCACCGAGCCTACGCTCTTCATGACAGGTATCCAGAGGATTCCGAAGACAACAATCACTACGGTAGCGATCCGTCCGACATACAACAATGTTTTCTCCGAAGCAGCCGGCTTGAAACGTTTGTAAAAATCAATCGTAAAAAGCATGGACGACGAATTAAACAGCGAGGCTAACGAACTCATCAATGCAGCCAGGATACCACAGACAACCAGGCCCTTTACCCCTGCCGGCAACAAACGGCTCACCAGGGTCGGGAAAGCGGCATCGGCTATGCTCAGCTGGAATACTTCCCCGTTCACAACAACGCCGTTCTTCATCAGGGCGTAAGCAATCATACCCGGTATAAGAAAGAGGAAAACAGGCGTCAGCTTCAGGTAAGCGCCGAAGATAGCTCCCCGCCGGGCCTGCCTCTCGTCTTTGCCCGAGAGTACACGCTGTACGATGTACTGGTCGGTACACCAATACCAGAACCCGATAATGGACGAACCAATAAGCACCCCGAGCCAGGGATAGTTGGAGTCGTGATTGCTGCGGATCAGATTCGTCATGGTATCGCCATAATCGTTCACCGGCGTAACGCGGCAGGCTTCGAGTACCTGCTCCCAGCCACCAACGGCTTTTAGCCCCAGTATCAGGATAATAAGCGAACCCAGCAGCAGGATAGGCGTCTGTAAGACGGAAGTATAAAGCACGGATTTCATCCCTCCTACCACGGTATAAAGGGCCGTAATCAGCACTAAGCCAATGGCAGCAATCCAGAAGAAGTCTATCCCCATGATTTCTTCTATACCGAAGACTTCTTTAAACACCAGCCCACCGGCATAAACCGTTACGGCAACTTTCGTCAGCACATAGCTGACTAAAGAGATGACCGACAGAATGGTACGGGATTCTTTATTGTACCGCCTTTCCAGAAATTCCGGCATGGTATAAACCATACTGCGCGAATAAAAAGGGACAAATACCCAACCGAGAATCAAAACGATCCATCCCTGTATTTCCCAGTGAGCCATTGCCATACCGCTGGAAGCGCCGGCGCCGGCCAGACCTATTAAATGTTCCGACCCGATGTTGGAAGCAAAAATAGAAGCACCTATTGCCAGCCAGGTAGCATCTCGGCCGGCCAGAAAGTAATCGCCGGAAGTTTGCTGCTTCTGCCTGAGAACCCAGAAAACAATGGCGACAAGAACGAGTGCAAATACACCGATAACAAGCCAGTCTAATAGTAACATCTTAATTATAATTACAGATTATGTGTTTCGTTTAATGTCTCTGTGAATTTCCCGATGGCCTGGTATTTACCGTATAATTCCATATAAAGCCGGTGATTGGCCGGATCGGGAATATACTCGGAAGCAAATCCCTGTCCCATCGCTTCTTGAGCCTCTTCAATGGTTTGATATACACCCGCTACCACAGCAGCAAACATAACGGCTCCGAAAGCACAGGCCTGTTCGACCCGGGCGACCTTGATAGGCATCCCCAGTACATCGGCCAGCGTCTGCATGACAAAGGGCGATTTCAGGGAGATACCTCCTATCCCGATAACTTCCCGGATTTCAATCCCATGTTCGGTGAAACGATCGACAATGGCTTTCGAGCCAAAAGCGGTAGCCTCTACCAGCGCTCTGAATATCCGAGGAGCCGTACTGCCCAGCGTCAGTCCGGTGATCGAGCCTTTCAGCAATTGGTTGGCATCGGGCGTACGCCGCCCGTTCATCCAGTCGGTTGCGACGATAAGGCTTTCGCCGACAGGTATTTTCGCTGCTTCTTCGGAGAGAAGGGGGATGATCTGTTCCACCGTTTCGTCAATCAAGCTACGCTTTGTTTCCTCACTGAGGAGGTTTGAAGCGGCGATAATCCGGTGGACAGGCCATTCCAGCACTCTTCTGAACCAGGCATAGATATCTCCGAAGCCGGATTGCCCGGCTTCCAGTCCTACCATTCCCGGGATAACCGAACCGTCCACCTGCCCGCAGATACCGGGTATCAGCCGGTCTCCGATTTCTTCGTGTGGAACGACCATCACATCGCAGGTAGAAGTGCCGATCACCCGTACAAAAGCGCCCGGCCTGATCTGCGCACCGACCGCGCCGAAATGACAGTCGAAAGCGCCCACGCCAACAACAACGTCGGTGCTGAGTCCCAACCTTTGCGCCCATTCCTGCGTCAGCCGGCCGGCCGGCGTATCACTCGGCCAGGTCTCGGAAAACAGGTGGTCTCTGAATCCGCTCAGCAGTGGGTCTAAGGCGCTCAGAAAGGCATCGGAAGGAAGCCCGTTCCACGACTCATGCCATAACGCTTTATGACCGGCTGCGCAACGGCTGCGGCGTAATGTCTCCGGCTTTGTATTCCCCGTCAGAAGGGCCGGCATCCAGTCGCAGTGTTCAATCCACGCATACGCCTTTTTACGGACGGCTTCGTCTGCACGTACGACATGCAGCATCTTCGCCCATACCCATTCGGAAGAATAAATTCCCCCTTCATAGGCCGTATAATCAATCTCCCACTCTTTGGCGAGTTTATTGATTTCGGCAGCCTCTTGTACGGCCGTATGGTCTTTCCATAAGACAAACATGGCATGGGGGTTCTCTGCCAGTTCAGGCAGCAAAGCCAGGGGCGTCCCTTCAGAGTCGGTCAGGGCAGGCGTCGAACCGGTCGTGTCGAAAGCGATACCTGCGATGTTTTCCGCCACTCCGGCAGGGCTTTCAGAGAGGAGCCTGCGTATGCAGCTCTCCATTACTTCGATATAATCAGAAGGGTGTTGCCTGTATTGATTCTTCCCGGGATCACAGTATTTACCTGCTGCCCAGCGCGGATAATACTCTACGGCGGAAACCAGCTCCCGTCCGTCGGCGGCATCTGCGATTATCGCACGGCACGAATCGGTACCATAATCCAGTCCTATAACGTATTTCATTGTCTTTTTACTTATTCAGCAGGTAATAAACTTCATTCAGCTTCAGTTCGGATTTAAAGCCGGAGATTGTCGTGTTTTTATCGATCGTCACCAGCTCAATACCGGCTATTTCGGCATAATCTTCCAGGAACTCATTGTTCAGGGCATACGAGAAAGCGGTATGATGCGTTCCTCCGGCCAGAATCCAGGCAGCCGCCCCGATTTCCAGGTTAGGCTGGGGTATCCATAAGGCGCTTGCTACCGGTAATTTGGGCAGGGGCGCTTCGGGCTCGATGACATCTACATGATTGACGATCATACGGAAACGATTACCCATATCCACAATCGTAGCCGCTAACCCCGGGCCGGCATGTGCGGTAAATACCAGACGGGCCGGGTCTGCTTTTCCGCCTATACCTAAGGGATGAACTTCGAGGCGGGGCTTCCGGTTCGTTATTTCAGGTGATACTTCCAGCATATGAGCCTGCAGGATAGCGCTTTTCTCTCCTTTGAAGTGATACGTATAATCTTCAAGGAAGGAGGTACCGCCGGGCAATCCCTGAGCCATGACCCAGAAGGTACGCACCAGGGCGGCCGTTTTCCAGTCTCCTTCGGCTCCGAACCCGTAGCCTTCGGCCATCAGGCGCTGGCAGGCCAGGCCGGGCAACTGGTCCAGATCATGCAAGGCATTGAAATTGGTCGTAAAGGCTTTCGCTCCCTTTTCCTGCAGGAAACGGCGCAGTGCAAGCTCGATACGGGCAGCATTCCGCACCTGTCCATAGTCTTTCGCTCCTTTTTTGCAATTATCCGCAAAGGTATAGAGGCTTTCGTACTCAGCAACCAAAGCATCTGTCTCGGCTTCCGTCACGGTTTTCTGCACTTCCGCCAGATCGCCTATTCCATAATAATCCACATGATAACCTAAGCGCAATTCGGCTTCCAGCCGGTCGCCGTCTGTCACAGCCACCTGATTCATATTGTCGCCGAAGCGTACCAGAATCATATCCTGCGCATCGGCCCAGGCAACACAGACACGCATCCATACGCCAATCCGCTCCTGCACTTTCTCGTCCGACCAATGCCCTACCACCACTTTGCGGTTCCGGCGCATCCGGCTGACGATATGACCAAATTCGCGATCGCCATGTGCCGACTGATTCAGATTCATAAAATCCATATCAATCTTGCTCCAGGGGATTTCCTTATTAAACTGGGTATGCAGATGCAGCAAAGGCTTATTATAATTCTGTAATCCTTTTATCCACATTTTTGCCGGAGAGAAGGTGTGCATCCAGGTAATCACTCCGGCGCACCGTTTGTCGTGACCGGCATTTTTAAATGCAGCTTCTATTTCCGCAGATGAATTGACGGTTCCTTTATAAATCACTTTCAGAGGGAGTTTCCCCGACTGATTAAGCCCTTCTACCATAGCCGCCGAATGAGCATCGACCGCCACGACTGCATCCCCTCCGTACAAAAGCTGAGCTCCCGTAACAAACCATATTTCAAAATCACTATAGTTCATAACTTGTTTTCTTTAATTATTTGTTTACCGTTATTGTATCTCCAGTATGATGACTGATTTTGCCGGAAGCGTAAGGCTCAGGTTTTCACCCGTCAGTTTCACGTCTTTAAAATCTTTCGGACTTACGGTTTTCGGATTATCAAACGTATTATGGTCGGATATTTTATTTGCCGTCAGTATTCTGCCTGAAACAGTTTTAGCCTTGGCTCCCAGGAGTTCGCAGGAGACCGTTTGAGATTTGTTCGGGTCTGTATTGGTCAGGCTGATATGTATTTTCCCGTTTTTGTCACGCGAAGCGGAAGCGCTGACGGCATCGATCGATTTCCCCTGTGATTCGTATCGGGCGCAGGCCACAGAGAGGGGCAGCATCGTAGCATCCTGATGTACTTTATAGAAATCGTATATCCAATAGGTAGGCGTGAGCAGCATTTTTTCTTTATCGGTCAGGATAACCGACTGCAACACATTGACCATTTGCGCTATATTGGCAATTTTCACCCGGTCGCAATGCTGGTTGAAGACATCCAGTGTGACAGCGGCAAGGATAGCATCGCGGAGTGTATTTTGCTGGTAGAGGAATCCCGGATTGGTGCCGGGCTCTACATTATACCATCCCCCCCATTCATCGGGAGCCAGGGCGATGCGTTTGGCCGGGTCGTATTTATCCATGATAGCGGTATGCTTTTCTATCAGCTCACGCATGAAAAAAGCCTTGTCTATGGTAATAAAATATTCCGTTTCGTCGAAATCGGTTGCCGAACCTTTGTCATTCCAGTTTTTCGGAACTGTATAATAATGAAGCGACAGCGCATTCATCTTATTACCTATTTTCTTCATCAGCGTTTCTGTCCAGTTATAATCCGAGGCATTGGGGCCTCCGGCTATCTTGTATAAACGGTTCTGCCCGTAGTTACGGCAGTAAACGGCGTAACGGCGATACATATCGGCATAATACTCAGCCAGCATATCTCCTCCGCACCCCCAGTTCTCGTTTCCTACTCCGAAGAAGGTGATTTTCCAGGGCTCGGGATGCCCGTTTTGTTTCCGCAGGTTCGCCATCGGACTTTCCCCGTCAAAGGTCATGTATTCAATCCATTTCGACATTTCTTCCACTGTACCGCTTCCCACATTTCCGCAGATATAAGGTTCGCAGCCCAGTTGTTCGCATAAATCCATAAACTCATGCGTCCCGAAACTATTATCCTCTACAAGCCCGCCCCAATGGGTGTTAATCATTTTGGGCCTCTGATCGCGGGGGCCAATGCCGTCCTGCCAGTGGTATTCATCGGCAAAACAGCCTCCCGGCCACCGGAGATTGGGAATCTGCAAGGCCTTCAGCGCCTCAACCACATCCTTGCGTATGCCCCGCGTATTGGGTATGGGCGAATCTTCGCCTACCCAGATTCCACCATAGATTCCATATCCCAGATGTTCCGAGAAATGGCCGTAAATATGCCTGCTGATGGTGTATTTCCCTTCATTGGCATTAATAACAACTTTGTTTTGTGTCTGAGCTTTTCCATTCCATCCTATAAACAGGAGAATCAACACGATGAATAAGAACTTGTTTTTCATTTTATTAAAATATTAAATTGCACATAATTCCACGTACCTGATAAGTGTATGTAATCACACTTATTATTTACCGACAAAGATAGAAGATAAATACGAAGTGCATCCTACTTCCTACATGTTATAAAACAGACTTCGGTAAATAGGTTACGAGTTACAAGTTACGAGTTACAAGTTACGAGTTACAAGTTGCGAGTTACGAGGTACGAGTTACAAGTTATAAGTTACGAGTTATAAGTTACGAGTTACAAGAGGGGGCATTTGACTACGTCGATTTTCAATTCAAATGGTCGCATCGGTGGTCGCATCGGCATTACGGGCCGTCATTGCGAACCCGGTAGGGTGAAGCAATACAGATCGGGGCACCCTGGATTGCTTCGTACCTCGCAAGGACGATATCGAATCTGTGACCATTTGAAATGAAAATCGACATAGTCAAATGCACCTCCTCATAACTCGCAACTCGTAACTTGTAACTTGTAACTCGTAACTTGTACCTCATAACTCATAACTCGCAACTTGTAACTCGTAACTTGTAACTCGTAACTATACATCACAGCAGCCTGTCGTACTTCTCTTTGTTGAAGCGGTAGTAGTAGGCTCCTTTACGTGAGGAGCTTTTGTCTTTCTCTTCCAGTTTCTCGATGATGTCCATTTCCAGTATCTTATAGCGGAAATTGCGCTTGTCCAGCGGGCGCTGGTGGATAGCTTCGTATAGAGACTGAAGCTGGGGGAGGGTGAACTTTTCAGGAAGCAGGTTGAATCCTACCGGGCGGCTTGCCGTATGGCGGCGCAGGAGCCGGAGCGTATCGTTCAGAAATTGGTTATGGTCGAGGATCAATGTTCCGACCTCCTGGATATTCACCCATCGTGCGTGATGTTTCTTCTCCAGCGTTTCATCATATAATTCCATGTTTATCAGAGCGTAATAGACTACGGAAACGACCCGTTCCCCGATATCCCGTCCGACATCGCCATAGGCGCCTACCTGCTCCATATAGACATTCTCTATGCCCGTATATTCCCGGACTACACGGGCAACACTTTCGTTCAGGTTTTCACTCCTTCTGACAAAACCTCCCAGCAGCGAACGTTCACCTTTCAGCGGCTCAAACTTTCGCTTGGTAATCAATACATGTATTGCATTCTCCTTGAAGCCAAGTATAATACAATCGACGGAAAGAAAGAGCTTATCTTCCTGCTGATAAAAACGCGTCATCCGGGAGGGGGAGTAGTAATTATCCGGTTATTTTATTTCTCTATCCAACGGATGATTTCCGGGGCTGTCGGGAGGGTCCTGGGTTCGAAGACGCCGGCCCAGTCGCCGTTTTCATCTATCAGAAACTTCTGGAAGTTCCAGCTGACTTCGGCATCCTGTTGGCCATTGGCGCTTTTCTGAGTCAGCCAGGCATACAGGGGGGCAATATCCTCGCCTTTGACGGATATTTTTGCCATCATGGGGAAGCCGACACCATAGTTCAGCGTACAGAACTCCTGTATTTCGGCATTGGTACCGGGCTCCTGCTGTCCGAAATTATTGGCAGGAAAGCCGAGGATAACAAAATTACCCTTCCCGTACGTATCGTACAATTCCTGCAATTGCTTGTATTGCGGGGTAAGTCCGCATTTAGAAGCCACATTAACCACCATGACTTTTTTGCCTTTAAATTCCGAGAGAGAAATTGTTTTCCCGTCAATCGTTTGTACCGTGAAGTCGTAGAACTTTTTGTTTTGTGCACAAAGAGAAACCGACATCCATACTGTCGCAAGAAAAAGAATCCATGTTTTCATAAGAAGTTGATTTTTATAATTAATAAAACTACTATACTCATAACCCGTAACCTGTAACGGGTGCAAATCAAATTGTCGCAGATTCAATGGATTTCTATCGTCCTTGCGAGGTACGAAGCAATCCAGGGTGCCCGCTCTGGATTGCTTCACCCTCCGGTTCGCAATGACGGCCCGTAATGACGATGCGACAAGTTGAAATGCACCCAGCCACCTCCTGGAATTTGCTTTATTCCCAGAATCCTTTATGTGAGTTTTCGCCATCATCACCGCTGTTTACATGTAATTCTTTTAATTGGAGTAATGCGCCTTTCGACGGTTTTTCATCTCGACAGAATCAAAGGCCAATAAATCAATGTGTTTCAAAATTCGATTGTACCATATAATTGACACTTAACAAAATAATAATAATAGGTTTCTGATTTCGGTTAATATATCAACGACCCGCCTGTCGGCTAAGCTCGAACAGCTTCCCTTGAGCTACGCCCTTGTATCAAAAAGAAAGCCGGCAACCAATAAAGGTTGCCGGCTGTGGATTATGCCCTTCGGAGGGGGTAATTATTCCATATTCAGTGTAACACGTTTGAAAGCGGTTACGGTGAGGTTTTTATCTTGTTGACGCAGGTATTGTGCGATGCTTAGCTTGGCATCTTTCACAAATTCTTGTTCCAGCAAGGTACTTTCTTTATAGAATTTTTGTAAAGCTCCTTCTGCTATCCGGTCGAGGAGGTTTTCGGGTTTGCCTGTCTGGCGGGCTTTGTCGCGGGCTATCTCCAGTTCCTTGTCGATGGTTTTCTGTGGTACTTCTTCGGGTCTCACGGCGATAGGGTTCATGGCTGCTACCTGCATGGCCACGTCGCGGGCTGCCTGGTATTCCAGTGGTTGGTTGAATGCCACGATGGTAGCCAGTTTGTTTCCTGGATGTACATACGAGATAGTCGAGGCTCCGTTCAGAAACTCATAAAATCCCAATTCCATCTTTTCACCTGTCACGCCGATGCGGTCGGTGATATGTTCCTGTGCCGAACGTCCGTCGGCCAGGGGGGTTGCCTGGAGTTCTTCTATAGAAGCCGGTTTATTTTTCACTGCGGCTTCGAGAATTTCTTTTGTCAGCGCTATGAATTGTTCGTTCTTTGCTACAAAGTCGGTTTCACATTTCAAGGCCACGATTGCGGCAAACTCTTCTTCTGCCACGGCCAGCACACAACCTTCGGATGCCTCACGGTCGGAACGTTTTGCGGCTACAGCCTGTCCTTTTTTACGAATAATTTCCATTGCTTTGTCGAAGTCTCCACCGGCTTCTTCCAAAGCTCCTTTACAATCCATTATACCCGCTCCGCTCATTTTGCGCAGGTGGGTGATATCAGCCATTGTAATTGCCATAATATTTGTATTTCCTTTTTTTAAATTAATCTTCTTCTATTTCAATATTTTTTGCTACGCGGTGAATGACAGAGGCATTAAGCGCTTCTTCGTCTTCCTTTTTGGTGCGTTCTTTTTTTATGGCCGCTCTTGTTTTCCGCTCTCTTTTTGGTGCGGCTTCTTCAGTGGCCTCCATATCTGTTTTTTCCGCTTTGCGTTCCTGCAATCCTTCGTCTATTGCCCCACAGATAGCACTTACGATTATTTCCACTGATTTGGCGGCATCGTCGTTAGCCGGGATTACAAAGTCGATATCATTGGGATTAGAATTGGTATCCACCATTCCGAAGACAGGGATACCCAGCCGGTTCGCTTCGCGCACAGCAATATGTTCTTTCATTACATCGACAACGAACAAGGCAGAAGGCGGGCGTGTCAGATCGACAATTGTTCCCAGCATTTTTTCCAATTTGGCACGTTGGCGTGTAATCTGTAGTTTTTCTCTTTTCGATAGATTATCAAATGTACCATCTTTTGTCATTTTATCGATAGTAGTCATCTTTTTGATGGCTTTGCGGATGGTCGGGAAGTTGGTCAGCATTCCTCCGGGCCAGCGTTCGATAACGTAAGGCATGCCTACCGCGGCAGCCTTTTCGGCGACAATCTGTTTGGCTTGTTTTTTGGTAGCTACAAAAAGGATTTTCTTTCCTGATTTGGAAAGGTTTTTCATCACTTCCGCAGCTTCGTCAACTTTAGCAACTGTTTTATGCAAATCAATGATATGAATACCATTGCGCTCCATAAAGATATAAGGAGCCATCGCGGGGTTCCACTTTCTTTTTAAGTGTCCGAAGTGTACTCCGGCTTCTAATAACTGATCAAAATTAACTCTTGACATTTTAATTTTTTTATTCGTTTACATTCTGTTTTACCATACAATCATCAGGTAGTTCTCCAACATATCCACATGCAAAAGAAATCCCGACAATTTAGATACTAAACGTTTTTCTTTAGTGATGTGGTCACTAATTAATAGTTAACGTTTACTGAACTGGAATCTCTTGCGCGCTTTGGGGCGTCCCGGTTTTTTACGTTCAACGACACGTGGGTCGCGTGTTACGAATCCTTCTGCTCTGAGCGCCGGTTTATCTTCCGGATTAATCTTTATCAAGGCACGGGCGATTGCCAGGCGTGCTGCTTCCGATTGTCCTTTGAAGCCTCCGCCTCCCAGGTTGATACGAATATCATACTGTTCGGCCACATTAAGTTTATTAAGCGGTTGCTTAACAATAAACTGCAGGATGGTAGAAGGAAAATAATGGCTGAGGTCGCGTTTATTGACGGTAATTTTCCCCTGTCCTTCGCTTACATATACACGCGCCACTGCGGCTTTGCGTCTTCCGATAGCATTTACTACTTCCATATTGGTTATTTAAGTAAGTTAATATCAATTGACTTGGGCTGCTGAGCTTCATGTTTGTGCTCAGTTCCTGCATACACATAGAGATTACCCAGTAACTTCGCTCCCAGGCGGTTCTTGGGCAACATACCTTTCACTACTTTACGAAACAGACGATCTTCGCCTTTTGCCATCAGATCGGCAGGGGTGTACGACTTCTGCCCACCGGGATAACCGGTATGTCTCAAATAAATACGGTCGTTCCACTTATTTCCGGTAAGAACGACTTTGTCTGCATTGATGATAATTACGTTATCACCACAATCAACATGCGGTGTGAAATTGGGTTTGTATTTCCCACGCAGAAGCTTTGCAACCTTAGCGCCGATACGCCCCAGAGATTGCCCGCTTGCGTCAACCACAACCCATTCTTTTGTTACAGTTGCCTTGTTTGCAGAAATGGTCTTAAAACTTAAAGTATCCACTCTTAAAAAATTAATTTAATTAATAACTCAAAAAACACGTTCCTACCATCATTCCTGCTACGGACACAAGAAGCACGAATGCGCTCAGAACCAAACTCCTGATAAATTTGGATAATAATCGGTCTGCAAAGGTACATCATTTATTGAAAATAAAAAACATTAGCTC
>JAISZA010000161.1 GCA_031269535.1 Tannerellaceae bacterium
GGCTCTATATCGTTTTGTGTGGGTAATCGAAAATAAAGAATGAACAGTAGTGAAATATCCGGAAATCAGCAGACTGTTTCCGGTATTTGTTTTTGTGTAAACCCTCTGCGGCCTTCTGATGCAGTAAAGTCTGTTACGTTTATAATCAGAGGAGGAAGTTCCCGCAGAGGAATATACCGGCAGCCTGCCTCTGAAGCTTTTATTTGTCCGACCCGGGTCAAACAGCTATCCGACCTGGGTCGAACACGTGTCTGACCTGGGTCGGACAGCTGTTTGACCCGGGTCGGACACCTATCTGAAGGAAGGAAAGAACTTCGGACGAAAATCTGTGCGGAAAGTATGTGGTATATTAAAAATAAACCGTATTTTCGTATCACTAATTCATACAACAAACCAATCATTATGCAGGAAAACAAGGATGCCACATCAACAGAAAAACCTATGCCGGAAAATATCGACGCATATATAGCCGGCTTCCCGGAAGCTGTTCAGGAACGAATGAACCTTATACGGAAGACTATCCATGAAGCGGCTCCCGGCGCCTGCGAAAAAATCAGCTGGAGAATGCCTACCTTCACGATAAAAAAGACATTGGTTCACTTCGCCGCCTTCAAAAACCATATCGGCTTCTTCCCCGGACCTGTTGCTATCGAAGTGTTTGCCGAAGAGCTGAGCGCATACAAAACCGGCAAAGAAATCATTCAATTCCCACACAAAAAGCCTATCCCGACAGAATTAATAAGCCGGATTGTCGGATTCCGGGTAAAAGAAATAAGTTAATAACGCACGCAAACACATTAAAAAAGACAGTCTATGAAGCGACGTTATCTTATCACATCCTTAGTTGCTATCCTGTCGGTTGTCGCATTATACGGACAATCTTCCTGGATCAGGATCAACCAGCTCGGATATTTACGTAAGAGTGTAAAAGTAGCCGTTTTCCTTTCGCAGCACGAATCAGCCGATCTCAGCTTTGAGGTAAGAGATGCGAAAACCCATTCAAGTGTGCTAAGCGGGAAAGGTGTTGCGGCCAATGCCGGCAGATGGGGCATGAAAAAGGCCTTGCGTCTGAACTTCTCTCAGATAGAAAAAGAGGGAACATACTATCTGGAGTGTAACGGCGCCCAATCACCGGTGTTTACGATAGGCAACGGAGTATATGAGGGCGCTGCCGATTTCATCCTCAGGTATATGCGTCAGCAACGTTGCGGATTCAATCCTTATCTGGATACCGTCTGTCATCAGCACGACGGATTCATTGTTGACCATCCTGCGCGTACAGGTGAAAAGATAGATGTACGCGGCGGATGGCACGATGCTTCGGATTATCTTCAGTATCTTCCGACATCGGCCAATGCCACGTTCCAGATGTTGTTTGCATGGCAACAGACACCTGATACGACCATATTTAAAGACGAACACGATGCGGCAGGGAAGAAAGGGAGCAACGGTATTCCGGATATCCTTGACGAAATCCGCTGGGGATTGGAATGGATGGTACGCATGAATCCCGACTCGGCAGTTATGTTCAATCAGATTGCCGACGACCGCGACCATGCAGGAATGCGCTGGCCCTCGCGCGACTATATAGATTACGGATACGGAAAAGGAACAGGCCGCCCGGTATATTTCATCACAGGACAACCTCAGGGACTGGGCCCGCACAAGAACCGCTCGACAGGAGTATCCTCAAGCGCTGCCAAATTCGCTTCGGCATTTGCTTTAGGGGCAGAGATATTTAAAGAATCAGATACTGAGTTTGCAGAAACCCTGAAATCAAAAGCATTACCTGCTTATCAGTTTGGGGAGGCGGTTCCCGGGAATTACCAGACTTCCTGTATGGTGTCGCCTTATTTCTACGAAGAAGACAATTGGGTGGACGATATGGAGCTGGCAGCAGCCGTAAATTATCATACCGGTAAAAAGGAAGCCTGGCTGGAAAAGGCGGACTATTGGGGACAGCTCGAAGAAGTCACTCCCTGGATGGAGCTTGGACGCGGACGTCATTATCAGTTTTATCCGTTTGTCAATCTGGGACATTTTTATTTGGCCCGGTCAGAGGATAAAGCGATAAGCGAAAAATATATCCGGTTTATGAAAACGGGAATGGACTGTTTGCTTAACAGAGCGGCAGCCTGTGACGACCCTTTCCTGAATGGTATTCCATTTATCTGGTGTTCGAATAATCTGGTTGCGGCCGCCATTACACATGCCCGCCTGTATCACCAGGCATCCGGAGATGAATCGTATGCAGAGATGGAAGCCGCACTCAGAGACTGGTTGTTTGGGTGCAATCCATGGGGTACATCTATGATTTGCGGTTATCCGGAGGAGGGCGATTCGCCCCTGCATCCTCACTCCTTTGTGTCGGAACAAAGAAACGATGTCCCCTACGGTGGATTGGTCGATGGGCCTATCTATGAGTCTATTTATAAGAATCTCCGGGGTATTCACCTGAAAGAAGCGGATGCGTATGCTCCCTTCCAGGGAGGGGCGGCTGTATATCATGATGATCCGGGAGATTATTCCTCGAATGAACCGACAATGGATGGAACGGCAAGCCTGAGCTTTTATTTGTCAACAATGGAGAAAACGGGGAAGGCTCAGAAGTAAACCCGCCAACGGATAGAAAAGAGACTGTGCCGGAAGGAGCGGTTCACGCACTTCCGGCACAGTCTCTTGGGTATCCGATACGGAATGATTATTCGTCTAACAGTATTTCCAGCATCTGCACGGCCGCGCGGGCGACGGAAGTTCCCGGCCCGAAGATAGCTGCTACGCCTGCTTTATAAAGGAAATCATAGTCCTGGGCGGGAATCACTCCGCCGGCAATCACGATAATGTCCGGACGTCCCAGTTTTTTCAGTTCTTCGATAACTTGTGGTACCAGGGTTTTATGTCCGGCAGCCAGTGAAGAGACGCCCATTACATGTACATCGTTTTCTACTGCCTGGCGGGCTGCTTCGGCAGGTGTCTGGAACAAGGGCCCCATGTCCACGTCGAAACCACAGTCGGCATATCCGGTAGCCACCACTTTGGCTCCGCGGTCGTGGCCGTCCTGTCCCATTTTGGCAATCATAATACGTGGCTGTCGCCCTTCTTTCCGAGCAAACTTTTCAGCCAGTTCGCCGGCTTTGATAAAGTCGGCATCTTTTCCTGTTTCTGATGAATACACGCCTGATATAGTTCTGATAATTGCTTTATACCGTCCGGCCACGGCTTCGCAGGCGTCGGATATTTCGCCCAAGGTAGCGCGAAGTCCGGCTGCTTGTACGGCCAGTTCCAATAAATTTCCTTTTTTCGTACGGGCACATTCGGTGATTTCGGCCAGTAGTTGTTTTACGGCTTCATCATCGCGCTTGCTGCGGAGTTCGTTCAGTCGTCCGATTTGTTCCAGCCGTACGGCTGTATTGTCTATTTCAAGGATATCGATAGGCGCTTCCTTTGCCAGGCGGTATTTATTTACGCCTACGATGGTCTGGGCGCCGGAGTCGATGCGTGCTTGTGTGCGTGCCGCGGCTTCTTCGATACGCATTTTGGGCAGACCGGTTTCGATAGCCTTGGCCATACCTCCCATACTTTCTATTTCCTGAATCAATTCCCAGCCTTTATGTACCAGTTCGTTCGTAAGCGATTCCACATAGTATGAGCCCGCCCAAGGGTCGATTTCCTTACATACCTGTGTTTCTTCCTGTATGTATATCTGTGTATTACGGGCGATACGTGCGGAGAAGTCGGTAGGCAGGGCGATTGCTTCGTCGAGCGCATTCGTGTGCAGCGACTGGGTATGTCCTAAGGCGGCAGCCATTGCTTCGATACAAGTGCGTCCCACGTTAATGAAAGGATCTTGTTCGGTGAGCGACCAGCCCGAAGTCTGGCAGTGGGTACGAAGCGCCAGCGATTTCGGATTCTTAGCCCCGAAGCTCTTGACAATCTTTGCCCACAGCATACGGGCAGCGCGCATCTTGGCTATTTCCATGAAGTGATTCATCCCGATAGCCCAGAAGAACGAGAGGCGCGGTGCGAAAGCATCGACATCAATGCCGGCATTGATACCCGCCCGCAGGTATTCCATGCCATCGCAGAGGGTATAAGCCATTTCGATGTCGGCTGTAGCCCCGGCTTCCTGCATGTGGTAGCCCGATATAGAGATGGAATTAAACTTAGGCATTTTCTGCGAAGTATATTCAAATATATCGGCAATGATCTTCATAGAGAACTCCGGCGGATAGATATAGGTATTGCGTACCATGAACTCCTTGAGGATATCGTTCTGTATCGTTCCCGACATTTCTTCCAGCTGAGCGCCCTGCTCCAGGCCGGCATTGATATAGAATGCCAGTACGGGCAGCACGGCTCCGTTCATGGTCATGGAGACAGACATTTTGTTTAAGGGTATCCCATCGAACAATACTTTCATGTTTTCGAGTGAACAGATAGACACCCCTGCCTTACCCACATCGCCTACGACCCTTTCGTGGTCGGCATCATATCCGCGGTGTGTAGCCAAGTCGAAAGCTACCGACAAGCCTTTTTGCCCCGAAGCCAGGTTGCGGCGGTAGAAAGCGTTTGATTCTTCGGCCGTTGAGAATCCGGCATATTGTCGGATCGTCCAGGGACGCATGGCATACATACCGCTATAGGGGCCGCGCAGATAAGGGGGTAATCCGGAGGCATAGCTGAGATGCTCCATTCCTTCGAGGTCTTCTGCCGTATATACTGATTTCACCTGGATATGTTCGGGTGTTTTCCAACCGGCCTCTATTCCGTTGTCTTTTATCCATTCTGCCACATTGGTAGCAGCCCATCCGGTATTCTTTATATCTATATTTCTAAAATTCGGTCTCATATCTTTATTAATTTCTCATTAAACGCTTTCAGTGTTTCCAGTACATTGCTCTTTACGTTGATGAATTGGGTGATGCCCTGAGCTTTCAGTTCGTCGGTGCAGGCAGGGGCGCCGGCCACAACAAATTCGGCTCTGCCGGCTAAGGCCTGGTAAGCGGGGACAGCCAGCCCGGCGTATTCATCATCGCTTGAGCAGAGCACAACCACATCGGCTCCGGTTTTGACAGCTGCCTCTACCCCGGCTTCCACGGTGTCGAAGCCTAAGTTGTCGATTATTTTATATCCGGCGCAGGCAAAGAAATTACTTGAGAACTGCGAACGCGCCAGACGCATGGCCAGGTTGCCAATGGTCAGCATGAATACTTTCGGTGTCTTTCCGCTTTTTTCGGTTGCTAAGCGTAAAGCCTCAAACCCGGAAGCGCCGCGCGAGAAGTCGAGCGCCGGAAGGGTCGGTTCGCTGCTACATTCGCAGTTATCGGTCTGCTTTATTTTGGGGGCAGCCACTTCGGTGAAGTTCGGATACTGATTGGTACCCAGTAATATTTCGCGGCGGGTGGCGATTGCTTTCCTGCGGGTAGCCGCCGATGCATTTACCGCAGTCTGTACCTCGCCTGAGCTTACTACGGCATAGAATCCGCCTTTATCTTCTACTTCGAGGAAGAGTTTCCAGGCCACATCAGCTAATGAGTTGGTCAGTACTTCGATATAGTACGAGCCGGCAGAGGGATCGACCACTTTGTCGAAGTGACATTCTTCTTTCAGGAGGAGTTGCTGGTTACGCGCGATGCGTTCGGAAAAATCGTCCGGGCGCTGATAAGCCCCGTCGAAGGGAGATACCGTGATGGAATCAACTCCCGCGATGGCTGCCGACATGGCTTCGGTCTGCGTACGAAGCAGGTTTACATGCGCATCGTATAATGTCAGGTTCCAATCAGAAGTCTTTGCCTGTACGGCCATCTTACAAGCGCAACGACAAAAGCCTCCGGATTCATTACCGGAAGAGAGGCCGGGTCGGCATTCGGGCTCGTAAGCGGCTACGATTTCGGCCCACAGCCAGCGTGCGGCACGGAATTTGGCTATCTCCATGAAATAGTTTGCACTGATGCCGAAATTGAATTTAATCTTCCGGGCAATCTCATCAGCCGCGAATCCGGCATCGCTCAGTCCGGCCATGATTTCGTTGCCCCATGCCAGTGCATACCCCAGTTCCTGGGAGATGTAAGCTCCGGCATCGTTGAGCAGGCAGGCATCCACCGCCAGTACCCTGTAATAGGGGATTGCAGCTCCGGCCCGTAGTATGGCCGCCGCCTGTTCGACCCATTGGTCCGAGCATTCTCCCCTTACGAGTGGTTTCTTGAAAGGATTGTAGTCCACCGAGCCCATACATTGGCTCAGGTCTGCTCCTTGTTCTTTCAGATAATTGCCTAAGATAACAATCAGCATTTCCGCCTTGCAGTTACAGGTTTTGAAGTTCAGCTCTATACTTTCCGGGCAAATACCATCGAGTAAGAGAGCGATGTTTTCCGGTTTCACATCCTCTCCTTTGAAATGGAATCCAAGTGAGGTGATTCCTTTTTGCAGCAGGTCGAGTGCCTTTGCATTTGCTGCCTTGAAATCGGTCACGTCAATGTTCTGGCGTATTTTCCAATCGTTATCTTTCTTTGTTCCCCGGACATAAGGGAATTCGCCGGGGAGAGAGGAGATGCGTTTCATTCCTTCAATATCTTCCGCACGATAAAAAGGATTTACATTAAATCCTTCGCTTGTTTTCCAGACAAGTTTTTTCTCAAACGGCGCGCCTTTCAGGTCTGCCGTAATCTTTGCCATCCATTCTTCTGCAGAGACGGGAGGAAATTCAGAGAAAAGTTTTTCTTTTAAATCTGCCATAATTTTGTTGTTTATAAGACTGGTATTATATCGTTCAATAACAGGGTGCAAAGGTAAGGCAAATTAAAGTAACAGCAATAAAAAACAAGCAAAATAACACTACAAACACATCGGGTGCATTTGACTACGTCGATTTTCAATTCAAATTGTCACATCGTCATTACGGACCGTCATTGCGAACCCAGAGGGTGAAGCAATCCAGGCCGGGGCAGAGGCACCCTGGATTGCTTCGTACCTCGCAAGGACGATAGACATCCATTGAATCTGCGACAATCTGAATTGAAAATCGACGTAATCAAATGCACCCAACACATCTTAAATTTGTCTGTATTTTCTAATAAGCCGGCTGTTATATCTAATTGTTTTAAAGAGGGGGAATCAGAGGATGAAAGGGGCGGGATTATCCTTTTTCCGCACACGTTGAAAATAAAGAATATACTTGCAGAAGAATTGAAACGATCGACACAAAAGATCCCAAATAGCTGGTAACAAGCTATTCGTATGTATGGAAAAGGGAATGGGAACCCGGCACTCAGGCTTCGCCTTGTATTCCGCCGAGGGGTGGGATGATCGTATCGTATTTTCCCGTTGTAATGCCTCCTTGTTCTTCAAACTTTTGGATATTCTCCTGCAGGGCATAGAGCAGGCGTTTGGCATTATCGGGCGTGAGTATGACCCTGCTTTTTACCTGTGCTTTGGGTATGCCGGGAACTATCCTGACAAAGTCGATGATAAACTCGGATGAAGAATGTGCAATAATAGCCAGATTGGCATACGTACCCTGCGCCATTTCTTCCGATAGTTCTATCTGTATCTCGTTTCCTGAATTGTTACGTTTTGTTTCCATAATGAGTATATATAAATGTGTTCAAAATGCACGACAAATATAGGTAATTTTCCGATAGGATAAATAAAAAACAGAAGCGACTACCTTCTCAGGCAATCGCTTCCCAGTTGTGTTTTTAATTCTCAATTCTTTAGACCAATGTAAAATACCATATAATCAATACCAAGTAGTCATTATATGATTTTGCAAATGTAAAAACTTTATAAAAAACCACCAAATACTTTTCTCTCAATAAGTGATATTATTTCGTCAATAGCATTTCAGACCATGAAGCGGCTGTGGGCATACTTTTCTCTGTATTCCGTCGGAGTAAGGCTTTTTCTTTTTCTGAAAGCACGGTTGAAGTTCGACAGATTATTAAAGCCACTCTTATAGCATATTTCGGCCACAGAGTCACTGGTATCAATCAGGCGGCAGGCAGCTTCAGAGATACGGATATCATTCAGATTGTCGATAAATGTTTTCCCTGTCCATTTTTTCAGAAAACGGGTGAGGGAAGATTCGCTTACGTTTATCAAATCAGCTACGCTTGTCAAGGTTACTGGGCGGTGATAGTTTTCATGCAAAAACAGCATGATCCGCTCTAAGCGGTCGCTGTCGATATGGCTGAATTTTTTTATTTTATCCGAAGCATTCAGGCGCCGGGCAGCCCCGTCGAGCGAGAGATTTTTCAGTATCTCCACCAGAATCAGAAAATTCCGGAACGAATCCGGCGCCTCTCCCGAGAGCATTTTCAGTTTCGGACGAATCTGAATAATCATCTGCCGGCTGAAGATTAATCCGTGAACGGCATTCTCGAACATCACCTTTATTGTTTTGAAATGCCGCTTATTAATCAAGCTGTCAAACATGGAACGATAGAACTGGATTGTCATTTCTGTTGTCCCCTCGAATTTGCATTTGTGATTTGAATACGCATGAGGAGATCCTCCGGCGATAAGGACAAGGTCTAAATCTCCAATCTCTTCGACAGAATCTTCCACTATCCGGATAGCTCCGCTGGCATTCTCCAGATAATTTAATTCAAACTCCGGATGTATGTGCAACGGATAGGTAAAACTATTCCTTACCCGCTGCATAACCCAAAAACAGTCCTCGGCCGAGAGCGAAGTTATTTCCTCTAATATATCCACCTGATCCGGCATAAACACATACTTAGTTTTCACAAATGTAATGAAATTTGAAATGAGGACAAAAAAATAGTTCCCATCCACTTAAAGATGGGAACTATTGAATGAGACAGGATAAAGAATTATGTTTACATTCTTACTACTTCTTATTCTTTGTTTTTATCGACGACCTTGTCCATCATATTGAATTCTACTACATTCTTACGGTTTACGAAGATGCGGTCGAATTCATCTTTGGTTCCGACAACTAATTTTTCGTAATCGCGCTGTCCGGTGCCGGCAGGAATCAGATGGCCGCAGATAACGTTTTCTTTCAGACCTTCCAGGCGGTCGACCTTCCCGTTGATGGCTGCTTCGTTCAAAACTTTCGTTGTTTCCTGGAAAGAAGCGGCCGACATAAAGCTGTTCGTCTGTAAAGCAGCGCGCGTGATACCCTGGAGTATCTGGTTCGCGGTAGCAGGGACTGCATCGCGCACTTCAGCCAGTTTCAGGTCGCGTCGTTTCAGCATACTGTTTTCATCCCTCAGCTTACGGGCTGTAATGATCTGTCCTTTCTGCAAAGTCTGAGAATCTCCAGCATCAATCACTACTTTCTTCCCCCAGATGCGGTCGTTTTCGTCCATCACTTCCAGCTTATCCACGATCTGCTGTTCGAGGAAACGGGTATCTCCCGGATCAACGACTTCAACCTTACGCATCATCTGGCGCACAATTACTTCGAAATGTTTGTCGTTAATTTTTACTCCCTGCAGACGGTACACATCCTGCACTTCGTTGACAATATATTCCTGTACAGCTGTCGGGCCTTTAATAGCCAGGATGTCGGAGGGAGTGATCGCACCGTCAGACAAAGGCATACCGGCCCGGATATAATCATTTTCCTGCACCAGAAGCTGTTTGGAAAGCGGCACCATGTATTTCTTTACTTCCCCTAATTTGGAAGTGACTGTGATTTCACGATTCCCACGTTTGATCTTACCAAAACCGATTTCGCCGTCAATTTCTGCAACAACAGCCGGATTAGAAGGATTACGCGCTTCAAACAATTCCGTCACGCGGGGCAGCCCGCCGGTGATATCGCCTGTTTTACCTACTGCGCGTGGCATTTTCGCAAGCACTTCACCCGCTTTAACCGAGTCACCGTTCTCCTTTACCACGTGAGCCCCTAAAGGCAAAGAGTAGTTTTTCAGATAACTTCCATTTTCGTCTATGATGTGCACTACCGGCGCTTTCGTTTTATCCTTGGGTTCAATGATAATCTTTTCTTTCAGACCGGTTGTCTCGTCACTTTCCACCGTGTAGGTAATCCCTTCTATCACACTTTCAAACTCTATTATACCGGCTACTTCCGATACAATAACCGCATTGAAGGGGTCCCATTCGATAATGACGTCTCCTTTTTTTACCGAGTCTTTATGATTGAAATATAATTTCGAGCCGTAGGGTATATTATGTGTCAGCAAGACAATCTTCGTATTCGGATCGACAATGCGCATTTCAGCCAGGCGGCTAACTACGACCTGATGTTTCTTACCCGCCGGGTCAACAGAAATCACGGCGCGAAGTTCGTCGATTTCCAAAAGACCGTCGTACTTGGAGGTAATGCTGTTTTCCGTTGCGATATTGGAAGCGATCCCCCCTACGTGGAATGTACGCAGTGTCAGCTGTGTACCCGGTTCTCCAATAGACTGGGCAGCAATTACACCCACTACTTCTCCCTTCTGAACCATTTGTCCGGTAGCCAGATTACGTCCGTAACATTTAGCGCATACTCCTTTCTTGGATTCGCAGGTAAGTACCGAGCGGATTTCCACGCTTTCGACAGGAGAGTCCTGTATTTTCTTTGCAGCGTCTTCACGTATTTCTTCTCCGGCTTCCACTAAAAGCTCACCGGTCAGGGGATGCTGAATGTTGTGAACAGAAACACGTCCCAGAATACGTTCGTACAAGGAAGCTATGACTTCTTCGTTATTCTTGAGTTCGGTGCAAAGCAAACCTCGCAACGTACCACAGTCTTCCTCATTGATAATCACGTCATGAGAGACATCCACCAGGCGGCGGGTCAGGTATCCGGCATCCGCCGTTTTCAGAGCCGTATCCGCCAAACCTTTACGCGCCCCGTGCGTAGAGATGAAATACTCCAATACCGACAATCCCTCCTTGAAATTCGACAAAATCGGATTTTCAATAATCTGTCCACCTTCGGCACCGCTTTTCTGAGGTTTGGCCATCAGACCACGCATACCGGAAAGCTGTCGGATCTGTTCTTTGGAACCACGCGCCCCGGAATCCATCATCATAAAGACAGAGTTGAATCCATCGTTATCGGCCGTAAGCTTCTTGATCAGGATTTCAGACAGGCGGCTGTTTACGTGTGTCCATGTATCAATTATCTGGTTATAACGTTCGTTAAAGGTAATGAATCCCTGACTGTAATTAGCCAGGATTTGTTCAACTTCCTGATAACCATCTTCCACCAATTTATCTTTCTCGTCCGGGATAAGTACGTCGGAGAGATTGAACGACAAACCTCCCTTGAAGGCCATTTGGTATCCAAGGTTCTTAATATCATCCAGGAACTGGGCCGTACGGGCAACTCCACAAGTCTTGATTACTTCGCCAATGATATCGCGAAGCGCCTTTTTACCCAGTACTTCATTTACAAAGCCGACCTTTTCGGGTACAAATTCATTAACCATGACGCGGCCAACCGAAGTATCGATCATCTTTTTTCCCGATGTCCCGTCGTCCGCTATACTATTTATATACACTTTGATTGGAGCGTGGATATCCACTTTCCCTTCATTATAGGCGATCGTAGCTTCTTCCACGCCATAAAATGTCAGTCCTTCCCCTTTAGAGCCCGGGCGCAGTTTGGTAATATAATACAAGCCCAGCACCATATCTTGGGAAGGTACGGTAATAGGCGCTCCATTCGCCGGATTCAGGATGTTATGAGACGCCAGCATCAGCATCTGAGCTTCCAGAACAGCTTCATTCCCTAAGGGAAGATGGACAGCCATCTGATCCCCATCGAAATCCGCATTGAATGCCGTACAGGATAGCGGATGCAACTGGATAGCCTTTCCCTCTATCAATTTGGGTTGAAATGCCTGAATACCCAGACGGTGCAGGGTCGGAGCACGGTTCAGCAATACCGGATGTCCTTTCATTACATACTCTAAAATATCCCAGACAACCGGCTCTTTCCGGTCAACAATCTTCTTTGCCGATTTAACCGTTTTTACGATACCGCGTTCGATTAGTTTACGAATAATGAAAGGCTTATACAGTTCGGCAGCCATATTTTTCGGGATACCACATTCGTGCATTTTCAATTCCGGCCCTACGACGATAACCGAACGGGCAGAGTAGTCCACACGTTTACCCAGCAGATTCTGGCGGAAACGTCCCTGTTTCCCTTTCAAGCTATCGGAAAGAGATTTCAGGGGACGGTTGGCGTCGGTCTTTACCGCACTTGATTTACGGGAATTATCGAACAATGAATCTACCGCTTCCTGAAGCATACGTTTCTCGTTACGCAGGATTACCTCCGGCGCTTTAATGTCGATCAGTCTTTTCAGGCGGTTATTACGGATAATCACACGGCGATACAAATCATTGAGGTCAGAGGTAGCAAAGCGGCCACCATCCAAAGGCACCAGTGGGCGCAATTCAGGAGGGATAACCGGTACAACCTTCACTATCATCCATTCCGGCCTGTTCCGTCCTCTGGAAGCACGGAAAGATTCAACCACCTGGAGCCGTTTCAGCGCTTCGTTTTTACGTTGCTGAGAACTATCTGTACCCGCCCTGTGACGCAAGTCGTAGGAAAGCGAATCCAGGTCTAAACGCGACAGCAGGTCGTATATGGCTTCTGCGCCTATTTTGGCAACAAACTTATTCGGGTCCGTATCGTCCAATAATTGATTCTCCTTCGGCAGGCTGTCTATGTTTTGCAGGTATTCTTCTTCCGACAACAAGTCTAATTCTTCAACTGAGGTAATCGGCCCCGGCTGAATAACTACATATCGCTCATAATAAATAATCGAATCAAGCTTCTTGGTTGGAATACCTAACAGATAACCGATTTTATTAGGTAAAGAACGGAAATACCATATATGAGCCACAGGGACAACCAAATGGATATGTCCCATACGCTCACGGCGAACTTTCTTTTCTGTAACTTCTACACCGCAACGGTCGCAGAATATTCCCTTATAACGGATGCGTTTGTATTTTCCGCAATGACATTCGTAATCCTTGATCGGACCAAAAATACGTTCGCAGAACAAGCCGTCTCGTTCAGGTTTATATGTACGATAGTTGATTGTTTCCGGTTTCAGTACTTCACCGCTCGAATTTTCAAGAATTTCTTCGGGAGAAGCCAAACCTATTGTTATTTTTGAAAAGCTACTCTTTATCTTATTTTCTTTTCTAAAAGCCATATTTTGTATTTATAAAGAGTTATAATTAATCAAGCGTGAAACTCAAACCAAGGCCTCTCAATTCGTGAAGCAATACGTTCAGTGATTCAGGGATTCCCGGATTGGGCATAGGTTCACCTTTCACAATTGCTTCATAGGCCTTGGAGCGTCCAACCACATCATCCGATTTTATCGTAAGGATTTCCTGCAGGATATGCGCTGCGCCGAAAGCTTCCAGCGCCCAGACTTCCATTTCGCCGAAACGCTGACCTCCAAACTGAGCTTTACCTCCCAGGGGTTGCTGAGTGATAAGCGAGTAGGGGCCGATAGAGCGGGCGTGCATCTTGTCATCTACCATATGTCCTAACTTAAGGAAGTAGGTTACTCCCACCGTAGCCGGTTGGTCGAAACGTTCACCCGTGCCTCCGTCATACAGATAACTTTTCCCGTAACGGGGGAGCTTCGCTTTATCTGTCCATTTATTCAAATCGTCTAAGGACGCTCCGTCGAAGATAGGCGTAGCGAACTTAACATTCATCGACTGGCCTGCCCAACCCAATACAGCCTCAAATATCTGCCCCAGATTCATACGGGAAGGTACTCCCAAAGGGTTCAGGCATATATCAACGGGAGTCCCGTCTTCGAGGAAAGGCATATCTTCCTGACGGACAATTTTGGAAACAATCCCTTTATTCCCATGCCGTCCGGCCATTTTATCACCCACCTGAATCTTGCGTTTCTTGGCAATGTAAACTTTGGCCATCTGAACAATTCCGGTAGGCAGTTCGTCACCGATAGTCAGGTCGAACTTCTTACGTCTCAATTCGGCATCTAATTCCTTGTATTTTTTCAGATAGTTCAGAATGACTTCTTTTATCAAGTCATTCTTAGACGTATCGGTAGTCCATTTACTGACCTGCACAGAGCTGTAATCCAATGCCTCCAGTTCTTTGCGGGTGAATTTAATACCTTTCGCAACGACCTCCGTATTCATGTAATCCTTAACCCCTTGCGAAACCTTACCGCCGGTAAGGATCATCAGTTTATCTACAAGCAGGCCTTTCAGCAAAGCCATTTTATGTTCGTATTCTTCGTCTAATTTCGGAAGAAGCGCTTTGTCTGTCAACCTGGATTTCCGTTTTTTTATGGCTTTGGAGAACAGACTTGTCTCAATAACAATCCCGTGCAGGGATGGTGTTGCTTTCAGAGAAGCATCTTTCACATCACCGGCTTTGTCTCCGAAAATAGCACGTAATAATTTTTCTTCCGGGGAGGGGTCGGATTCGCCTTTGGGGGTTATCTTTCCTATCAGGATATCACCCGGTCCGATATGGGCTCCTACACGTACAATCCCCCTTTCGTCGAGGTCTCTTGTAGCTTCCTCGCTCACATTTGGTATGTCGGAGGTAAGCTCTTCCATCCCACGCTTGGTTTCACGCACTTCCAGGATGTACTCATCGACATGGACGGAGGTAAAGAAATCTTCCCGTACCATGCGTTCGTTCAAGACGATGGCATCCTCATAATTATATCCTTTCCAGGGCATATATGCGACCTTCACATTGCGTCCCAAAGCCAGTTCCCCTTTTTGGGTTGAATAACCTTCCGTCAGTATCTGACCGGCTTCTACCCGGTCTCCCCGTTCACAGATCGGACGTAAGTCAACCGTTGTGCTCTGGTTGGTCTTCCTCCACTTCGGGATATTATAGGTATGAACCGCATCTTCAAAACTGGTAAAATCCTCATTTTCCGTGCGGTCGTATTTTATCTTTATACACGTTGAATCGACAAATACCACCTCTCCATCATGCCTGGCTATGATCTGTGTGCGTGAATCACCCGCTACCTGTGCTTCTATTCCCGTACCCACGATAGGAGCTTCCGGACGTAATAAGGGGACAGCCTGGCGCATCATGTTCGAACCCATCAAGGCACGGTTCGCATCATCATGTTCAAGGAACGGGATCAAAGAAGCAGCAATCGAGGCAATCTGCGTCGGCGACACATCCATCAGGTCCACCTCAGATGGCGTCACCTGTGGGAAATCAGCTTCCAGTCGTGATTTTACCCTGTCCCGGATAAATCGGCCATCGTCGTTCAGGGGAGCATTTCCCTGGGCTATCGTCATATTTTCTTCTTCTTCGGCCGTATAATATCTCAGTCCTTCATCCGTGAAATCCACTCTGCCGCTTTCCACCCGGCGGTAAGGCGTTGAGATAAAGCCAAGATCATTAATCTTCGCATATACACAAAGGGAAGAGATCAGACCAATATTAGGCCCTTCCGGTGTTTCAATCGGGCAAAGGCGCCCATAATGCGTATAGTGAACGTCTCTCACTTCAAATCCGGCGCGTTCTCTCGACAGCCCTCCGGGGCCTAATGCCGACAAACGACGTTTATGGGTAATCTCCGCCAATGGGTTGGTCTGGTCCATAAACTGCGACAACGCATTGGTTCCGAAAAACGAATTAACCACGGAAGAGATCGTCTTCGCATTGATCAGGTCTATCGGCGTAAACACCTCATTATCCCTGACATTCATGCGTTCGCGTACGGTGCGTGACATACGTGCCAGTCCGACTCCGAACTGATTGTACAACTGCTCACCTACGGTGCGTACGCGTCGGTTACTCAGGTGGTCGATATCATCCACGATAGCTTTTGAGTTGATCAGCTCAATCAGGTATTTGATGATTTCGATTATATCTTCTTTCGTTAAAACTTTAATATCATTGCTGGTCGTAAGTCCCAGTTTTTTATTAATCCGGTAGCGGCCTACCTCTCCCAGGTCATACCGTTTTTCAGAAAAGAACAGGTTGGTAATTACTTCCCTTGCACTTGCTTCATCGGCAGGTTCCGCATTTCTCAGTTGCCTGTAGATATATAAGACCGCTTCTTTTTCCGAGTTACTGGGGTCTTTCTGCAAGGTATTATATATGATTGCAAAATCAGAAAGGTTCTGGTCTTCACGATGTAAGAGCACATTTTGTGTACCCGATTCCAGAATTGCTTCAATATTATTATTATCCAATACCGATTCACGGTCGATAATAACATCGTTGCGTTCAATAGATACGACCTCTCCGGTGTCTTCATCTACAAAGTCTTCCACCCATGTTTTCAGCACACGGGCAGCTAATTTACGTCCAATCAGCTTTTTCAGATTAGTTTTGGTTACTTTTACTTCTTCAGCCAGGTTAAATATTTCGAGAATATCTCTATCGCTTTCAAAGCCGATGGCCCTCAGAAGTGTTGTAACCGGTAATTTCTTTTTACGATCAATATATGCATACATTACATTATTAATGTCTGTAGCAAATTCAATCCACGAACCTTTAAACGGGATGATACGAGCAGAATAGAGTTTCGTTCCGTTCGCATGTATGCTTTGCCCGAAGAACACCCCTGGAGATCGATGCAATTGAGAAACGACGACCCTCTCCGCACCGTTGATAACGAAAGTTCCCTTTTCGGTCATATAAGGAATCGGCCCCAAGTACACGTCTTGTACCACGGTATCAAAATCTTCATGATCGGGGTCTGTGCAATATAGTTTTAATTTGGCCTTTAAAGGTACGCTGTAAGTCAATCCACGTGCGATGCATTCATCTATGGTATATCGTGGAGGATCAATATAATAATCTAAGAACTCCAACACAAAATTATTGCGTGTATCTGCTATGGGGAAATTTTCCGCAAATACCTTATACAATCCCTCTTTTTTCCTTTTTTCCGGAGGGGTGTCAATTTGGAGAAAGTCTTGGAATGACTTCAATTGTACTTCGAGAAAGTCTGGATAAGGAAGAGGATTCTTAATCGAAGCGAAACTAACTCTTTTATTTTCAGATGCTGAAGACATTTAGTATGGAATTTATTGAACTTATTGAAAACATAGACACAAAAAGGTTAAGAATCTTCTTCTCAGCGAAGATTCTTAACCAATTACCTGGAGAAGACCAGGATATCAGGCTATTTAAGCTCAACTTCAGCTCCAGCTTCTTCCAGGGTCTTCTTTAATCCTTCAGCATCCGCTTTAGCGATACCTTCTTTTATCGCATTTGGTGCGCCATCCACTAAATCTTTAGCTTCTTTCAAGCCAAGACCTGTTAATTCTTTTACTAACTTAACTATTGCTAATTTATTAGCGCCCGGTGCTTTTAATACCACGTCAAAGGAAGTTTTTTCTTCCACAACCTCAGCGGCGGCTGCAGCAGGAGCAGCGACAGCCACAGCGGCTGCAGCAGGTTCAATACCATATTCTTCTTTAAGGATCGTAGCCAGTTCGCTAACTTCTTTTACGGTCAAGTTTACTAATTGTTCAGCAAAAGCTTTTAAATCTGCCATTTTTGTATGATTTAAATAATTGTTTATCTATAAATAAAAAAAAATTATCGTTCTTCCAGAGTCTTCAGCACTCCGAGAATCGTTTGCCCCGATGATTGCAGGGCAGAAACAACGTTCTTTGCCGGAGATTGCAGC
Organism: Tannerellaceae bacterium; assembly: GCA_031269535.1. Lineage (GTDB taxonomy): Bacteria > Bacteroidota > Bacteroidia > Bacteroidales > Tannerellaceae > DFXE01. Next base: position 17,619 of record JAISZA010000161.1, read on the forward strand.
AAAGCAATGACATCTCCGATCAGTTCGTTCTTGCTCTTGATATTTACCAAAGCATCCAAAGTATCTGCTCCTATGTAAAAGCTTTCCTGTACATAGGCAGCTTTTAACTGGGGTTTGGCATTCTCTTTGTTTTTGCCTTTAGCCGTTTGGGTAAATTCCTTTATCAGGCGGGCAGGTACATTAGCCACACGAGAAAACATAATTGCCGTATTGCCTTTCAGGGCGACGTCCAATGGAGAGAAGTCTCCGGATATGTTTTCCAGGGCTTTTTTCAGCAAGGTATTTTTCACAACGACCAATTTCACTTCCTGCTTGAAACATTCTCTTCTCAGGGCGCTTGTCTTTTCGGCATTCAGCGCTTCAATGTTTGTCAGGTAGAAATTCGGATATTCCCGTACAATAGCCGTAAGTTGTTCTATAATTACACTTTTATCTTCCTTTTTCATCGTTCAATTGCTTTATTAATTTTCTTCAACTGACTTGGGGTCAATTTTAATACCCGTACTCATAGTACTTGAAAGATAAATGCTCTTTATATAGGTACCCTTAGCAGCAGAGGGTTTCAGCTTTATCAGCGTTGAAACAAATTCCTTTGCGTTTTCGCGTATCTGTTCGGGGTCAAAAGAGACCTTTCCGATGGATGTGTGAACGATCCCTGTTTTGTCCACTTTAAAGTCGATCTTTCCTTGCTTGACTTCTTTTATTGCCTGGCCTATGTCATTGGTAACCGTACCGCTTTTGGGGTTGGGCATCAAGCCCCGGGGGCCTAATATCCTGCCTAAAGCGCCTATTTTACCCATGATGGAAGGCAGGGTGATAATGACGTCGATATCCGTCCAGCCGCCTTTAATCTTATTAATATACTCATCTAATCCGACATAGTCAGCGCCCGCAGCAGTTGCTTCCGCTTCTTTATCGGGTGTACATAATGCAAGAACCCTAACCTGTTTACCTGTTCCGTGCGGCAATGAAACCACACCTCTGACCATTTGATTGGCTTTACGAGGGTCAACTCCTAAGCGGACATCCACATCTACAGAAGCGTCGAATCGGGTTGTCGTAATTTCTTTTACCAACGCCGCAGCTTCTCTCAATGTATATGCTTTCCCGGCTTCAATCTTGCCCAAAACCAACTTTTGATTTTTTGTAAGTTTACTCATCTCAATTGAAGTTTTTTTTAATTATTACCCGGGAATGTCCCTTTAATAGTGATACCCATGCTTCTGGCCGTTCCGGCGACCATTTTCATAGCCGCTTCAAGGGTAAAGCAGTTTAAATCCACAAGTTTGTCTTCCGCTATTGTCTTTACCTGATCCCAGGTTATTTCCGCCACCTTTTTACGATTTGGTTCAGCAGAGCCAAGTTTTATTTTGGCTGCTTCCAGTAATTGGATAGCCACAGGGGGCGTTTTAACAACAAAGTCAAAAGATTTATCGACATAGTAAGTGATCACCACCGGCAATATCTTACCGCCTTTGTCTTGGGTTCTGGCATTGAATTGCTTGCAAAACTCCATAATATTAATACCTTTGGAACCCAGTGCGGGTCCTACCGGCGGAGAAGGGTTTGCTGCTCCTCCTTTGATCTGCAATTTGATTTGTCCTGCAATTTCTTTTGCCATTTTTCTGAAATTTTAGATATATAACACTAACAACAGAAAGATTATACCACACTCCGTAACAAGTGTATCATTCTTTCTCAACCTGCATATAACCCAACTCAAGCGGGGTTTTCCTTCCGAAGATTTTAACCATTACTTTCAGTTTCTTTTTTTCGGCGTGGACTTCTTCTATGACGCCGCTGAAACCATTAAACGGCCCGAAGGTCACTTTCACGTTTTCGCCGACGTAATACTGGATATCCAGTTCATCCTGTTGTTCCTGCAATTCATCTACCGTTCCTAAGATACGATTGACTTCAGCCGGACGCAAAGGCACGGGGTCATCCGAGCCACCGAGAAATCCGATCACATTGGGAATGTTTCTCAGGCGATGGGCCACTTCTCCTACCAATATCGCTTCTACCAGCACATACCCCGGCAGATAGGCTCTTTCTTTTATTACCTTCTTACCATTACGTATAGTAAATGTCTTTTCAGTAGGAATCAACACTTGCGACACATAGTCTCCTAAGTCTGTATTTTTCAATTCAGCCTCCAGATATTCTCTAACTTTATTCTCTTTGCCACTAATGGCTCGCAGAACATAAAATTTTTTTTCAACGTCAGACATAATATCTTTTTCTTAAGCTGTGATTAATACAGAGTCTTGTAGAATATCTGCATGATGTTCTCAAAGCCCAAATCCACTACAAAAATAAGCACTGCGATTATCAGGGAAGCAAACATAACAACCACCGCGCTGTTGGATAATTCTATTCTTGTAGGCCAAGAAACTTTATAAACAAGTTCGTTATAAGATTCTTTAAAATAGTTTAAAATTTTCTTCATTTGAATCTATAGATTTTTATGCACGGAAGGAGAGGCTCGAACTCCCGACACCTGGTTTTGGAGACCAGTGCTCTACCGACTGAGCTACTTCCGTATAGATCCTCCCTCACCTTTACCAGGAAGAGGGGGGATGCGCTGTGTTATTAGTCTAATAATTCTGTAATCTGGCCGGCACCTACCGTACGTCCGCCTTCACGGATAGCAAAACGCAGACCTTCACTACAGGCTACAGGATAGATTAATTCGATGATAATGGATACGTTATCACCCGGCATAACCATTTCGGTTCCTTCAGGAAGCGAAATCTCACCCGTAACGTCTAAGGTACGGATATAGAACTGGGGACGATATTTGTTGTGGAAGGGTGTATGACGTCCACCTTCTTCTTTTTTCAGGATATACACCTCTGCTTTTACTTTCGAATGAGGTTTCACCTTATTCGGGTGGGTGATTACCATCCCACGTTTCACTTCATTTTTATCGATTCCACGAAGCAAGAGACCTACGTTGTCTCCGGCCTGGCCTTCATCCAATATCTTACGGAACATTTCCACACCGGTTACAACCGATTTTTTGCCTTCAGCTCCCAAACCAATAATCTGAACTTCTTCATTTGTTTTGATGATACCTGTTTCGATACGGCCTGTAGCCACCGTTCCACGGCCTGTGATCGAGAATACGTCTTCGACAGGCATAAGGAAAGGTTTGTCTATTTCACGCGGAGGCAGGGGTATCCAAGTATCACATGCATCCATAAGTTCTACGATCTTTTCTTCCCACTGAGGGTCGCCATTCAGTCCCCCCAAAGCAGAACCCCGGATAACCGGTGTTTCATCACCATCAAATTCATAGAAAGAGAGCAGCTCTCTCATCTCCATTTCAACCAGTTCCAACATTTCTTCATCGTCAACAGAATCGCATTTATTCATAAAAACAACCAACCTCGGAACATTTACCTGGCGGGCTAGAAGGATGTGTTCACGTGTCTGAGGCATCGGACCGTCGGTAGCGGCAACTACAATGATAGCTCCGTCCATCTGGGCAGCACCCGTTACCATGTTCTTCACATAGTCGGCGTGCCCGGGGCAATCGACGTGTGCATAGTGACGGTTAGCTGTCTGATATTCTACGTGAGCCGTATTGATTGTTATCCCTCTTTCTTTTTCTTCCGGAGCATTATCGATAGAATCGAATGAACGGATTTCTGAAAGACCTTTCTTTGCCAGCACTGTTGTTATAGCGGCAGTCAATGTCGTTTTACCATGGTCAACGTGGCCGATTGTGCCGATGTTAACGTGGGGTTTCGATCTGTCAAATTTTTCCTTTTTTGCCATAGCTTAATTTGTTCTTTATTTAATTAATGTTCATATCCATTCCTGTTTCTATCAGAGCCGGTGCCGAGACTTGAACTCGGGACCTCTTCCTTACCAAGGAAGTGCTCTACCGCTGAGCTACACAGGCATTTTTCAGAGCGGAAGACGGGACTCAAACCCGCGACCCTCAGCTTGGAAGGCTAATGCTCTATCGACTGAGCTACTTCCGCATTTTGTGGGCAGTGATGGATTCGAACCACCGAAGGCGTAAGCCAGCTGAGTTACAGTCAGCCCCATTTGGCCACTCTGGTAACTGCCCTTTTTATGTCAATGCTCCTGAGCCTCTTGTCGGATTCGAACCAACGACCCCGAGATTACAAATCACGTGCTCTGGCCAACTGAGCTAAAGAGGCGTCTTTGCCACGCTGTCAAAAAACAACCGTTTCGTCTCATAAAGGCGAAACGGCTGCAAATTTAGTTATTATTTCTCAGATGTCAAAAATATCCGTGTTTTTTTTCGTCTCACTTTGGCTTTTTCTTTGGAGCGGCTTTTCCTTGAATTTAAGCAGCTGTTTAGACAGGGCTTCGCAACATTCGTCGATAGCGCTTTCAAAGGTGTCGCCGATCTTATCGGCAAAGAGATCGCCATTCCTGATCTTCAATTTTACCGACGCATGCTTATTCTGCGCTGTTTCCGGCTTAATAACTTTCAGCGTTACTTCGGCCAACAAGATACCATCAAAATACTGTTCAAGTTTGAATACTTTCTTTTGAACAAATGCTTCTAATTTTGTGGTAGCATCAAAATGGATTGATTGGATTCTAATGTCCATAAAAACCTCCTTCTTTTTTTGCTCTTGGATGAGCATGATACACTTTTTTTAATTCTTCAAAAGTTGTATGTGTGTAAACGCCGGTCGAGGCTAAGCTGCTGTGGCCTAATAACTCCTTTACAGCATTGAGCTCTGCTCCGTTGTTCAGCATACTGGTAGCAAACGAATGTCGCAATACGTGCGGGCTACGTTTCGACAGTGTCGGTATTTCCGACAGACTTTTCTTTACAATAATATATACCATTCCGGCGGAAAGTTGTTCACCGTTTTTCCGTATAAAAAACCATTCGCTTCTCACGCCTATCTCCCGGTTACGGATTTCAACATACTCAAGCATCCTGTTTTTCAGGCCTTGGGCAAAAGGTATCAGCCTTTGCTTGTTTCGCTTGCCGGTCACTTTCAGCAAGGAGGCCTCGTAATCGATGTCGGCATTTCTTATCCCCGTCAGTTCCGAACGTCTTATGCCGGTATCATACAGCATTTCAAGGATGAGCCGGTCTCTCACTCCCTCAAAATCCGTTTCAAATCCGTCGCCATCCAGCAGGCCTTCCATTTCGTTTTCCCGTACGAAATAAGGCAGGGGCTTTTTGGTTTTCGGTCCGTTCACCAGCCGCAGGGGGTTGGAAGAAAGAACTCCCTGCCGGATCAGGAATTTAAAAAATGACTTTAAAGAGCTTAATTTCCGGTTGACAGAAGTAGGCGAGATTTTGCTATCCAGCAGATAAACGATCCACTCTCGTACGAGATCGGAGTCAACGAGGTCAGGCTCAGACAATCCTCCCTGTTTTTCTTTCATAAATGCCTCAAATTGTTCAAGGTCTTTCGAATACGATACAGTGGTACAAACAGAATAGTTCCGCTCATACCGAAGATAATTTATAAAAGAATCCCTCCACCTGTTCACGTTGCATCAACTTTTGATATGAGCAACGAATATAGGCAATAGAATTTAATTAAACAAATCCTGAAGGTATTATTCTTCCGATTGTTGCAATTGTTGTACGTAAATGGCTCGCATTGTTTGCTTTCTCTTTTCAACCGAAGGTTTGGAGAAAGCCTGACGGTTTCTCAGTTCTTTTACAATACCCGTTTTCTCAAATTTCCTTTTAAACTTTTTAAGCGCTTTTTCGATGTTTTCGCCTTCTTTCAATGGAACTACGATCATAAATTTTTTTTATTATATTATTGCATTGTTATTATATCCATACTATATGAAACGGGCGCAAATTTAATAATTCTTTTGTGATAATCAAAATTTCCCAGGGCAACCGCATCAAAAATTGATATTTTTTTTGGCTCTATGTCGAATCGGGTGGGTAATCAAATCTGAGTTTAGCCCTGAGGAAGTAAATCTTTTTCCGGTATCGGATACTTTTATTTGTCCGACCCAGGTCAGATAGGTGTCCGACCCGG
>JAISZA010000223.1 GCA_031269535.1 Tannerellaceae bacterium
CCATTGTTCCACTAAAACGTGTTAATTATAATGAAACTATTTCTTATCGACGCTTATGCGCTCATTTACAGATCGTATTATGCTTTTATCAAAGCGCCCCGTATTAATTCAAAAGGAAAAAATACCTCGGCTATCTTCGGATTCGTCAATAGTCTGGAAGATGTGTTGAAACGAGAAAATCCTACCCATATCGCCGTATGTTTCGACCCGCCAGGCCCTACGTTCCGCCACGAAATATACGAACAGTATAAAGCACAGCGCGAAGAAACGCCTGAAGTCATACGCGAATCGACCCCCATTATCAAAGAAATCATTCAGGCATATAATATCCCTATCCTCGAAGCCCCTCATTACGAAGCCGACGACGTCATCGGAACAATCGCCAGGCAAGCCGAACAACAAGGCTTCGACGTCTATATGATGACACCCGATAAGGATTACGGACAATTAGTATCCGACCATATCTTTGTGTACCGCCCTAAGTATGGCGGAGGATATGAAACAATGGGAATAAAAGAAATTCTCGAAAAATTTTCCATCACTTCCGTAGAACAAGTCATCGACTTACTCGGACTGATGGGAGACGCATCCGATAATATCCCCGGCTGCCCGGGAGTGGGAGAAAAAACAGCAACCAAACTACTCAGAGAATTTGGCTCCGTTGAAAACCTGCTTTCAAATACAGATAAACTGAAAGGAAGCCTGAAAAATAAAATAGAAGAAAATGCAGAGCAAATACGCTTCTCGAAATACCTGGCAACAATCATCACGGATGCCCCGATAACGTTCCACGTGGAAAAATGCACACTTGAGAAACCAAATGAAAAAAAACTGACCGAACTATATACCGAATTAGAATTCCGTACCTTCCTCAATAAATTAACAGGAGAGAAAAAGACAGCGACCACCCAAACCCCCATTCAAGGAAATCTGTTCGCGCAATTTGAAATAGAAGAACCAAAAACCATTGAAAAATCCGGATTCGCAACCATCGACACAACCCCCCACTCCTACTCTATCGCTGCGACAGAAGAAGAACAAATCGACTTAGCCAAATTCCTCGCCCGCCAGCAAACATTCGCCTTCGATACGGAAACAGACTCAATAGATCCCCTGAAAGCTAACTTAGTCGGAATGTCGTTCGCTATCCGGGAAAACGAAGCATGGTATGTACCCGTACCCGCCGATTCACAGGAAGCCATCCGAACCATCAGCCACTTCTCCCCTACCCTACAAAATACAGGAATCATGAAAATCGGACAAAATATAAAATTCGATATCCTGGTCCTGCGCAAATACGGACTCCGCCTGGCCGGCCCCCTGTTCGATACCATGATAGCCCATTACCTGCTCAATCCCGAACTACGACACGGAATGGACTACTTAGCCGAAACCTATCTTAAATACCAAACCGTTCATATCGGAGAACTCATAGGCCCGAAAGGAAAAAACCAATTATCCATGCGCGATGTCGAACTAAAAAAAATAGCGGAATACGCGGCCGAAGATGCCGATATCACACTCAGACTAAAAAATACCTTCGAACCCGAACTGAAAAAACAAGGCGTCGAATCCCTCTTCTACGATATGGAAATGCCCTTGGTCTATGTACTGGCCGACATGGAAGAAGCAGGAGTCAACTTAGATACATCGGCCCTCCGCCAATCGTCCGAAACACTAAGTGCCGAACTACTCCGGCTCGAACAGGAAATATACCTCCTGGCCGGCACAGACTTCAATATCAACTCCACCAAACAAGTAGGAGAAATACTCTTCGAACGACTTAAAATAGAAGAGAAAAGCAAAAAAACAAAAACCGGAAGCTATAGCACCAGCGAAGATATCCTGGAAAAACTACGCACAAAACACCCTATTATAGCCAAACTATTAGCATACAGAGGCATAAAAAAACTACTCAGTACCTATATCGATGCCCTGCCCGAATTAATCAATCCCATAACGGGGAAAATACATACCTCCTTCAACCAGACCGTAACTGCCACAGGACGTCTGAGCTCAACCAATCCCAACCTGCAGAACATCCCCATACGCGACGATATGGGACGGGAAATACGCAAAGCCTTTATCCCCGACAACGACGACTGCCTCTTCTTCTCAGCAGACTATTCACAAATAGAACTCCGCATCATGGCGCACCTCAGCAACGACGAAAACATGATAAACGCCTTCCGCAGCGGAGAAGATATCCATGCCGCCACAGCTGCAAAAATATACAATACCCCACTCAGCGATGTAAGCAAAGACATGAGACGAAAAGCAAAAACAGCTAACTTCGGAATTATCTACGGCATCTCAGTATTCGGCCTGGCCGAACGGCTCAGCATCGCACGCTCCGAATCCAAAGAACTCATCGACGGATACTTCCTCACCTACCCCCGAGTAAAAGAATATACGGAAAAAAGCATCGAAGTTGCCAAAGAAAAGGGATATGTAGAAACAATCTTCAAACGCAAACGATTCCTGCCCGATATCTATTCGAACAATGCAATTGTCAGAGGATACGCCGAACGCAATGCTATCAACGCACCTATACAGGGAAGCGCTGCCGACATTATTAAAATGGCAATGATAAATATCCATCGACGCTTCGAAGCAGAGCAGTTGAAAAGCAAAATGATCCTGCAGGTACACGACGAACTCAACTTCAATGTCTATAAAGAGGAAACGGAAAAAGTAAAACAAATCGTCATCGAAGAGATGGAAGCTGTTATCTCCCTCCAGGTACCACTCATAGCCGACTATGGCGAAGGCAGCAACTGGCTGGAAGCACATAAGTAAATAGCATAAGCGTTACGTTTAAAAAGAAATAAAAACGAAAGACAGAAACATACAGAAGTCCGGACAAGTCAAAGGCTCAGCCCGGACTTCTTTTTTTACCCCTACCAGGGAAAGATTGCAGCAGAAATGGGTGTCTCCGTACAAAAATTACCTCCCGCTTCTCTTTCAGGGCGCCCACCGGATTATTCCGTTTTATACCCAGGGCGTTGCCCTGGGCTGGGATATAAAGGGCTTTCAGCCCTTTTCGCTGTCAGGATGAGGCGGACGGGGGTATGCCGGGTTCGTTCCGGCTCGTTTTATTTTTATCTGTAGGGAAAATTCGGAAATTTTTCCGGGCTGAAAGCCCTCTATATCCCAGCCCAGGGCAACGCCCTGGGTTCTTAATGATGTCCGCCGGCAATTTCCGGCAGCTTTCCCCCCGGGGGGAATCCTTGCCGGAGATTTCCGTCCTTGCGAGGTACGAAGCAATCCAGGGTGTGCCCGGTCTGGATTGCTTCGCTTCGCTCGCAAGGACGATAGAAATGTACCTCCAACCCGATGCGCCTCGTCCGGATAATCCGGAAAATATTTGCCGATTTTTATATATGCCGTTGGTAGTAGAAACAAATTTGTATTTTTGTAAACTCATAGCAAAAACATAAGTGAAATAAAACAGACGATAAAGAATGGAAACGAATATACAGAAACGTATCGCCGCTTTGCGGGAGGCCATGGCCTCGCATCATACGGATGCTTATCTTATCCCAAGCTCGGATGCGCATTTGAGCGAGTATGTGCCGTCACGTTGGAAATCACGCCAATGGATATCGGGGTTTACGGGTTCGGCAGGTACGGTGGTGGTCACAGCCGGCAGAGCGGGCTTGTGGACAGACTCGCGTTACTTCCTGCAGGCCGCTGTGCAACTCGAAGGCTCCGGTATCGAATTATTCAAAAGCAGTCTGCCCGAAACGCCTTCTATACAGGATTTCCTTCTGCGGGAACTGAAAGCGGGAGCTACCGTAGGTTTAGACGGACAAACCTACAGCGCTGCCGACACACGCACACTGGCGCAGGCGCTCAGCGGAAAGAATATCAGCCTGGATACCTCGTCCGACCTGATCGGCCTGATATGGAGCGACCGGCCGGCCATACCCGGCGACCCCTTGTTCGAATTGCCGGTAGCAATCACGGGGCAATCCGTCCGGGATAAGTTAGATGCCATCAACAATCACCTCCACCGGGCAGGGGCAGACGGACTGCTCCTCTGTGCGCTCGACGAGGTGGCATGGACATTCAATATCCGGGGAACGGATGTGGAGTATAATCCTGTAGTCCTGAGCTATGCCTACATCTCGGAGAAAGAAACGGTACTCTTTATCCCGCCCGGCAAGCTGACGCCCGAAGTGAGGGAACATCTGATAAACGAAGGAGTGATCCTCGCCGACTACGGCAAAACGGCTTCTTACCTCGCAGGCCTGCCCGAAGGAACAACGGTCTTTGCAGATGCACATAAAACCAATGCCGCCCTGTTCGACGCCATCCCTCCGCATTGCCGAATAATCGAAGGCATTACTCCCTCCAATGAACTGAAAAGTATTAAAAACCAGACGGAAATAAACGGATTCCGCAATGCGCTGCTGAAAGATGGGGTAGCGCTTACCCGCTTCCATATCTGGCTGGAAAAGCAATTGGCTGCCGGCGAAAAACTAACGGAGATCGGTATTACGGAGAAACTCTCGTCGCTGCGGGCCGGACAGCCGCTTTATATATCCGACAGTTTCCGCTCTATCTGCGGGTATGCCGCCCACGGCGCCATCGTTCATTACAGCGCCACGCCCGAAACGGATGCGACCATCCGGGCGGAAGGACTCCTGCTGATGGATTCGGGCGCGCAATACCTCGACGGAACAACCGACATCACCCGCACCATCGCACTGAGCGAGCCTACGGAAGCAATGAAGAAAGACTTCACACGCGTACTGAAAGGACATATCAGCCTGGCTAAATGTAAATTCCCTGTGGGAACACGCGGTTCGCAATTAGATATCCTCGCCCGTAAAGCCTTGTGGGACGCAGGTATCAACTACCTGCACGGCACCGGACACGGGATCGGCCATTGCCTGAACGTACATGAAGGGCCTCAAAGCATCCGCATGGAAGAAAATCCGGTAAAGCTGCAGGCAGGCATGATCATGAGTAACGAACCAGGCATATACCGTACAAACGAATACGGTATCCGTACGGAAAATATGATCCTGATACGCGAAGACAGCGAGACGGAGTTCGGCGTTTTCCTCTCTTTCGAGACATTGACACTCTGCTATATCGACACCTCCCTGGTCATTCCCTCCATGCTCTCCGCCCGTGAACACGCATGGCTGAATAAATACCACCAGATGGTGTACGAAAAACTAAGTCCACTCCTGAATGAGGAAGAACAGGAATGGCTGAAAATCAAAACAAGACAGATATAAGGTTGAATACGAATTAACAAAGATGGCACTTATTAAATCAGTGAGGGGATTTACCCCCAAAATAGGAGAAGACACTTATCTGGCAGACAATGCCGTTGTCATAGGAGATGTTGAGATAGGAAAGGCTTGCAGCCTCTGGTTCGGCACCGTTTTACGCGGCGATGTAAATTCTATCCGGATAGGAGACGGGGTGAATATACAGGATGGGAGTGTATTGCACACCTTGTACGAGAAATCGGTGATAGCGATCGGCAACGACGTTTCGATCGGCCATAATGTAACCATTCACGGAGCCAGGATATGCGACGGGGCCCTGATTGGCATGGGAGCCGTCGTGCTCGACCATGCCGTGATTGGAGAGGGAGCAATCGTGGCGGCAGGCTCGGTTGTGCTCAGCCATACGATTGTGGAACCCGGCAGTATCTACGCCGGCGCACCAGCCCGATTCGTGAAAAAGGTTGAACCCGGACAGGCCAAGGAGATTAATCAGAAAATAGCACGTAACTATCATATGTACGCATCGTGGTATAAATAACAAATAAAAACAAATTAAACAGACATCTCATGAAAAAAATCGGCATTTTCATTCTGGCAGTACTCTGTCTGACGGGGGGCTTTCTGATGTTGCCTTCCAATTATTATCTGCGGCGGACCCTTGTACACACGTTTCCGAAGATTGACCAGTATCGGATTTTTGAGAACCGGATGGTGGAAGCCGGTTCTCCCCGTCCCTGGGAAAAGGCAGAGGGGTATAACACGTTGTCTATTCCGGAAGATTACCTGCCCTTGTTCGAAGAATACGGGACGATCGCTTTTGTGGTTATAAAAGATGGTCGGCTGCTGTTCGAGTCGTATTGGGAAGATTATTCGCCCCAATCGCTCAGTAATTCTTTTTCAATGGCCAAGAGTATCGTCTCCCTGGCTATCGGCTGCGCGGTCGAGGATGGGTTTATCCGGGGAATAGACCAGCCGGTCAGCGATTTCTTTCCTGAATTTGGTAAATACGAGGGGAAGGAACCTACGATCCGCCACCTGCTCACGATGAGCGCCGGGGTGGATTTCGAGGAATCGTATGCATCTCCCTTCTCTCCTACCACGAAGCTGTATTACGGTAATAATCTGCATGCTATCACTTTCGGCATGAAGCAGGTTGAAACGCCGGGCGTCAACTTTATATACCAGAGCGGTGTGACGCAACTCCTGGCTTTCATCGTGGAAAAGGCCACGGGCGAACACCTTGCCCAATATGTATCACGCAAATTGTGGACACCCATGCATGCCGAAGAAAATGCGCTCTGGAGCCTGGATAAGGCGGAGGGTATGGAAAAGGCCTATTGCTGCTTCAACTCGAACGCCCGCGACTTTGCCCGCTTCGGACAGCTGATCCTGAATAAAGGAAGCTGGGACAGTATCCCCCTGATCTCCGAAGCCTACCTCCAGGAAGCACTCAGGCCGGATACGTGCCTGACTGATATACAATACAACGAAGTAAACCGTCGGTATGGCTTCCAGTTCTGGCATCTGACTTACGAGGGACTCTCCATACCTTATATGCGGGGACTGCAAGGGCAATACGTCTTCGCCATCCCTGAAAAGAACGCTGTCATCGTCCGCCTCGGACATAAACGGGATGTGGCAGAATATACCTCCCAGCATTATCCCCGCGACATCGACGTATGGCTGGCTGCCGGTCTGAAGCTCATTGATATGTCTGTACTTTAAATTATATATACATTATGAAAACACGAACTCCCTTTATTGCGTTATTAGCTGCCTGCACGGTTTCCTTATCCGCACAACAGCCTGCTGCCGGTCTGAAACCGGCTTCGTATGCTCAGCATGAGCCATACAATCCATCGACCTACGTATGCTACAAACTCCCCTACCCTATCACAATAGACGGAAAAATCTCTGCCGGAGAATGGGACGCCATTCCCTGGACAGCCGATTTTGTGGATATGTTTGGCAACAAAGGCCCGGCTCCTTATCTGCAGACAAAGGTGAAAATGGCTCACGACGACGAGGGAATGTATTTCGCCGCCTGGATGGAAGAACCGCATATATGGGCTACTTTTACCCGTCACGATGCCGCATTGTTTCAGGAAAAGGCTTTTGAGTTCTTCATCGACCCTTCCAATAATACGCATAACTATCTGGAATATGAAATAAACGCACTGGGGACGGAATGGGACCTCTTCCTCAGCAAACCCTACCGCGACGCACCCATGATAACACTGAGCAACTGGGAATTTCTGGGAATGAAATCGGCCGTATATATGGATGGGACAATAAACAACCCAAATGATACCGACAGATTCTGGAGTGTGGAGCTATTCATACCCTGGCGCTCCATCTATCAGATAACAACCCGGCGGCAGAACAAACCGGCGGAAGGAGAACAGATGCGCGTAAACTTTCAGCGGGTAGAATGGCCCCTGGAAGTACGCGACGGCGCCTATGTGAAAGTCCCCATGCCCGGCGAACAACGCCCCCGCTCGCATTTCTGGCTATGGTCGCCCTGCGAAGCAGGTACGTCTCATGCGCCTGAATATTGGGGATATGTGCAATTCACGGAGAAAACAGCGGGCAGCGAAACAGTGGCATTCGTAAAGAACCCGGATGAAGCTATCCGCTGGGCCCTGCGCAACCTCTATTACCGCCAGACGGAATACCGCAGGGCTACCGGCACATACGCCTCTTCTGCCAGCGAACTGAAACCCGAAGAAGTATGTTCTCCCGGACAACTAAAGTCATTAAGACTGCATACCACACCCTCCCTCTACGAAATCACACTGACAGACAACGGAAAAACCTGGCATATCACTCAGGACGGCCTGGTCTGGAACGACTGACAGGATATCTAAGAATATGGAGACAACAGATAAAATGGTGGAAATAGCCAGGTTTCAATACCCGGCAGAAGCACAGACGCTTATGGCGCTGCTTCAATCGGAAGGAATAGACTGTTACCTGCGGAATGAATACACTTCGCAGGTAATGGCAGGCTATGTCGATACCGGAGGCGCGCGGGTGGAGATACTGGAAAGTAATATAGCCCGCGCCCTCGAAGTAATGGAAGCCGGCGGATATGAGATACCCGGCGAGGAGGAAGAAGCCGGGCAATATCAGGATGTCGCCGGATGGGCGCGCCAGGTTCCTTTTCTCCGGAAACTACCGCTCGAAAAACAAATCCTTGTATTATTCATTCTTGTAGCAGTCTGCTTAGGACTTTTTATCTATTTCGGCTCTTTGTTTACGGCTGTCCCCTGAGAATATCCCTTCCCGGAAGATAAGGTTCAACATATCCGACAAAAAAGAATAAAAAACAACATTTGCAATCCATTTCACACATCCGGGATTTGCCTTCCTTAAAAATTCATATACCTTTGCGCCGGATAACATTTTTGTGTATAACATTCTAAAAAATTGCATTTGTTATGAAAGTAAATGAAGTTTTAGAGAACCTCAAAAGGAGGTTCCCTAACGAGCCTGAGTATTATCAGGCGGTAGAAGAAGTCTTGTCTTCTATTGAAGAAGTGTATAACCAACATCCCGAATTTGAAAAGAGTAATCTGATCGAACGGCTTTGTATCGCCGACCGGATATTCACTTTCCGTGTGACATGGACTGACGATAAGGGACAGGTGCATACGAATATGGCATATCGCGTACAGCACAACAATGCCATAGGGCCGTATAAAGGAGGAATGAGGTTTCATGCTTCCGTAAATTTGTCTATTCTTAAATTCCTGGCTTTCGAACAGACATTTAAGAACTCATTAACCACACTTCCGATGGGGGGAGCCAAAGGTGGCTCCGATTTTAATCCGAAAGGCAAATCCAATGCCGAAGTAATGCGCTTCTGTCAGGCGTTTATCGCAGAACTCTGGCGCCATATAGGCCCCGATACCGATGTACCGGCAGGAGATATCGGCGTAGGCGGCCGCGAGGTGGCCTTCATGTACGGCATGTATAAAAAAATGGCACGCGAAAATACCGGTACATTCACTGGAAAAGGAATGGAGTTTGGCGGATCACTGATCCGGCCGGAAGCTACGGGATACGGCAATGTCTATTTCCTGCTCGAAATGCTGAAAACACGGAATATCGACATCAAAGGTAAAGTAGTTGCCGTCTCAGGTTCAGGCAATGTGGCTCAATATACCGTAGAAAAGCTGAACCAGTTAGGCGCTAAAGTAGTAACGCTGTCCGACTCGAATGGCTATATCTACGACCCCGACGGAATAAACGAAGAAAAACTGGCCTACGTAATGGAACTGAAGAACCTCTACCGCGGACGCATCCGCGAATACGCCGAAGCATACGGCTGTAAATATGTAGAAGGCGCCCGCCCTTGGAGAGAGAAATGCGATATTGCCCTGCCGAGCGCCACACAGAACGAACTGACCGGCGACGATGCCCGCGCCCTCCTGGCCAACGGATGCTTCGCCGTCTCGGAAGGTGCCAATATGCCTTCCACTCCCGAAGCTATCAATGCTTTCCTCGAAGCCGGAATACTCTATGCCCCGGGCAAAGCTGCCAATGCCGGAGGAGTATCCGTCTCCGGACTTGAGATGAGCCAGAATGCCATGAAGCTAAGCTGGACAAAGGAAGAAGTGGACGAGAAACTGCAAGGCATCATGAAGTCTATCCACGAACAATGCACCCAATATGGCACACTCTCCGACGGATACGTCAATTACGTAAAAGGAGCCAATATCGCCGGTTTCATAAAAGTGGCCAAAGCAATGATGGCACAAGGAATACTTTAGATAGTGAATAGTATAATATATTGAGGCTCCCATCCGGAAAACAGGATGGGAGCCTCTTACTATACTATTCACTGTTCACTATTCACTATTAGCTGTTCACTATTCGTTGTTCACTATATATTGTTACCTTTGCCACGTAAATCAACGCAAATGATTATCGACGAATTAAAGAAATTATACTATTCCAATACAGGTTCCAGGGCAAAGGAGATTACGGAGCTTCCCTCTTCAGGCTCTAACAGGCGCTACTTTCGTCTTACGGGTGTCAAAAGCCTGATAGGGGTAAACGGAACGTCGCCCGAAGAGAATGCCGCCTTTATCTATATGTCGGGGTATTTCCGCCGGAAAGACCTGCCCGTTCCCGAAGTGTATTGCCATACGGATGATAAACTCTTTTATTTACAGGAAGATTTAGGAGATACCCTCCTCTTTGATGCCATTGAGAAAGGACGCAGGAGTTGTGTGTTCGACGAAAACGAACGCCGCCTGCTGCGCAAAACCATAGCCCTCCTACCCTCCATACAAATGGCCGGAACAAGCGGATTCGACTTCACCTGTTGCTACCCGCAGCCGGAATTTAACCAGCGATCGGTCTTATGGGACTTAAATTACTTCAAGTATTGTTTCCTGAAAGCAACAGGTATGGATTTTCAGGAAGACCGCCTGGAAGATGATTTCCGGCAAATGAGTGAAGTATTGCTCGAGGATTCGTCGGGCGCCTTCCTGTACCGCGATTTCCAGTCGCGCAATGTCATGATTAAAGATGGAGAGCCGTGGTTTATCGACTTTCAGGGAGGACGCCGGGGGCCCATCTATTACGACATCGCTTCTTTCCTGTGGCAAGCCAAAGCTAAGTTTACGGAAGACCTGCGGAACGAATTATTATCGGAATACATGCGTGCTTTGCGCCGCTACCAGCCTGTCGATGAGGTCTTCTTTCTTAACCGCCTGCGGCATTTTGTCCTTTTCCGTATCCTGCAGGTACTGGGGGCGTACGGATTCAGAGGTTATTTTGAGAAGAAACCTCATTTTATCCAGAGTGTGCCCTATGCTATTGAAAACCTGCGCCAGCTGCTGAAGACAGACTATCCCGAATATCCCTATCTGTGCGACATACTGCGCCGGCTGACTAAGCTCAAGCAATTCTCAGACGATATCCAGAAACGGATGCTGGAGGTTAAAATCGTCAGCTTTGCATACAAAAAAGGAATACCCAACGACCCGGCAGGCAACGGCGGAGGATTCGTCTTCGACTGCCGGGCCATCAATAATCCCGGAAAATACGAACGGTATAATCATTTCACCGGCTCAGACGAACCTGTCATACGCTTTCTGGAAGAAGACGGAGAGATTACCTCCTTCCTGGAACATGTCTATGCAATGGTCGATGCATCGGTGAAGCGTTACCTCGACCGGGGATTTACCAACCTGATAGTCTGCTTCGGATGTACGGGCGGGCAACATCGCTCGGTCTATTCAGCCCAACACCTGGCCGAACATCTGCACAGCAAATTCGGAATAAAAATCCATCTCACACACAGAGAACAAAATATGGAACAAACATTTGACGCCACCCTATGAAAGCGATGATACTGGCGGCAGGCATGGGAACACGCCTCAAACCGCTGACGGACACAACTCCCAAAGCACTGATTCCTGTCAACGGAAAACCCATGCTGGAACATCTGATTCTGAAACTGAAAAAGGCCGGGTTCCACGAAATAATCATCAATATACACCATCTCGGTGAGCAAATTACCGGTTTCCTGCATACCAACAACAACTTCGGGCTTACCATTTACATCTCCGACGAACGGAAATACCTCATGGATACAGGCGGAGCAATCAAACAAGCTGCCGGATTCCTCCTGCAAGGCAACGAACCTATCCTTGTACACAATGCAGATATCCTTTCGGATGTGGATTTAACAGCCTTCAGCCTTAGCCACAAGGGAAATAACGCCTTAGCCACGCTGCTCGTCAGCAAACGAAACGCCTCCCGCAGCCTCTTGTTCGACAAGGAAAACAAACTATGCGGCTGGCGTAACCGCGAGACCGGAGAAGTCAAATCCCATATCCCTGATTTCGACCCGCTCCAGTACAACGAATATGCTTTCGGCGGCGTGCATATCCTGTCGCCTGAGATATTCAGCCGGATGGAAGAGTGGACCGGCAAGTTCTCAATCATCAATTTCTATCTCTCTGTCTGCATCAAAGCCAACATACAGGCCTATCCCGCCGACAAGCTTACCCTGATAGATATCGGCAAACCCGAATCATTAGCAGAAGCAGAGCGTTTCCTAAAACAGAAGCAGGGAGAATAAAGGAAGATAATCTTTCAGCTCAACGCGCAATAGTTTCAGGGCCTGCTGAATCCGGTAGTCCACCGTCTTGGGTGATACGTTCAGCTGCGCGGCTATTTCATGGTAAGTCATGTGATGAAACCTGTTCAGTTCGAAAGCTTCACGATAGCTTTCAGGCAAACGTTCCAGCGCGGCTTCAATGCGCCGGCTCAGTTCTTCTACAATATAAAAATCAGGGTCTTCATAATCCTGCCGGCTTTCGTGCCAACCATTTATGGCTCTCTGTTTGCACTCATTCCGGCTGATGAGCGTAAAACATCTGTTTCGTACCGAGTGGAATAAATAGCTCCGGAGAGAAGATTCAATCACCAGCGCCCGGCTGTTCTCCCAAAGCCAGACCATCATATCCTGTACGACCTCCTGTCCGTCTTTACTGTTCACAAACTGCCCGGAGTAAGCGCATAATACGGCGTAATATCTCATGAATAAAATATCAAATGCTCCCTCATCCCCTTTCTGAACAAATCGAAAGAGTTCCTCATCGGCCATATCGGAGGGATGGTATTTCATACAGTACATTTATTAAGGATGTAAAACTAAATACTTCACGGGAAAGTGCAAAGCTTTTCACGGAAATAAATCACTACTGCCCGGTAAAAAAATAAAAGAACGGGGCATCAAAGTTCCTGATACTGTCTGAAAGTTTCCAAACGCCTGTACATGATTAGCAAAACTTCCAATCTGCCGGAGATATAAGAGAAAAAAACTTTCATCCTTTGTTTAGGAGATTTTCTCTCTGCTTAGTCTTATTTATAAGAGAAGAAATAAATGGAACAACCGGCTCAGATAAATGAAACCATCCTGTGGGGGTATTTTGCAGAGACATTGACGCCCGCAGAAAGGAAAGACGTGGAATACTGGCTTAGACAATCGGAAACACATAAGTCGCTGGCACGTGATATACACTATATTTATTCCGCTACGGATACCTTACAGACAATCCGGCAACTCCAGCTCAACTCTCCCGCCGCACTGGAGAATGTAAAAAGACAAATCAGGAAACACCGGCGGATGCATATCTTCAGATGGATACAAAGAACTGCCGCCATTCTTTTCGTCCCCTTATTAGTAAGCATTATCTACAATGAGGTGAAAGAAGAACCGACAGAATACATAAGTATTCACACGAATCCGGGAATGATGACAAATATCGACCTACCCGATGGAAGTAAGGTATGGCTGAACTCCGGGTCCGTACTCCGCCGGCCGGTTAAGTTTACCGGTAATACACGCGAAGTGCAGCTATCCGGAGAAGCTTATTTCCAGATAGCCGGAGATGCCAAAAGAAAGTTTATCGTTGCTGCCGGTAATCATCTGAAGGTGGAGGTACTGGGTACGGAATTTAATATCGAAGCTTATCAGGAAGATGGTTTTATTGCTACGACATTAATCAGAGGCTCCATCAGTCTGTCGTATATCAGCAGCAATAATCAGAGGAAATCATTGATTATGCAACCCAATCAAAAGGTCTTTTATTATGAAAACACCCAAAGCATAAAAAGCCGGCCGACCTATGTGGCTGCGGATATTGCATGGATAGAGGGAAAAATAAGTTTCCGCAATACGCCGCTGGAGATCGTATTAAAGAAACTGAGTCATCGTTTCAATGTGGACTTCATTATCCAAAATGAAGAGATAAAGCAATATCCTTTTACCGGAACATTCGACAAACAACAATTGGTACAAATACTCGAACATTTCCGTATCTCCTCCAATATTCAGTATCGCATTACAGAACCCTCTCTCAGCGGGAACATCCAAAAGCGGGGAGAAGTGATCTTATATTAATTATTAACCCTTAAAACACATACGCAGATGAAGCCACACCCACCATAGAAAAAAAACACACGGACAAATACGGCCAAGTATCTGTCTCGTGTGAAACAAAAACAATACTGTAGGAACAGTATTTGTCCTTTATTTTTTATTCATTAAAAAACAGTGTAAAATTATGAGAAATTATTTTAGCATCCAACCTTTTAGGATGGTAAAATCAGTATTTGCTATCTTAAAATATATACCATCATGTATGAAACTATCCATAATAATGCTTTTCCTTTGCATAGGACTGACATTTGCAGAAAATAGTTACAGTCAATCCGCCCTACTGACTTTAGATGTTAAGAATCAAACAGTTCAGAATGTGCTGGATGAAATAGAAAGACAATCAGACTTTCATTTCTTCTATAACAACAAACAGATCAATACAACCCGGATCGTATCCATAAAGAGCGACAAAAAGGATGTATTCAGTGTTTTAGACCTTCTGTTTCACGACACAAACATACGCTACTCGGTAATGGACCGGAATATCATTCTATCGGTAGCCGAAAACAAGTCGATCG
>JAISZA010000009.1 GCA_031269535.1 Tannerellaceae bacterium
TGGATTTCTATCGTCATTGCGAGGTACGAAGCAATCCAGGGTGCCCGCTCTGGATTGCTTCACCCTCCGGGTTCGCAATGACGCCCCGTAATGGCGATGCGACAATTTGAATTGCACCCGATGTATCTTTGCTCCGTACAGATTTATTCGTATTCACCAGAAATATCAATCTTATGGCATTAACGTTTTATATTCTTTATATCCTCATCTTACAGCCAGCCGGCTTCGCGATACCAGGCGATAGCCTCTTCGAGGCCCCGGCGGAGGTCGTAATCGGGAGCCGTATTCAGGTCGTTCCAGAGCGGGGCGGCGTCGCATACCCAGTTGCGCCCTTTCAGGATGAAATACTTATCGCGGTTGAGTGTCATGCTTTTACCGGCGAGTCGCCCTGCCCATCCGGAGCAGAGGCAGGCTATGCCTACCAGGCCCATGGGGATGCGCACCCGGAGCAGGTGTTTCTTTCCGAGGATGTCTTGTATGAGGCGGGCAAAGGCGGTATCGGTATAGGCCCTGCCGTCGGAGACGAAATAGTGCGTATTGACAATCGCCTCATTTTCTATCGCCATCAAAGCCGCCCTTGCCAGGTCTTTCACATAGATGAAGGAGATGTGCTGGGGATAGCATCCGGCCGTGAAATCGAAGCCGGACTGTATGCTTTTTATTTCCATAAAATAATCTTTCTCTCCCGGGCCATAGACGCCCGTGGGGCGGAGGATGAGGTAGGGGAAATGCGTCTGATGCCGCACGATACATTCGGCTTCGAGTTTGCTTTTGCCATAATCCGAGTCCGGCAGCTGGGGGTCGTCCGTGCGGATGGGTTCGAAGGTTTGTTCGTTTCCTTTCCCATAGCTACTCAAACTGCTCATCAGCAGGAACTTGCGGGGTTTGCATCCGGCAGCGGCAAGGGCTTCGGTGAGGGTATGGGTGTAGCCGGCGTTTACGCGGAAGAAGTCTTTTCTGTTCAGGGTCTTTGTCAGTCCGGCATTGTGTACGACGTAATCCCAGGCGCCATGTCGGGCAGCCCATTGGCTCAGTTGGCGTGTCAGCGCTTCTTTATCATCGTACTTCAGGTCGATCAGGCGGATGCGTGGGTCTTGCAGCCGGGCGCGGCTGCTGGAAGCGCGTACGCCTGCCCAAGTCTCGTATCCCCGGGCCAGCGCTTCCCCGACTAAGAATCCGCCGATGAATCCGCCGGCTCCGGTTATCAGTATTTTCTTCATGCTGTGTCGTATGCTCCGCTCCCTGAAAGGGGAGGGATGTGAATGATATGATTTGTCAGGGCGCTCATGGCTTTTATATCGTGCGATACCATGATGATGGCGCTTTCTTTGTTTATTTCTTTTAATAAGGGGTAGAAATGCGACTCGAACTGTTTATCCAGATAGGAGGCCGGCTCGTCGAGCAGCAGCACCTGGGGGCGGGAGACAAGGGCCCGTCCGAGCAAAACGCGCTGCAGTTGTCCGCCCGATAGTTCGCCGATGGGATTCGAAGCCAGCGGCGCTACGTTCATCAGCTCCATGACCTCGTCTATCCGCCTGTGCTGTTCCGGCCGGAAGTTCCGGAAGGGCGGTTTTTCCGCGATCAGGCCTGAGGCGACGACTTCGCGTACGCAGACGGGGAATTTCCTGTCGGTTTGATTTATCTGGGGCAGATAGCCCATGCTGAGCGAAGGCACCGGTTTGCCTTTCTGATAGAAAGCGATGTGTCCGGCTACCGGCTTCAACAGGCCGAGGATGGCTTTCAGCAGGCTTGTCTTTCCTCCCCCGTTGGGGCCGGTTATGCCTGTGAAATCGCGTTCGTACACGATCAGCGAGAGCTCGCTCAGTATGGTTTTGCCCTCGTAGGCCAGCGTCAGTTTGTCTAATTCAATCAGTTTATGATTCATTCGCCAGGGCCTTTGCTATCTCGATCAGTTCGTTACTCCAATAGTAATTCAGCAGGTTGACGGAGACTAAGCGGCAGGCTGTTTCTTCTGCTATGCGTTCGGCATTTTTGACGTCGAACTCCTGCTGTACGAATACCACTTCCGCCCGGTATGCTTTCGCTTTATCCACTAATTCTTTCAGTTGGGCGGGCGAAGGTTCTTTCCCATCCCTTTCGATGCAGAGCTGCGAGAGTTCAAATTCGCGGGCGAAATAGGTCAGTGCCGGGTGGTAGATGATGAATGTCCGGCTGGTAAGTGCGGAGAGTTTCCGGCGGATGATTGCCTCTGTTTGGTCTATTTCCGCCATCAGTCCGGCGTAGTTCCGGCGGTAGAAGTCTTCGTTGTCTTTATCGAGTGTGATGAGGGCTTTCAGCGTATTTCCCGCCAGGGTTCTGGCGCCGTTGACCGAGCTCCAGATATGGGGGTCCACTCCTCCGGGATGATGATGGTGGTGGTGTAATCCCTGTTCTTCCTGCTCTTCTTCTTCCTCCTCCTCCTCTGTGATGAGTGCGAATCCTTCCGATAGGTCGAAGATTTGCATCCGGGGGTTGTTATCTTTTATACGCTGCATCCATGCCTGTTCGAAGCCGAGATGGCCGATTCGGAGGTAAGCGTAGCTTTTGCTCAGGGCCACCATTTGTTGCGGGGTAGGGTCGTAGGTCTCCGGGCTTTGCCCGTCGGGGACGACCGTATGTATCCTGAACCGGTCGCCGGCAATTTTCTCGGCGAAGTATCGCTGCGGCTCAATTGTCACGGCGATATACGTCTCCTCTCCGGACGTCGTGCAGCCCACAAGCATCAGGAGGGAAAGCAGTGAAGTGACACAAAAACAGGTAGTTCTCATTCCGGTCTGTTGTTTTAAAACGTTTTTCGTAAACACAAAAAGGCTACTTCCAGCGGTAGCCTTTCTTTATGTCTATGCCCTTTCCTGTCGGTTTGCTTTCAGTATTCCTCTTCATTGAAGAAGAAATCCTCTTTACTCGGATAATCCGGCCAAATGTCTTCCATACATTCATAGATTTCTCCCTCGTCTTCCATCTCCTGCAAATTTTCAATAACTTCCAGTGGTGCTCCGGAGCGTTGTGCATAATCGATAAGCTCGTCTTTGGTTGCAGGCCAAGGAGCATCTTCGAGTTTTGAAGCTAATTCTAATGTCCAATACATAGTTGTACAGATTTAATTATCACAAACGGTAATAACATATTCAAAATTTTCCGCAAAAATATAATTTTATTCTTTAGATACAAGAATAATCCCAAATAATTTCTTCTCCATTTTTGAGAGATTCTTTGCGTGCCAGTGCGAAGAAGTAGTCAGACAAACGATTGATGAAAACGAGTACCGTTTTTTCCACCGCCTCGCTTTCGTCGAGTGCATAGATTTGTCTTTCGGCCCGTCGGCAGACTGTCCGGCAGACGTGTGCCAGGGAGGCTGCCCGTCCTCCTCCCGGCAGGACAAAGTGTTTCAGCGGAGGCAAGAGGCTGTCTATCCGGTCGATTTCGCCTTCAATCCGTCCGATGGTTGCGGGGCTTATCCGGCTTGCTGCTTTCGGCCCGGCGCTTTCCGGGTCGGTAGCCAGGTAAGCGCCGATGGAGAAGAGCTGGTGTTGCACGAAACGGAGGAATTCAAGGTCTTCCTTTTCATTTATCTCTGTTATCAACAGGCCGGTGAAAGCGTTCAGTTCATCCGTTGTGCCATAGGTTTCAATCCGTTTATCGGTTTTCGCGACCCGTTTTCCCCCGACCAGGGAAGTTGTGCCTTTATCTCCCGTTTTTGTATAAAGCATACTTTTTTTCATCTCTGTCAGTTTATTCAGTTCATTCATTAAAAATATACGGTATAATTGCGTTTGTGCAACTTTTTATTAAAGAAGACAATCCCCATCGAGAACAGGTCGATTGTCACGGTCACTCCGGGGTGTGCGCATACTGTTTTCCAGAGCCTGCGCATCTCCCGGCTGGTTTTTATTCCTTTGAAGACGAAGACAGTCTCCTCCCACGCATACGCCATGCAGGTATCGAACAGCCAGTGGTTGTTGTCGTCATGGGGTACGTTGAAAAAGACGAAGTCGAGCCTTTTCATCTCCTCCAGGATACCGGGGAGGAGCGTTCTGTAATCGCCGAGGCGAAGGTCGATCGGTGTGCGGGCTCCTTTCTCATAGACCTGCCGGGCGATGGAAGCGTATGCCGGGGTCTTTTCCAGCGTGACACATTTCAGCCCCTGCGCATACGAAGTGAGGTACAGAGTAGCCAGCCCGACCGATGTTCCTATCTGCAGGATATGCTGCGGCCGGAAATAATTCGTCAGTCTGAAAAGCAGGGCGCCCTGTTTCGGGCGGATCGCTTCGTCGCCGACAATGCCGGCAAGCGGACAGAGCTGCGTTCTCCCTTTGCGCAGGAGCGCGATCGTCTCTTTTTTCGAAAGGAGCTGCTTGCGCAGGCGTTCAATCTCGGAAAAATGATAATAAGGGCAACGTTCCCTGATGACCTTCGTTATCAGGTTATACACGAAAGGCGAATGTACTCCATACCCTTTATGGCGGAGTATCCTCCGGTACAATAATATAGTTTTGCGTAATGCATTCTTCTCCGGTATTATCTGCATCATTCTGAAATATAATCCATAAACATCCTTCCCTGC
The DNA here is from genome assembly GCA_031269535.1 of Tannerellaceae bacterium. Lineage (GTDB taxonomy): Bacteria > Bacteroidota > Bacteroidia > Bacteroidales > Tannerellaceae > DFXE01. The sequence continues at coordinate 4,565 of JAISZA010000009.1, forward strand.
CTCCCGGAAGAGCTCCGGAGGCGGCTACAAAAATAATGCTTCCTGCGGGAATAGCGGCAATGTGGTGATGCTTCTTGTGTTAAATTATAATAAACAAAGTATTATGTATTGCATGGTACATCTGCAATACATATATTTGGGGCAAAATATAATAAACATGTACGCAGCAGAGAACGTGAAATCACAAATGAGAAAAGGAACATTGGAGTACTGCATCCTCCTGCTCCTTAAAAAAGAAGCGGCTTACACTTCCGACATTATCCAGAAGTTGCAGGAAGCTAAGCTGATCGTTGTAGAAGGTACGCTATACCCGCTTTTAACCCGGCTGAAGAACAGCGAACTGCTGGGGTATCAATGGGTAGAATCTACTCAGGGCCCGCCCCGCAAGTACTATAAACTGACTCAGAAGGGCGAATTCTTTTTAAACGAGTTGGAAGCCTCGTGGCAAGACTTGACAAATACGATAAATCACATCAGGAACAATTAAAAAAAAACAGAAAATAAGCATGAAAAAAACACTTACTGTCAATCTGGGAGGAACGGTTTTCCACATTGACGAAGACGCATACCAGCTGTTGGAGAAATACCTCTCCAACCTGCGTATCCACTTTAGTAAAGAAGAAGGAGTCGATGAGGTCATGGGAGACTTCGAACTGCGCATCTCCGAAATCCTGAACGAGCGTGTCCGTTTGGGATATACAGTAATCACGATCGAACACGTGGAAGCTGTCATCCGGCAAATGGGCAAGGTCGAAGATATCTTCGGGGAAGAATCTGCCCATACGGAAGCGACGAGCCATGAGACAACGGCCCAACCGGGCCGCGAACGGGTGAACAAGCGCTTTTTCCGCAATCCCGACGACCGGATGCTGGGAGGTGTCTGCGGAGGCTTAGCTGCTTATATGGGCTGGGACCCTACGCCGATACGCCTGCTGCTCTTTCTGTTGCTCTTCTTTTACGGGATAACCATCCCCATCTACCTGGTCCTCTGGTTGGTAGTTCCACTGGCACAGACGGCTACCGAAAAGCTGCAGATGCGGGGAGAAAGTGTAACCGTCGAAAATATCGGGAAGACAGTGACCGATGGCTTCGAGAAGATGTCGGCCAACGTAAAAGATTATGTGAACTCTGACAAGCCGCGTACCGCATTTCAGAAGGTTGCCGATGCCTTTGTTGAAGTGATAGGCGTTTTACTGAAAGTAGCGGCTGTCTTGCTCGGTATTGTCCTATTCCCTATGCTCCTGGTTCTGTTGTTTGTATTTATTGTAGTCATTCTCGCATTAATTATCGGAAGTGTGGGAGGAGGATTCGGCTTGCTTTACCACCTGATGCCTTCCGCCGAATGGCAGTTCCTGCATCATTATCCCGAATGGCTCTGGGCTATTTTCAGCATTTGCTCTATTCTGGTCATTGCGCTTCCTGTCATCGCTATTCTTTATACTGTATGCAGCCATATATTCAAGTTCAAACCCTTTCCTCCGGCATTGAGGGGGGCGTTAATCCTCCTCTGGTTTATTGCTCTGGCAGCGAATATCTATCTTTTGTCGCGTTATGGAGGCACTTTCTGGGACTGGAGTCATCACACCTGGAATCATACCTGGTGGAGCACGGCTTTCTGGTGAGTCGGTAAGTCGATTTATGGTCAGTGTTATCATAATATGTTGTGTGTTCATAAAAAAGGCCGCCCTTCTCAGGGGGGCCTTTTTCTAAGGTTAACAAATTATGAGTAAAAACCACTAATGAATCATTGTAAAACGCTCCGGCAACTGCCGGAACGGATGGCAAATATAGACATGTTTCACGAGAAATAAAAAAAAACTGCTCTATTTGTATTTTTTTCTGATTTCCCCGGCTGTTTCAGCTAAGGATTCAGCGGAGGGAGCCGGTCTTTCTTTCCCGAAACTGATATCTGACTCGCGGCTAATCGGCACCAGGTGGATATGTGCATGAGGCACCTCCAGCCCAATCACGGTAAGGCCGACCCGTTTGCAGGGGATAGCTGCTTTCTGGGCGGCAGCCACTCGTTTGGCGAAAGCCATCATCCGCCCCAGCTGCGCATCGTCCAGATCAAAGAGATAGTCTGTTTCCTGCTTAGGAACCACCAGGGTATGCCCCGTAGCTACCGGATTAATATCCAGAAAGGCAAAAAATTCGTCGTCTTCGGCTACCTTGTGGCAAGGTATTTCGCCGGCAATAATTCTGCTGAACAGGGTGGCCATGCGATTAAATTGATATATCCATAATTTCAAAACTCATAATCCCGGAAGGGACAGAGATATCTACTTTATCTCCCACCTTTTTGCCCATCAGTCCCTGGGCTATCGGTGTGTTAACCGATATTTTTCCTTCCTTCAGATTGGCTTCCGAATCCGATACCAGCATATAAGTCATGACTGCATCAGTCTTGCTGTTCCGTATCTTCACTTTGTTCAATATCTGGACGGCTTCCGTCTTTACCTGTGATTCATCAATCAGACGAGCATTCGAGATAAGGTGTTTCAATTGCGCGAGTTTGGCTTCCATGATGCCCTGAGCGTCTTTCGCGGCATCGTATTCTGCATTTTCAGATAAGTCGCCTTTGTCTCTCGCTTCGGCTATCTGGGCAGAAATCTCGGGGCGTTTTACTGTTTCCAGATAGTTAATTTCGGCTAAAAGTTTGTTGTAGCCTTCTTCGGTCATATAACTAACAGCCATAGTTAATCCTCCTGATAATTTAAGTCTAATTCCATTTTATTTGTTATTTTATGTAATAAAAAAGAATCCCGGCCAATAATGCTGACCGGAACCCATATCATTCTAAAATTTATTATCTCCGGCAAAGGTAAATCATCCGTTTTATACTTCCAAACATTTAACAGCTGCTGTACAACATATATAGAATAGCATACATACCCCCACAGATTAAAAATATTTTCGGGCTAATATAAAAAACAGTATCTTTGTTTATGTAACGATAAACGACATGTTTGCTGATATCTCATTACAGGCTATTGTAGGTTCAATTGTGTTTATTCTGTATTGTATTACTATTTCAGGATTGATATTGGTGATTATTACAGAGAACCGGAATCCGTTGAAAACCATCCCCTGGGTAATCGTATTACTCATGCTGCCCGGACTGGGGCTGGTCTTTTATTTCTTTTTCGGGCAGGACAACCGGAAGCAACGCATTATATCGCGGCGGACGTATAAACGGATTATGAAACGCCCGCAGGAAGGCAGAAAGGCGCCTCACGATCTGTGTACGGTGCCCGAACAGTACAAACCTTTATCTACCCTGCTGGGCTATAATAACCAATCGACCCTGCTCTACGGAAGCGGGATCACTATTTATACAAACGGGCCGGATAAGTTTGATGCCTTATTTGAGGAGCTGGAACGGGCTACCCATCATATCCATTTTCAGTATTATATTTTTCTGGAGGATGAGATAGGGAAAAAGGTAAAAGAAGTGCTGATAGCCAAAGCCAGAGCCGGCGTCAAAGTGCGGGTACTCTACGACGATGTCGGTTGCTGGAATGTGAAAGAAAGGTTTTTCAGAGAAATGAAAAACGCAGGTATAGAGGTGTATGCCTTTCTGAAAGTTGCTTTCCCCGTATTTACCAGTAAAGTGAATTACCGGAATCACCGGAAAATCGTGGTGATCGACGGAAAGGTTGGCTTTATGGGAGGTATGAACGTGGCCGACCGTTACATCACGGGAACTTCCTGGGGGGGGAACTGGCGCGATACGCATTTTAAATTCACGGGAAAAGGCGTGCATGGTTTGCAGTCTGCTTTTTTAATCGACTGGTATGTCGTCAGCAAGAAACTCCTGAATGATAAAATCTATTATCCTCCCGTAGAGGCACCGGCCGATACGATCATGCAGCTGCTCACCAGCGGCCCTGTCGGGCAGTGGCGTACGCTCCTGCAGGCCATTATCTACGTGGTAGCCAATGCCCGAAAATACATTTATATACAAACGCCCTATTTCCTGCCGACGGAAGGCCTGAACCAGGCTTTGCAGACGGCCGCCCTGGGGGGGATTGATGTGAGGCTGATGCTGCCCGAACGCTCCGACACCCCAACGGCTAATATGGCCTCGCACTCGTTTATCGACGATATGGTGAAAGCCGGCGCTAAAGTTTATTTCTATGGTTCGGGATTCTTACATTCCAAATTAGTCGTATCCGACGATGTCCTGACCTGTATCGGCTCTGCCAATATGGATTTCCGCAGTTTTGAGCATAATTTCGAGATTACGGCTTTTGTTTATCAGAACGACTTTGCCCTGCAGATGAAAAAAATATTCCTGCACGATATGCAGAACAGCGAGAAGCTCATCCCTTCGCGCTGGCTGAAGCGCCCGCTCCGGCAGCGTATAGCCGAGTCGTTCATGCGTCTTTTCTCTCCTCTTCTCTGACGAATATACTGAAGTGTACAGAGCCATAGACCCGCTGCTCCCTGAAGCAGGCCAGGGAAGAAAAGTCGTGTCCGCGGGGGTGTTCCATGACGAAGATGCCGCCTTCGTTCAGGCAGTCTTTCCCGAGGATAAGGGCCGGGATACCGGCTAATTCATTCAGGTTGTAAGGAGGGTCGGCAAAGATGAAATCGAAACGCTGCCCGGAGAGGCCCTTCAGATACCGGAAAGCATCTCCGCAAATCAGGTGCAGGCCTGTAGTTTTCAGTTCTTTTGACACTTTGCCGATGAAGGCGGCATGTACCTTGTCTTTTTCCACTGCTACCACTTTGGCACAGCCTCGCGAGAGCAGCTCGAAGGAGATTCCGCCCATCCCCGCGAAAAGGTCTAAAGCCACCTTGCCTTCCCAGTCCGTCAGGTTAGCCAGTACATTAAACAGGTTTTCCTTCGCAAAATCTGTTGTCGGGCGGGCGCTGAACGAAGCGGGCAGGTCGAAGCGGCGCCGGCCATACATACCGCTGATTATTCGCATACCGATAGCAGGAGTAAATCAATAGGCGCCTGGAGTATTTCTCCACCCAGCAGATAGGCCTTGGCCGGTATCTCCATTCGCCCGATATGCTGGATATAAGCCTGGAGGAAGTGAGTGATCCGGGTCCCCAGGCTGATGTCGCCTGCGAGAAACAGGGCGTCGTTCAACTGGTTCATCCCCGTCTGTTTCCATACACAGAGTATATAGTAGAGCAGGTCGTTCAGTTGCTCAAAGTCAAATGAATTGACAAACACAAGTTCACTTGCTGAGAAACAGATGATATCGACCATCCTGCGATGCAGCACCACAAACATCTGATTGGTTTTCCCGTTCCGGCTTTGCTTCTTCAGCGTAATCAGTTGCGAGGTGATATGGTGGGTAAAGATGGGGCTGGTCAGCGAGCGGGCACAAAACTCATAGTTTTCTTCATTTATCCCGAAGACGATCAGGGCCTTTTCTTCTTCCAGCCGGTTGGCCAGACATCGTTTTTCGGGTACCGGAAAATTAAACGAGAGGAGTTTCGGTCTCTGCTTTTCCGGGATCAGGCTTTCCGGCGCCAACGTGTATTGCTGCGATACGTAAAGCACATAGGTACGTTTGTAAGTCCAGGTCAGGCATTCGTTGGCAAAGAAGACATCCTCCTTCAGCCACTCAATATAAGGGCGTGTCCGGTTGAACTCTACTTCCCTGAAAAAGAAACTCTGTCCTTCCGACGGATTGTGGGCGGAAAAAGAAAGTCCACCCGACCAGAGCCGGATGGACATGATATATTTTCCCGACGAATCAGATGTCAACGTATCAGGAACGCTGATAATCATACGATTTCAGAATTTATAAATTTTCCCAATTGCCCGCATTATTGTTAATTTCGGTCAGAGAGCCTACCCGCAGCCCCGGATACTTATTTTGCTTGATCGCTTTCTCGTTCAGGTTGAACAACAGCTGTTTGTCGAGGTCTCCTAAATAATCATCGTATCTGACTCCGGCTTCGAATACTTTGATAACATAACCCGAGCCAGAGGTAATCGTTGCCGTATCCATACTGAACTGGATTCCCGCTCCGGGCACATTCCGTAAATCGCCGGCATCAAAATCTTTGCCGAACAAGGTGTCTTTTACAATCACCCAGAAAGTATCCCTTTTGATAATCCCTTTCTTTACGGCTTCCTGCTCTGTCATACCTGCTTCCAGCTGTTCATCGGTCAAAACGCCTTCTTTGATTAAAAACGGCAGTTTTTCTTCATTCAGAAACTTAGCTAACAAATCAAAGTCAGCAGCGTGCTCTTTATGAACATTCTTATATTCAATCTGAGCCTTACGAATGTCAATCAGGCGGGCGATGATTGCTTTCTCCCGGAGCTCCTGTTCCTTATCAAACCGCATGGAGACCTGAAGACTTGCATAGCACATATAAGCCAGCAGAAAAACTGCAACTAAAAGCAAAACTCTCAATGTAACTTTCATGGTGTATCTTGTTTTTAAATTATTTTGTTTTGAATTATTTCGTCCGGCAAATTTAAAAAAGAATCTTTAATACGCTATCTTTATCTCAAAAAATTATTGCAAACAATGATAAATACTTATTTGGAAGAGATTATTTTGCAGAATTTCCCCTATAAGCCGACGGATGACCAGCTTACTGCGTTACGGATACTTTCCGGTTTCCTGCTCTCTGCCGGTGAATCCGATTCCCTTTTGTTGTTGAAGGGATATGCCGGAACGGGGAAGACCTCCCTGGTGGGGGCGCTGGTCAGAACTTTGACCCACCTGCAACAGAAGACCATCCTGCTGGCTCCTACCGGCAGGGCGGCGAAAGTGTTTTCGCTCTATGCGGGACATAAGGCCTTTACGATTCATAAAAAGATATACCGCCAGAAGGCCTTTTCCAATGAGCCGGCAGGCTTTCTCCCGGCTGAAAACCTGCATAAAGATACCTTATTTATTGTTGACGAGGCTTCCATGATAGCCAACCAGGGGCTGGATTCTCTGCTTTTTGGCTCCGGACGCCTGCTCGACGATCTGATACACTATGTGTACGGAGGCGATAACTGCCGCCTGATACTCATGGGCGACGAGGCACAGCTCCCTCCGGTAATGCTGACGGAAAGCCCCGCCCTCAATCCCGGAATACTCGGCGGATATAATCTGAAAGTGCAGGAAATCCGGCTCACACAGGTGGTCAGGCAAAGCGGAGATTCCGATATCCTGCTCAATGCAACCCTCCTGCGCGAAGCACTTCGCACCCAGACCACCAGCCTCTTCCCTAAACTCCGCCTGCGGGGGCTTGCCGATTTCAGGAAAATAAGAGGCGATGAGCTGTTAGAGGAACTATCAGCAGCCTACGGACGGGATGGGATAGAAGAAACAATGGTAATTGTCCGCTCCAACAAACGGGCAAACCTCTACAATAACGGAATCCGCAACCGCATACTCTACCGCGAGGAGGAACTTTCTGCCGGCGACCATCTGATGGTAGCCAGAAATAATTATTACTGGACAGCCGGTAATCAGGAGATGGATTTCATCGCCAACGGAGAAATCGTCCAGGTACTCCGCGTCCGGAAAATGACGGAACTATACGGATTCCGTTTCGCCGATATCAGCGTCCGTTTTCAGGATTACGAACTGGAGATGGACATCAGGATACTCCTCGATACCCTCCGATGCGAAACACCCTCACTCCCGAAAGAACTGAACGATAAACTGTTTTATGCCGTATGGGAAGACTATGAGGCAATCCGGACAAAAGCCGAACGGATGAAAAAGATCAAAACCGACCCGTATTACAATGCCCTGCAAATAAAATATGCCTATGCCGTAACCTGCCACAAAGCACAGGGTGGACAATGGATGAATGTCTTCCTCGACGTAGGATACCTGAGCGACGAGATGGTCGGCGAAGAGTTTTACCGTTGGCTCTACACCGCCATCACCCGCGCCACTCACCGCCTCTACCTTGTCAATCCCCCGGAAAAGACAATTGAAAACTGAGAAAATCCGCCTCCGCAATTACAAACCCCGTCATTACGGGCAGAGCGAAGCAATCCGGACTACCGCCACTCAACAGATGGATCCAGATATTAATGTGTAAAGCCCTTAACCGGGAGAGCCTTCAACCAGAGTCGGATTTTTTACTATTCACTGTTCACTATTCACTAATTTCAGTAGGCGTTCCTGTCTCCCAGGAACATACTGACAATAGTCCGCAGAATGATAGAAATATCCCGTGTGAAAGTCCAGTTCTTCATGTACCAGAGGTCTTTTCCGACCCTTCTTTCCATATCTTCCGTCCGTCTGGTTTCCCCCCGGCATCCGCCGACCTGTGCCCACCCGGTAATCCCCGGTTTGACGGCGTAGCGCAGCATATAGTCCTCTATCAGAGGCGCATACTCATCATCCGTCCATAATGCGTGCGGACGGGGGCCTACGACAGACATTTCCCCTTTCAGGACATTGATAAACTGAGGCAGTTCATCCAGATTGGTGCGGCGGATGAACCTGCCGACGCGAGTCGTCCGCGGGTCATTCTCGGTAGCAGGTTTTGTGTCTTCATTCATCCGCATGCTCCGGAATTTATAGCAGCGGAATATTTTCCCTCCCTTCCCCGTTCGTTTCTGCACAAAAAGCACAGCCCCCGGCGAAGATAATCTGATGGCAATCCCCAGTACGATATAAACGACAGGAAAAAGGCAGAGCAGAAACACAGAGGAAAAAAGGATATCGAAAAGTCTTTTGGCCGCGACATTCG
>JAISZA010000017.1 GCA_031269535.1 Tannerellaceae bacterium
CTGCGTACCATGCTCTATTTCTCCATACTGGATACCCATCATAAACTCCGCCCGGGATACATCACCCCCAGGCATATCGGAATGGTAAAAGACCAGCTGAAGGAGTTGCTGACAAACTACGGCGAGATAGATGCGCTGATTATCGACGGATGGGATGCCCCCTGGTCGCGTATCGCCTACGATGAAATACCGTTTGAAGAAATATACCACCTGATAAAAAAGCTGCAACCCAACTGCTTAGTGATGGACCTGAACGCCGCTAAATATCCGGCAGAAGTATTGTTCTATACCGATATCAAATCGTATGAACAAGGCGCCGGGCAGCATATCCGGAAAGAAAGCAACCGGCTGCCGGCTCTCTCGTGCCTGCCGATCAATAAAAACTGGTTCTGGAAAGAATCATTCCCTACCGCTCCGGTGAAAGACCCGGCCGTACTGGTAAAAGATAATCTGGAACCACTCAATAAAGCCTACTGCAACTTCATACTCAACGTGGCTCCCAACCGCGACGGCCTGATCGACGCCAACGCCCTGGAAGCCCTGAAAAAGATAGGCGAGCAATGGAAAGACGACCGGCCCTCTGACCCACTCCCCGACTTCGACCCTCCCCTTGTTTCGGTAAATATTGCCAGGCACCAGCCTGTTAACTCAAGCTGGAGCGACGATATGATGATCATGGACTTTGGAAACGACGACAACTTCCGCACGTCGTGGGAATCCAATCCCGAAGTGGCAAGCCCCTGGTTCGAAATAGACTTCCCTTATTACCACCCGTTTAATGCCATCATGGTATATGATACCCGCCAATGCATAAAAAGATACCGCCTGCTCTACGAGAAAGACGGCGTCTGGGAAACAATTGTTTCGGCCGCCGACGACAGTAAAGTGAAGATACACCGCTTCGACCGCCTCAGAGGAGGCAAGGTGAAAATTATCATCGACGAATCGTCTGAAGCCCCCGCCATTGCCGAGTTCGGCGTGTACGACGAACAACGGTAAGACACAACATCAAAAAGACTTAATTCTTTATCGAATTATAGTCTTTTTGTAATAAAATCGTAATCCCCCTACCATACCTTTGCGAATGAAAAAATAGGATTGCATTATGAAAAAAGTAAAATTTTATTTCGTGATTTTGATTTCATGCGCTTGCATGAATAAGGTCTTTTCGCAAGATTTTCTCGCCGCAAATACCGAAAAATATTCGGAAAAGAGTGAGGTTGTTTCTATGAAAGCAGAGGAAAAATCCGATTATAAATGGATTTTTTATTCGGCGGTATCGGATTCTTTCGACGATTTTGTCTTGCAAAACGCTGAAAAAGATGAGTTCGGACAACGGGTAGCTTGCCTGAAAACGCTGGTGAGTAAGTATTACATCTGCAAGGAAGAAATCGTTCCGGGCGATCCGACCATGCGCACGGTCATCCGCAAGCCGGACATCTACAATTCGGCCCGCAAAGTGGAAAAGCATCTCAAAAAAGAAGTAAAAAAAGGGAATCTGACCAGGCAACAGGCTGCAAACGAATTAGCCTTTGTGCTGGAGGTTGCTATCGCTGCCATCGACGAAAGCAATACGGAAAGTTTCGAATCTTCCCTCAGCGAATCAAAAAGCAGTGTGAATGCACAAATCAATGTGTTCAGACAAGTAAAACTGAATCATCTCTATTGAAACTATCATCCGGTAATTAAATTAACAATGAGAAATTTATTTATGCTATTAGGAATAGCTTTCCTGCTATTCCCAGGGGAGTTGTGTGCCCAGACAATTGTGCTGAAAGGCAAAGTTTCCGACCTTCAGGGAGAAGGTTTGCCGGGAGTAAGTGTCCTTGTCAGAAATACTTCAAACGGTACGGTTACAGATATCGACGGAAACTATTCGCTCGGAGTTTCCAAAGGACAAATTCTTGTTTTTTCCTATGTCGGTTACGTGAAGCAGGAATATACGATTGCAGACCAAACGGTTCTTGACATAGTATTGAAAGAAGAATCCCAAAGTTTAAACGAGATTGTGGTCACGGCAATCGGTATCAAACAACAGAAAAAACGCCTGGGATATACTACGCAGCAAGTCAGCAACGAATCTTTGCTGGAATCGCAGACGATGAATATCGGGAACGCTTTGTCCGGACAAGTTGCAGGCCTGACCATCAACAATCCGACAGGTATTTTCCAGGCTCCGCAAATCTCTTTACGCGGAAAAACGCCATTAATCGTTTTGGACGGCATACCGCTGGAAACAGACTTCTTCGATATCAACGGCGAAGATATTGAAAGCATTAACGTACTGAAAGGCCCTACGGCTTCCGCTCTTTACGGTTCGAGAGGAAAAAACGGAGCGATTCTCCTCGTTTCCAAAACCGCGAAAAAAGAAGGATTGGAAGTCTCCGTTACTACTCAAAACATGGTAACGGCCGGTTTTACAGTCTTCCCCGAATCGCAGAAAGAATACGGAAGCGGCTCAAACGGCAAGTATGAATTCTGGGACGGCGCCGACGGCGGAATCTCAGACGGCGACATGACATGGGGGCCGAAACTGAACACCGGCGCAAAAATTCCTCAATGGAACAGCCCTATCCGCAACAAACAAACCGGCGAAGTCATCGAATGGTGGGGTGATGTTTCCGGTACTATTTATGATGATAAATCTCTGTACGAAAGGGTTCCCATCGACTGGGTATCGCACGATAATCTGGAAGACTTCCTCCGCACAGGCTTTGTGACGAACAACAATTTTTCGATTGCCTACAAAGGAGCCAAAGCGCGCTATTATGCATCCGGCAAATATGCTTACCAGCAGGGACAGGTGCCGAATACTTCGTTAAATACCGGCGGACTGAATTTCAGTTCTTCATTTGATATTACTAACAATATACAGTTTGACGCTTCGCTGTCGTACAACAAAGTCTATGCGCCCAATTATCCACGTTACGGTTATGGCCCTAAAAACCATATCTACACCATTCTGATATGGATGAGCGCCGACGTAAACGGACGGGAATTGGCTGAACATTTTTACATCCCCGGACAGGAAGGATACCGCCAGGCAAATTACAACTATGCGTGGTACAACAATCCGTATTTCGCCGCACAGGAACTTCAACAAAAGAAAGACCTGAATGTGCTCGACGGCAAAGCACGCCTCAACTGGCAAATCCTGCCCAATCTCTCTGTTCAGGGGCGACTGGCCTTGCATCAAACCCAATCATATGAAGACATGCAAAGCCCCAAATCGTATATGAACTACGGTGATTCCCGCAACGGTGATTTCAAAATCTGGAACCGCGGCAAGCAAAATTTCGATGCCGACGTGCTGGTTTCGTATTTTCAGAATCTCGGCTCCAAAATTAATCTTTCGGTTAATGCCGGTTCCTCCGTGTTTAACCGTACCAACCAGGAAGAATATCAATCCACCGACGGACTGATCGTTCCGTTTCTTTACAGCCTGAGTAATACGCAAGGCCCAGTCATGGCGTCTAACTCTTATTATGAGAAGGAAATCCGGAGCGTTTACGGGACAGCCAATCTGGACTTTTACGATGCGGTCTTCCTGAACGTAACCGCCCGCAACGACTGGTCTTCCACGCTTCCGGCCTCCAACCGCTCGTATTTTTATCCGTCAGTGGCTTTAAGCACCCTGGTTTCGGAATACCTGAAATTACCGAAAGCCGTTGATTTTCTCAAAGTTTACGGTTCCTGGGCACAGGTTTCCAGCGATTTGGATCCATACAGCATTTATTCAACTTATAATAAGGGCATAACGTATGGATCAACCCCATCCGTCGGTTATCCCTCCGGTATCGTCAATCCGGATATCATGCCGGAAAAATCGACTTCCTACGAATTGGGGTTATCGACGGCGTTTCTCAGAAACAAATGGTCGCTCGACTTGGTGTATTACCATATCCTCGACGAGAATCAGATTATCAACCTGAACATATCCGAAGCTTCCGGGTTCGATAGCCGGAAAGTGAACGGAAACCAATATGCAACCAATGGTTACGAAGTAGTACTGGGAGCACAACCCATTGCAAACAAAATGTTTAAATGGAATATTTCGGCCAACTGGAGCCGTTCGGTAACCCAACTGACGGAAATCTACGGCGGCCAATCGACCTATAATAATCTGAAAGTAGGCGACCGCTCCGATACGTATGTGGCAACCGTCTGGCAGAAAAGCGCCGACGGACAATTGATTCTTGATGCAAACAATTTGTTGCCGGTCAAAGACCCGTATCCCGCCAAACTGGGGCATACCGATCCCTCATGGCGCCTGGGACTCCGCAATAGCTTTCAGATAAGAGATTTCAAAGTAAACATCGATATCGACGGAGCCTGGGGCGGTTTGATCCGTTCGCTCACAACTGAGAAAATGTGGTGGGGAGGAAAGCATCCGAACTCCCTTGAATACCGCGAGGCTGAATACACGGCCGGAAAACCGGTGTATGTCCCGAATGGCGTGATTGTCACTGGCGGAGAATTAACCCGCGATGTAAACGGAAAGGTCATTTCCGATACCCGTACTTACCGGACGAATACTGAACCTGTCAGCTGGCAAACCTGGTGCCAGATATATCCCTACCAGGCGGCTGTGCTGGATTCGGACAATAAACAGTTTGCCAATATTTTCGACCGTTCTTTCTTTAAATTGAGGCACGTGTCGATTGGATACGATTTAGCCGGACTGATTGATTTCGGTAAAATCAAATCGTTTGACGTTTCTCTATTCGGATACAACCTGCTGATTTGGAAAAAAGTGCCATACGTCGATCCCGATTTTGGCAACGACAACGATTTGCAGGATCCGGGCGCACGCTATGCAGGCATTACTCTCAGTATTAAATTATAAAAACGATTCATTATGAAACAAGTATATTTTATTCTTATCGTCTTATGCGGCGGATTGCTTTCGTGCCGGGATTTTGAAGATATCAACGAAAGCCCTAACAATCCGAAAGAAACCCACCCGCAATTGCTGCTTACTCAAATCGAATGGGATGCCTTCCGTTCCTATCAGGGAACAGCCCCGCTTTACGCCAACAAAATGCTGGTGCAAACCGACGGGGAAAACAGCAGCCAGTATTATAAATGGACACGGGGTGACTTTTCTTTCCTGTCGATGCGGAATGTGCAGAAAATGACGGAAGAAGCCGAACGTATCAATGAAAAAAGTTATATCGCATTAGGTAAATTCTTCCGGGCATATTATTTTTACTGCATGACTTTGCAATTCGGCGATATTCCCTACCAGGAAGCCTTAAAAGGTGAGGCGGATGCGGTTTATTCTCCGGTGTACGATAGCCAGAAAACAGTTTTTACGGGAATTATCCGGGAACTGGAAGAGGCCAACGAACTGCTGAAGAACGAAAATACGATCATCCGCGGCGACATCATTTATGAAGGTTCCACCGATAAGTGGCGCCGGCTGGTAAATTCGTTCCGACTGAAGGTGCTACTCTCCTTATCACAGAAAGAATCCGATCCGGATTTGAACATCAAGGGCCGTTTTGCCGGAATCGTACAAAACGAACCCTTGATGCGGGATATTCAGGATAATGGGCAACTGATTTATCTGAACCAAGAAGGGAACCGCTACCCGGAGTTTAACTCAAGCGGTTACGGATCGGGAATGTACATTGATTCGACGTTCATCCGGAGGTTGCAAGACCACAGAGATCCGCGCTTGTTCGTCTTCTGCACGCAAACCAAAGAAGCGAAGGAGGCGGGAAAAGACTTGAACGATTTCACGGCTTACGAGGGTGGCGACCCGGCAGCTCCTTACGGAACAGTCAATGAAAAAGCGACGCAGGGCAAAGTCTCGAAAGTGCTGGAACGTTATTACCAGGACCCAACCAATGAGCCGTCGGTCTTGTTGGGATATTCCGAATTGCAGCTGATTCTTGCCGAAGCGGCAGCGCGGGGCTGGATATCCGACGACGCAAACGACTCTTATCAAAAAGGAGTGAGAGCTTCGTTTAAATTCTACGAAACTTACGCCAAAGGACTGGGGCAGTTCGTGGATGAAGCAGCGGCGGCAGCTTACCTGGCAGAGCCGGTAAACGACCTGTCGAAGAAAGCGAGGGTGGAAGAAAAAATCGAGGCGATTATACTACAGAAGTATTTCCAGTCGTTCTTACAAGGGAAATGGACACCATTTTTCGAGATGCTCCGGACGGGCTATCCCGAATACCGTCGCCCTCCCGGAGTGGAAATACCTTTCCGGTGGATGTATCCGCAGTCGGAATACAATTACAACGCCTCAAACGTAGCGGAAGCTATCAAAAGGCAATTCGGGGAAGGAAACGATAAAATCAACCAGAAAACATGGTGGATCAAATAAAAAATTAAAAATTATGATGAGAAAAATTGTTTGGAGCCTTTTAGCCATGTCGATGTTCGGCTGCACGAACGAACAGGAGGCAGGACTTAGTTTTAACAAGGACGGGAAATTCAAAATCGTGCAATTTACCGACATCCATTATAACACAGGCTCGGAAGGCTCGGCACAGGCCATTCAAATGATGAAGCGGATAGTAGATGCCGAAAAACCCGACCTGGTTGTTTATACGGGAGATGTTATCACCTGCAATCCACAAAAGCAAGGATGGGACGAAGTATTGGATGTCGTCGCCGAACGCCGGATCCCTTACGCCGTCGTCCTGGGAAACCACGACGATGAACACGATTGGACGCGCGAACAAATCTTCGACCATATCTCCGCAAAGCCGTATTCCCTTGCCCGGAAAGGCGCCGGCGACATAAAAGGAACAGGAAATTACATTCTGAAAATAGCCGGTAATACAAAAAAGACGAGCGCCCTGCTGTATTTCTTCGACTCGAACGCTTACAGTAAAGTCGGCGAACAGCAAGGGTACGACTGGTTCGGATTTGACCAGGTGAGTTGGTACCGGAAAAACAGCCGGGAGTTTACCCGTGCGAATGAAAGAATACCCTACCCCGCATTGGCATTTTTCCACATTCCGCTGCACGAATATACGCTGCTCCGGGATACAACGAAAAATTATGTAAAAAACACACCGTTCTTCGGCGTCCGCGAAGAAAAGGAATGTCCGGGTATCCTGAATACCGGCATGTTTGCCGCCATGGTCGAAGGCGGTGATGTAATGAGTACATTCGTCGGGCATGACCACGATAACGACTATATCGGCTGTCTCAACGGTATTTGTCTGGCTTACGGACGCTGTACGGGGGTGAGAAGCACTTATAATAAAATCGGTTTTGGCGCCCGTGTTATCGAATTAAAGGAAAACAGCCGGACATTTGAGACCTGGATTCGAGACCTGCAAGACCAGATTTTACACAAAGTAGTTTATCCGGATTCGTTTGCGACGCAGGAATAACATCAGAGAGATACGACTCTCCGCTCCTGAACACTCTGAAAGGCGGCCTCGATAAGGCGGATGACCGGCAGAACACCGGAAGCATCCGTTGCCGCAGGCCTGTGATTCCGGAAAGCATCGCAGATATCATCGTAGAAGGCGGCATAATTACCTCTGAGGGTTTCAATCTTCCCCCGGAAGTGCAGGCCGCCTTCTGTTTCCGTATTCAGGATGCCCCAATCGGTTTCTTTCTCTGTTCCCCAGCCGGGGAGGGCGGGAGAAATGCCGGCCTTGAGCAGCTCTTCCTGCGGGTCTAAGCCGTATTTGACAAACGAGCCTTTCGTTCCGTGAACATAGTAACGCGGCGTTTCCTCGCGCATCAGGTAGCCGGCGCGGAGGCTGACTTTTACACTGGGGTATATCAGTTGAATATGATAGTAATCATCCACTTCGCTACCCTCGCGGAGCTTGGCGATATCGGCATACACCGCCTGGGGCAGCCCGAAAAGCCTTACCGCCTGGTCTATCATGTGCGAACCCAGATTGTAAGTCAGACCGATGCGGTGATGGCTGCCGGCTTTTTTTTCCTTCCACGTTCCCTCCTGAATATAGTTGCGGTAGCGCTGGTAAGCCGACTGAAACTCTACGACCCTTCCCAGGATGCCGGAACGGATAACTTCCTGCACTGTAAGGAAATCACCATCCCATCGCCTGTTCTGGTAAACGGCAAGCATCAGGCGCTTTTCCTTTGCCAGGGATATCAGCTCTTCACCTTCACTCACCTCAGAGACAAAAGGTTTCTCTACAATCACATGCTTGCCTGCCAACAATGCGCGCCGGGCGAACTCATAATGCGTAACATCCGGCGTATTGACGACGACTAACTGAATATCAGAGTCGGCCAGCAGTTCGTCGTAACTACGGGCAATGCGTACGTAAGGATACCGCTCACGCGCCTTATTCTTCGTCCGCTCAACAATGGTGCGCAACTCAAACATCGGGTGCACATCCAGAAAGGGAGCATGAAATACCGAGCCCGACATGCCGTAAGAGGCCAGTCCCGTTTGAATAGGTTTCATATTTTTCAGGAATTAAAATTATGGGACGAAGATATGTAATTTGTTTATTATCTTTGCCGCAATTAATATATAAAAACACTCACACACTAACTATTTTAAATATGAAACCAACATTATTTGTACTGGCTGCCGGAATGGGTAGCCGTTATGGCGGACTGAAGCAGCTCGACGGACTGGGGCCTCATGGCGAAACGATTATGGATTACTCCATATACGATGCCATCCGTGGCGGATTCGGCAAATTAGTATTCGTTATCCGTAAACATTTTGAGGACGACTTTCGCAGCAAAATCATATCTAAATACGAAAACCATATCCCCGTAGAAATTGTCTTTCAGGAATTAGACAAACTACCCGAAGGCTTCACCGTCCCCCAGGGACGCGAAAAGCCCTGGGGCACCAATCACGCCGTGCTCATGGGGAAAAAAGCCATCTTCGAACCTTTCGCCGTAATCAATGCCGATGATTTTTACGGACGCCACAGCTTTGCCGTATTAGGAAAACAATTATCCGCTATGGAAGGCTGGCAAAACAATTACTGCATGGTGGGCTATCGCGTGAAGAATACACTGAGCGAGAGCGGAGCCGTAGCAAGAGGTATATGCGAAACCAATGAAGGAAACTATCTGACGGGAGTGGTGGAACGCACAGATGTAGAACGTATCGACGGGGAGATATGCTTCACCGGCGAGAACGGACAGAAGGTTGTCCTGGCGGAAAACACACCGGTATCGATGAATATGTGGGGCTTTACGCCCGATTATTTCAAATACTCGGAAGACTATTTCGCGGAATTTCTGACAGCCAATGCCGGAAACCTGAAAAGTGAATACTATATCCCACTCATGGTAAACGAATTAATCACCAAAGACAAAGCCAAAGTAAAAGTGCTGGATACTACTTCCAAATGGTTTGGCGTAACCTATGCCGCCGACCGGCAAGGGGTAGTAGATAAAATAAAAGACCTGATTGAGGCCGGAGAATATCCCGGAAAACTATTTTAAAAAAACAGAGGTATGAAACATTTGAAACGGCTGTTGCTCCCGTTGCTGGCCTGCTTCCTCTTTTCGGCAGGCTACGCTCAGGAAGCCGAGAAGGTGGTGGAAATCCATACCGATCTCGGTAAGATAAAAGTAAAATTATTCAACGACACTCCCCTCCACCGGGATAATTTCCTCCGCCAGGTGGCGGAACACCGGTACGACAGCCTGCTTTTTCACCGCGTCATCAAACAATTCATGATTCAGGCGGGAGATGTGAACTCTAAAAACGCAGCCCCCGATCAACCCCTCGGCGACGGCGATCCGGGTTATACCATCCCTGCCGAAATAGTGTATCCCAAATATTTTCATAAAAAAGGCATGCTCTGCGCTGCCCGCACAGCCGACGACACTAACCCCGAACGCGCCTCATCGGCCACCCAGTTCTATATCGTAACCGGTAAATTCTTTACTCAGATGGAATTGGATAAAATGGAACAAACACAGGGCATCACCCTCACACCCGAACAACGCCAGGCCTATATGCTGGAAGGCGGCGCCCCGCATTTAGACAACAAATACACTATATTCGGCGAAGTAATAAGCGGCCTGAAAGTAGTGGACAAAATCCAAATGGTAAGCACGAATGAAAACGACCGCCCCCTGAAAAATATTTATAT
>JAISZA010000068.1 GCA_031269535.1 Tannerellaceae bacterium
GGAAAGAGGCTGATGAAAAGTTAAGAACATCCAATATAGCAGAAAATTCAGTTAAAATCAGTTTTTTTTATAGTTACGAGTTACAAGTTACGAGTTACAAGTGGAAATATCAGATTGCACTGTTTCCGGCAGAAAAACTGTCTTATTGTTACTTTCAGAGATTTACTATTCACTATTCACTATTAATTATTCACTATAAAAAGCAGAATGCTTTTTCACTCCCCCCGGATTACGGCGTTTTTTGCGCCCAAAGGAGAGACGGAGGGCAAAAAAGCGGTTTTTCCAATGACAAAATCTGACATTTTGATAGTTCTGACCAATTTGTTAGGGTACATTTGAGTACGCCGATTTTCAATTCACATTCAGACTTCCACGGCCTCAAACGCCGGTGAACTCGTATCCATCATTCAAAATATTTATAACCAGATTGATAAAACAGGGAAGAAAAAAGGAATGTTTTCCGGCTCGATACTTTATAGGAGTAGTTTAATATTTATGCTGCATATAGAGAATGTTTATAATTAACAATGTAAATTTTAAACGTATGGAAAATTTTGGCAAGTCCTCATTTAATGAGGCGAAAGAGATCGAAGAGGTTCTCAAACGAATTCAACGAGGTCGAGAAGAAGAAGAAAAAGATTGGCCTGAATTTGAATTAATTAATAGAGAGGAGTTATCCACAGATAGTGAAACTGAATCATTAACGCGATCGGCATACAATTCCTCTATTCCTATTGGGCGTTACCTCTGGCTTGGCAAACCTAATAAAATAGATCATTATTATGGAACGGAAGACGGAACGGTAAATGAGCCCGTTCCGTCTATTTAAATTTGTGTAATCGATTATCAACGTCTGCCGGTAAACGCCGAAACACCCAATTCAACAATATTTCAGCTTATTTGACGTTATAAACATTATAAGAAGTGTCTTGTAATTTTGTAATATAGATAGTATAACAGTGATTTTTAAAACAAAACGCCATGTCATTTAACAGAGCATGACTAATAATAACATTTTAAATACATAACGCAATGAAGAATGTAGTAATTCTTTTTACAATCCTTGTTCTGACGGCTATCTCCTTCGGGAGCTGCAACAAAGAGAGCGATCCCGAAACAGAAATACCTCTCCCGGCTATCCTTTCGGTTACTGTCGCTGAAAAATCCGTCTCCGATTTTGAAATTACCGTGAAACTTTCGGATAAGGGAGCGGTTAATAAAGTAGGAATATTGTACGGTACCGATCCGGCCGTGCCGGATAATTCCCGGCAGGCGCCGGCTACCGAAACAGGCAGGCAGGAGTATGTCGTCCGGCTTACCGGGCTTGAAGAATCTGCTACCTACTACGCCAAAGCCTTCGTGTCCGACGGTAAGGCCACGAACTACTCGGAGATTTACCGGTTGAACACCTTATCGGCAACCTATACAAACAACACCGTCGCAGCCGACAAGTTTGCCGGCGGCACGGGCACACAGGACGATCCTTATCTTATCTCCGGCGCAAAACATCTGAAGCTGTTGCAGCAGGAGGTGAATGAGTCTTCCGTATCATCCAACGCCTTCTACCGGCTGACGGCGGACATAGAGGTGACAGCCGACGAGTGGACGCCTATAGGAAACGCTATGGAGAGTGAAAGATCGCCTTCGGGAGGGCTTGTTCCTTTAAAAGATTCCCCATCTTTTAAAGGAGGCTTCGACGGAGGAGGTCATGTCATAAGCGGCACACTAAAGTCCGGCAAAAGCCCGTACTTCGGCTTCTTCGGATATGTAAGCTGCGGCGCAGGCGTCTCTAATCTTACAATAGCGGCTACAGTGAGAAATGAAGGGGACTTTGAGGCATGGGACTTAGATGTATGTACCGGAGGAATAGCTGCCTTCAGCGAGGCTCCGATCAGCAATTGCCGGGTAACAGGGGCGATTGATGGAGGGAATTCTACCACCGCAAGCTCTACCGGCGGAATAGCAGGCAAATCCGGCGCTCTGGTAACGGAATGTGAAGTAAGCGCAAACCTCAGCGGCGGCGGCACCGGAACTTCATACGCAGGGGGAATAGCCGGATGTATCTTCGGTCCGGGATCGATAACAAACTGCACATACTCGGGCACGCTAACCGGAAAAGGCTACTCCTCCAGTACCGGCGGAATAGCAGGCGACTCGAATAGCTACGATATTTCAGGGATGAGCATAAAGAACTGCACGGTTCAGGCTACCATTACAGGAGGTGGTCTCGAAAGAGACGGAAGGTCGTATACAGGAGGAATAATCGGCACAGCCGGCTTTGACATACTGGATTGCAATGTGTCCGGAAGCATAACCGGCGGAGCAGGATATACCTCTACCGGAGGTATTGCGGGCGCTACTTCCTATTCTGATTCCGGCGGCAGCGCCGTTCCTGCCAGAATCATCAACTGCAGCAACAGCGCAACCGTCACAGGAGGGCCTACCTACCTGGTGCTGGGGCCGGACGGAGCCATCACAACTTCTCTTGCAGGCGGAATAGCAGGAACAAATACAGGGCTTATCACCAACTGCAGGTCCTCAGGCAAAGTAACAGGAAAAGGTAGTTACACAGGCGGCATAGCCGGAACCAGCCAATTCGTCGATTTCGGCAAATATGGAGTTACCACAATCAGCCACTGCAGCGTTGAAGCGCCTGTGGAAGGCGAAACCTTCAGTGATAGCAGCGCCGCGTATTCAAATACCGGCGGGATAGTGGGAGCCAATACAGGGGGCAACATAAGTGACTGTACGGTTGCAGCTTCCGCCACAATAACCGGATACTGCAAGGGCAGCGCCGGCGGCATCGCAGGGGAACATTCGTATACCATAGATAGCGATGACTATGCCAGGCCGCAAATCAACAACTGTACCAACCATGCCAAGGTATCAGGCAAAGGCAGGGTCGGCGGCATCGCAGGCCTGAACCATGGAATAATCCTTACGAATCTTAATACCGGAGACATATCCGGACTCACCGAACTTTCATACGTCGGAGGATTGGCAGGAGAGAATGGAACATGGGGGAATGGAACTAAAGCTTTAATCTATTCCTGCAGTACCAATCGCGGTCTCGTCAATGGCCAACCGGCAAGCGATAGCAATCAAATAGGGCATGGCACAGCCGTTGAACCTTGTCCGGACGGGCATTAAATTCGTATATAATTTATGCATGCCTTTTTTGTTGATTAGTTTGTTCAGAGCCTATAAAATGAAATTTACAAGGCAATATTGGGTATTAAAAATGAAAATAAATTTGATTATAGCCCATACTTTTCCGAATTAATGATTATTTTTGCACTGTAAAACGACGAACTTAATTTGGTATGTCGATGAGCAAAAAGTATTTAGAGCGGAATATTGACAAAGAGTTGCAGGAATGGAAAAAGTCGTCCATCCGAAAACCTTTGTTATTACGTGGCGCACGTCAGGTAGGGAAATCCTCGACAGTAAGGGAATTGGGCAGGCAATTCGATTATTTCCTGGAAATTAACTTTGAAAAGAAAGAATTTCAGGATACCAAAGTTTTATTCGGGAAAAGTTCGTCGCCCAGGCAACTCTGCGATGAATTTTCGGCCATGTACGATACACCGGTAATCCCCGGTCGGACATTGCTGTTTTTAGATGAAATACAATCCTGCATTCCAGCCATTTCCGCATTGCGCTACTTTTATGAAGAATATCCCGAATTGCATGTCATCGCCGCAGGGTCATTGCTGGAATTTGCATTGCAGGAAATCCCCTCGTATGGGGTGGGGCGTATCCGTTCTATGTTCCTGTATCCTTTTTCGTTCGACGAATATTTACGGGCGATGAAACACGATATGCTTGCCAATGCCCTGCAAAAAGCTTCGCCCGAAGAACCGTTTTCCGATGCGTTACACAACAGATGCCTGCAGGAACTGTTGCGTTTTATGTATATCGGCGGAATGCCGCAGGCAGTGGCTACCTATGCAAATGGCAACTCGCTGCTCGAATGTCAGCAAGTGCTGGATGACTTGACGTTGACGCTGTATGATGATTTTTCGAAATACAGAGAACGTGTACCCACATTGCGTTTGCGTGAGGTATTTGCATCGGTCATTCATCAAACGGGCGGAAAATTCACCTATTCAAAGGCTTCACAGAATGCAAATCATTGGCAAATCAAGGAAAGCGTAGAATTGCTGGAACTTGCGGGTGTTGTTCATCCCGTAACGCATACATCGGCCAACGGCCTTCCTCTGGCTGCCGAAATGAACACGAAACACCGGAAATTCCTGATTTTCGACACGGGAATATATCAACGTTTCCTGCCCCTGGATTTGGGGCAACTGCTTACCGCCGAACGTCTGGAACAGGTGAATAAAGGCGCTCTGGCCGAATTGTTCGTGGGGCTGGAACTGTTGAAATCCGCACCAAGCAATTTCCCCCTGCAACTTTAC
Source organism: Tannerellaceae bacterium (assembly GCA_031269535.1). Lineage (GTDB taxonomy): Bacteria > Bacteroidota > Bacteroidia > Bacteroidales > Tannerellaceae > DFXE01. Next base: position 4,422 of record JAISZA010000068.1, read on the forward strand.
TACTGGCAGCGCGAAAAACCGGGAAGTTCCGCCGAAGTCGATTATGTGATGCAATGCCATTCCGATATTGTTCCTGTCGAGGTAAAATCGGGAATAAAAGGTTCCATGCAGAGCATGTTTCAGTTTTTATCCGAAAAGAAATACGAATACGGTATCCGTTGCTCAATGGAAAATTTCGCCACCTATCAGAATGTTAAAATCTACCCGATCTACGCAGTTTCACGGATTGGGAAGCAATAAAATTATAAAAAAAATCAATTTCCGAATATTACAACCGGGTCATTGGCAGAAAATTACTACGATTTGCGATATTCGGTGGGAGAGACACCGGTATGTTTCTTGAAAAACTTTCCGAAGGTGGACTGGTCGGAGAAATTCAGTGTGTCGGCGACCTGTTGTATGGTGGTTTGCGGAGACTTGAGCAGCACTTTGGCTTCGACAATCAGCGCTTCGTCTATCCATTTATTGGCTGGTTTTCCGGTCAGTTCTTTTAAGACAAGGCTCAGATACTGAGAGGAGATGCATAGTTTTTCCGCATAAAAAGTAACGACATGCCGCTCACTGATATGTGTGAGAAGGAGTTGCAGAAACCGGTTCATGATCTCTTCCTTGCGGGAAAAGGCAAGGCGTGGGATCACCTCTCTCTTACCGACCAGGACATTGGCCAGTTCGAGCAGGAAAGCGATAACTGCATTTTGTACCACTTCCAGGTGAAACGCATGCGTGCGCAGCTTTATCTTCTGTTCCAGACTTGCGAAGCATTGTTCGATATGTGCTGCCTCTTCGGAGCTGAGCAGGGTGCAGGGTTTTTTGCGGAACTGTATATAATTAAGCATCGACGGGCTACGTTTGTCTAATTTGCAGTCTTCGATAAAGGCCCTGTCAAGGATCAGCAGATGCGCTTTGAGGTCTGTACTCATCTCTGCAATCTGAACCACGTGCGTGGGCATAACCGTTATCAGGTAATTGGCCGAGACGGTATAGGAGACATAATCGAGGTTAATCTTAATGCTTCCCTGTAATATGAGCGCAACGATGGGTATGTTCAGGCGCACCGGATCGGAGAAATCGTTGAAATCCTGTATATAAGAAATATTGGCCAGGATGATGGTATCCCGGTAATTCCCGGATATGGAAATGTGATCGGTTAATTCGGATAGTTCGATAAGGGGAAGATTGTTCATATTTTGATGTGTTTGCATTAATGAGATTAGCGTGAATTATTTCGTTTTTGACCAGCAAATATATACATATTTTGTAAAAAACAGAATAAAGGAAGCCGTTTATATTTTATTTTGACGAATCCTGTAACAGATTAAACCATTTAAGTTTTCTGAAATTAGAAGACCTTTGCAGGCAATAAACATCTACCGGGCAAAATAATCTTCAGATAGGCGGGGCATTTGTCGAGTATAAACCGTGATTCGTCGATAAAAGCCCGTAAACGGACGTTTTTTGTTTGAGTGAATATAGAAGTGAATATACATTTGTATTTGTTAGCAGGCATGTATTTAATAAAAGAGCAGATATTGATGACAGCATTCGATCTTTTCTCCCAGTACGGTATCAAAAGTGTAAGTATGGATGATATAGCCCGCCAGGTGGCTATTTCGAAACGTACCTTGTATGAGTCTTTTGCTGATAAGGAAACCTTATTGGTGGAGGGTATAGAATATACCCGCGGGAAATTTGCCGTTTTTGTGTCGTCTCTGGAAAAAGAATTGCATACGGCAATAGATATCTTTTTATTAACGTTTGAAGAACTTATGAAGCAGCCCCGGTGGTATTCACGGAAATTTTATGAAGATATAAAACGCTATCCGAGAGCGATGAAGAAAATAGAGGAAGAGAAGGAGAAAGTGGCCGGCTTATGCGCCCGCTTATTCACCCGCGGTATGAAAGAAGGTATATTTCAGACGGATGTGAATTTCGAGATCATGGCTTTGCTGGTAAAAGAACAATTAAAAATGCAGACGATGCCCCTGCCCTTCTCTAAACACTCGAACAGGGAGATATACAGTACGATACTGACGACCTTCCTCAGAGGTATCAGTACGGATAAAGGACGCTCCATCCTCGACCGGTGGCTTGCCGCAGGAATGTATCATGAAATTCAGTAACAAACAGATAATCAGCTTAACACTTTACAATAATAATTCTATATTTGATGAAAAACTTAGTATTGACAAAATGGATGAAAAGGATGATGTGGGTGGCGGTATGGATGATACTGCCCTCTATGGCTTTTACTCTGCTCAAAGCACAGGAACCTCTGACGCTTGATCTGAAGAAAGCCCTGGAGATTGCCATGAGTGAAAACCCGACGGTGAAAGTCGCCGATCAGGAGATTGAAAAGAAGAAATACGCACAGAAAGGGGCCTATGCGGCTTTGTTTCCGCAGATTAACCTGGGAGGCGATTATAGCCGGACACTGAAGAAACAAGTGATGTATATGGACGGGGCATTCAATATGGTTGACATGATGCTCCCCGTATTTAACGGGATAGAGCAAACCTTTGTAAGCCAGGTGCCCGGATACACACCGGGAACCCTACTCCAGTCTATCAACTCCGCTTCGCCTACCCCCGACCCGGAGGCGGAAGAAGAAGGGATATCCATCGGGCGCGACAACAACTGGGGAGTGGGCTTTAACGCCGGTATGCCGCTGATCAATCCAGCGCTGTGGAAAAGCCTCTCTATCTCGGCCATAGACGTGGAACTCTCTGTCGAGCAGGCCCGCGCATCGAAAATAGACATGGCAAACCAGGTAAGGAAAAGTTTCTACAGCGTCTTGCTGGCCAATGATTCGTACCGCGTCTTCAGGGAAAGCTATGATAATGCGATGGCAAACTATCTGGATATCAAAAACAAGTTCGAACAGGGCCTGGTTGCCGAGTACGACCTGATACGGACAAGCGTGTCGGTGAAGAATATCGAGCCCAACCTGTTGCAGGCCGAAAACGCGGCGATCTTAGCCAAATGGCAGTTGAAAGCCTTGCTGGGAGTCGATTTAGACCTGGCCATCGAATGTGAAGGGCGGCTGATGGATTTCCAGTCTGAGCTGTTTGCCGACTATTTATCGACCTCCGCGAATATCACGCTGGATGATAACAGCACCTTGAAACAGTTGGATATCCAGTCCAGGCTGCTCAAGCAGACGCTCGAGATGCAGAAAGCAGATTTCCTGCCCACCTTGTCGCTCTCAGCGCTGTATCAGTGGAGCGCAATGAACAACGACTTCAAGTTCAGGGATTACCGCTGGAATCCGTATTCGATGGTAGGTCTCTCGCTGAGCATACCCATCTTTTCGGGCGGCAGCCGGCTGAACAAAGTCAGACAGACCCAGGTGTCTATCCACCAGCTCAGGCTCCAAAGAGACGACGCGGAACGAAACCTGCAATTAGCTGTCAGGCAGTTTGCGGATAATATGAAGACCTGTGTCAAACGCTTCGACGCAGCACAGAAAGGAGTCGAGCAGGCCGAACGGGGATACGAAATCGCCCGCAAACGCTACGATACCGGAGCCGGCACCCTCCTGGAAATGAACGATGCCGAACTTGCCATGACGCAGGCAAAGCTTAATTTTAATCAGGCCATATACGATTATATGACCGCTAAATCCGAATTGGAAAAAACATTAGGTAAATCTTATTCAAAATGAAAACAATAACAAAATCCAACGATAAAATGAGAACAAGCAATGTATTCAGATTCGCATCGGTTGTTGCATTAGCCTTACTGATGTCCTGCGCTTCTGCAGAGAAAAAAGATACACCCGATACACCCTCAACCACAAAAGTAAAAACAGAGACTGTACACCGCCAGGATGTGGAACAGATCAGCGAGTTTACGGCAACCGTACAGGCAGGAGTTTCCAATAAGATAGCCCCCCAGGCCCCCGTCCGAATACAGAAACTGCATGTCGAAGTAGGCGACCATGTATCGTCGGGTCAGCTATTGGCCACGATGGACGCCACCAGCCTGAAACAAACCCGGATGCAGATAGAGAATCAGGAAACCGAGTTTCAGCGGATAGACGAGCTATACAAAGTAGGAGGAGTATCCAAATCGGTCTGGGATGCACAGAAAACAACCCTGGAGGTAGCGAAGGAAACCTATCGGAATCTGCAGGAAAACAATCAGCTGCGAAGTCCGGTATCCGGTATCGTCACTGCCCGCAATTACGATGAGGGCGATATGTACAGCGGCGCCCTGCCGGTGTATGTGGTAGAGCAGATACGCCCGGTGAAATTAATCGTCAATGTTTCTGAAAGCTATTTTACCAAAGTAAAGAAAGGCATGGAAACGGATGTGAGATTAGATGTGTATGGCGATGAGGTATTCCCGGGCAGGGTGAACCTGATTTATCCCACGATCGACCCGGCCAGTCGTACTTTCGCGGTCGAACTCCGGATAACCAACAACGACGAACGGGTGCGTCCGGGTATGTTTGCACGGGTGACTATGAGCTTCGGCAGCTTACAGCATGTGGTGGCTCCCGACTTGTCCATCGTCAAACAGGCCGGCTCGGGCGACCGCTATATCTATGTCTATAAAGCTGCCAACCAGACGGTATCGTATCAGAAAGTGGAGTTAGGCCGCCGCCTGGGAAACCGGTATGAGATACTTTCCGGAGTAGAAGATGGAGACCAGGTAGTCATTACGGGACAGAGCCGGCTGACGAACGGAGAAGAAGTGGAGATTGTTAATTAAGAAAATCAGTAAAATATGAGTATATATTCAACAGCGGTAAAAAAGCCGGTTACTACCGCCCTGATCTTTGTGGCTGTCGTGATCCTTGGTCTTTTTTCTTTAACCCGGTTATCGATCGATTTGCTTCCCAAAATCGATATGAATATGATCATGGTCATGACGGCCTATCCCGGATCCAGCGCCGCGGATGTCGAAATGAATGTCTCGAAACCTTTGGAAAATACGCTCAACAGCGTTAGCAACCTGAAGAATATCACCTCCCAGTCGCGCGAGAACATCTCCGTCATCACCCTGGAATTTGAATACGGTTCCGATACCGACGTGGCTACCAATGATGTGCGCGACAATCTGGAGATGGTCAAGTCGTACCTGCCCGATGGCGCCGAAAGCCCCGTTATCTTCAAGTTTGGTACCGACGATATCCCGATCATCATGCTCTCGGTGACGGCAGAAGAAAGCACCAATGCCCTGTACAAGATACTGGACGATAAGGTATCCAATCCCCTGGCCCGTATCAATGGCGTAGGCGCCGTCTCCGTCAGCGGGACGCCCATCCGCGAATTGCAGGTGTATTGCGACCCCTACAAATTAGAGGCCTATGGACAGACGATAGAAAGTATCTCGGCCGTCATCGCCCAGGAGAACCGCAATACGCCGGGCGGCGTTATCGATATCGGATCGAACACCTACTCCCTGCGCGTACAGGGCGAATTTACCGACGTCAATCAATTGCTCGACCTCGTTGTCGGCAGCCGCGACAATAAAACGGTCTATCTGCGGGATGTGGCCTATGTGCGTGACAACGTGGAAGAACGGGCGCAGGAAACCTATAATAACGGCGTCCGCGGCGGTATGATTATCATCCAGAAACAATCCGGCGCCAATTCGGTAGCGATAGCGAAGAAAGTGTACGAAAAACTTCCTGAGATACAGGCTAGTTTACCTTCGGATGTGAAGCTGGGAATCATCATGGATACCTCTGAAAACATTGTGAATACAATCGACTCGCTGGTCGAAACCGTCATTGTCACCTTCCTCATCGTCATGCTCGTTGTGCTGGCTTTCCTTCGCCGGTGGAGGGCAACGTTCATCATTGTGCTGACCATTCCGATTTCGCTGGTGGCCGCGTTTGCCTACCTGCTGGCTTCGGGTAATACGCTGAATATCGTGTCGATGAGTTCGCTCTCGATAGCCATCGGTATGGTGGTTGACGACGCTATTGTGGTGCTCGAGAATATCACCAAGCATATTGAGCGGGGCAGCTCGCCCAAGCAGGCGGCCATCCATGCCACCAACGAAGTGGGTCTGGCCGTTATGGCTTCTACCCTGACCATCCTGGCCGTCTTCCTTCCTTTCACGATGGTCACTTCCGGTATAGCAGGCATCATGTTCCGTCAATTGGGCTGGATCGTAACTATTGTGATTACCGTATCGCTCATCGCCGCTCTGACGCTTACTCCTATGCTCTGCTCGCAGATACTCCGCCTGAATCCGAAGAAAGGCAGACTCTACGCCTTCCTCTTCACGCCGGTCGAACGGGCGCTGGACAGGCTCGACGTCGCCTATTCGCATCTCGTCAACTGGGCTGTCCGCCATCGCAAGACGGTGATAACCGGCGCCACCCTTATCTTCATAGGAAGCCTCTTCCTGACCCCGACCATCAAGACAGAGTTCTTTCCCACACAAGACAACGCGCAAATTAGTATCAATATCGAACTTCCCATCGGAACCCGGCAGGAGATTACCCACGAACTGGCACAAAGGATAGACGCGGAGTTTCACGCAAAATATCCGGAAATAGAAATGTCGAACCACTCGGAAGGACAAGCCAACACCGACAATACCTTCGCGCAGATGAGCAGCAGCGGTACGCACATTATCGAGTTCTACGTCAGCCTGTACAGCGTGGGAGAACGTCTGCAGAAAAGCGGCTCCGACAGAGGACTGACCGAGATATGCGAACTGATGCGCAAAGACCTGGAGAAATATACCGAGATCAAGCGCTTTGAAGTGCTGGCCGGCGGCGGAGGCGGCATGATGGGGGGCGAAGCAACCGTAGATGTCGAGATATACGGCTTTGACTTCTCCGAAACCGATGCCATCGCCAATGAAATAGCCCAACGCCTGCGAAACAATAAGAACGTATCCCAGGTGTCGGTCAGCCGCGAAGATTATATCCCCGAATATCAGGTTGATTTCGATCGCGAGAAACTGGCTGTCCACGGGCTGAATGTAACGACAGCCTCGATGTATATGCGTAACCGCATCAACGGATCGGTCGCTTCGCTCTACCGTGAGGATGGCGACGAGTATAATATCCGTGTGCGTTATGCGCCCCAGTTCCGTCAGTCGCTGGAAGATATCGAAAATATCGTTATCTATAACAACACAGGGCAAGGCATCCGCATCCGCGAGGTAGGACAGGTAATAGAACGTATGACGCCCCCAACCATCGAACGCAAAAACCGCGAGCGCGTAATCACCGTATCCGCCATCGCAGCCGAAGGAGCTGCGTTAAGCGATATCGTGAGCGCCGCCAATACGGAAATGCGGAGCATGAACATACCCCCCGAAATAGCCTGGCAGTTAGCCGGTACCTATCAGGACCAGCAAGAGACGTTTGCCGATCTGGGCTTGTTGATGTTGTTGATTATTATATTGGTATTCATCGTGATGGCGGCACAGTTCGAGTCGTTGGTCGATCCTTTTGTCATCATGTTTTCCATTCCCTTTGCCTTTGTCGGTGTTATCCTGGGCTTGTCGATCACACAAACCCCGCTGGGAGTCATGGCGCTCATCGGATTGATTATGCTGATAGGTATTGTAGTAAAGAACGGGATTGTGCTGATAGACTATACCATCCTCTGCCGCGAAAGAGGGATGGGCATCATCCAGGCTTGCGTAACCGCCGGCAAGTCGCGTCTTCGTCCGGTGCTGATGACCAGTCTGAGTACTGTCCTGGGTATGCTCCCGCTGGCGCTGGGCACAGGCGAAGGTGCGGAGATGTGGCGCGCCATGGGGATGACGGTAGCCTGGGGGCTTTCTGTCTCTACAGTCATCACTTTAGTCATTGTCCCGGTTGTCTATTGCGTATTTGCCGCCAACGGAGTAAAACGTAAAAGAAATAAATTTTCGAAAAAATATCGAATTAAATGAACTATATTACCCTATAAATAGTTATAATAGTATGAAAGCAATATTTGTATCATTCAACCAGGCGTATTACGACGCGATTCTGACGATCATGGACAGGAACTCCATCCGGGGCTATACCTATTGGGACGAAGTGCAGGGGCGTGGAAGCAAAAAAGGCGAACCTCATTACGGCACCCATGCCTGGCCAACAAAAAATTCGGCCATCCTGGTTGTTACGGAAGAAGAAAAGGCAACGGTCTTTCTGGATTTATTGCATAAGCTGGATTTACAGACAGAAGCGCAGGGCCTGCGGGCTTTTGTCTGGAGTATTGAACAATTCATATGATATTGGAACAGATAAGAGAATTATAATTTAATGGCAAAAAAAAGACGATGAGGCTGCTGTCGGGCAGCCCTCGTCTTTGCTCATTTTAATACATGGGATTATGGCAATGAAAAATCATTTTAGAATCCTTCTTTTTGAACAAAATGAAAGTATCGGCTCACTGCTTTGTGAATTTATGCAGGTGAACGATTTCCATACCGATATGTTTATTACCCGGGAAGAGGCTCACCAGGCATTTCTTACCGAGAGGTATCCAATCTGTATAATCGATATTGAAGCATCCTTTTCAGAAGAGATGCTGGCTTTCGTGAAAAAGATAAAAGCCATCGATCCCGATGTAATATTAATTTTTCTCGCGATGAACCCAGGCATCGAAACGATTACGCAGGCTTATGCCCTGGAAGCCGATGACTTCATCCGCAAACCTTTCATACTGGAAGAGCTACAAATGCGTGTCATTGCCATTATCAGACGTTCCCGTAGCCTTGACATACAGGATGCACCGGTTTACCAGATTGGTAAATATTTGTTTGACACGAAAAAACAAATACTGTCGATAGACAATGTCAATAATAAAATGACAAGCAAGGAATGTGAATTGCTCAGGTATCTGTGTGAGCATATGAATGCCCTTGTCTTAAGGGAAGAAGTACTGAAGGCTGTCTGGAATAATAATTCGTATTACAACGCACGAAGCATGGATGTATATATAACCAAACTACGCCGCTTGCTGAAAGAAGATAATCACGTGGGGATAGTAAATGTGCATGGAAAAGGCTACAAACTTCTGGTAATATAAGCGCCTTCTCTTCTCTGTTAAAAAAAACGGAATGAAAAAAGTATATCATTATTACGAGAACAGGATAGAAAACGCCTCCCGCAGGCTGATAAGTTTACAGAAAAAGATACACAGCCTGGGTACTATCCGTCTGCTTTTAGTGATCGGAGCCCTGATAACGGCCTGGTTTGTAAGGGAACAGGATTGGAAACTAATCGCCGGAGTGCTCTTGTTGTATGCAGTGCCTTTCGTCGTACTCATGGTTTATCATAACCTCCTTTCTCAGAAAAAATCCTATGAAGAAGCTCTGATCGACTTGTGTTCCAACGAACTGAAAGGACTGAACTACGATTTCAGCGCTTTCGACGGAGCGCCTGAGAAAGCAGAGGGCGAACATGCCTTCTGCCTCGACCTGGATATCTTCGGAGAGCGTTCTTTTTTTCAATCCCTCAACCGGACTGTTACCCACATGGGGCGCGAACAACTGGCAGACTGGTTTATCAATCCTCTGACGGATAAGGAGGCCATTCTGCAACGTCAGGAAGCGGTGAAGGAGTTAGCTCCGCTTATCCGGCTGAGGCAGGATTTCTACGTAAACGGGGTCCTCTGCCCGGGGAATCCGGACGATGTCCGCTTGCTCGCTAACCTGAGCTCTCCCTCCGGGTATTTTGTCAACAGGCTCTTCTGGAGAGCCTCGGTCTGGTTTGTCCCCCTGCTCTGGCTGATCGTCGCTGTCGGTGTTATTTCCGGTTATCTCTCTCTGACCGTATGCAATCTCTTGTTTATTCTCAGTTTTCTGACAGCTTATATCCGCCTCAGGCAGATCAACGAATTGCATAAGACCGTCAATAAGCTGGAAAAAATACTTCTCCGCTACTCGGAATTAATAAAAATAATTGAGAAAGAAACATTTACTTCCGGACTACTCTCCGGGCTGAGCCGTCAGCTGGCTTGCAGCCAGGGGACAGCCTCGCGGGCCATCAGAAAGCTATCATCTCATATCGGCATTTTAGACCAGCGGGCGACGTTTACTGCCATACTGCTGAATATCTTCACCTTTCGTGATATACGCGCCTCCATAGCCATAGAGAGATGGAAGGAAGAACATGGAGCAAAGACAGGCGACTGGTTCGAAGCCTTATCCTGCTTCGATGCCCTGAGTTCCTTAGCCGGCTTTGCTTTTAATCACCCCGGCTATACGTATCCGGCTTTTGTCGGTTCGTATTTTGAGATATCGGGCAAATCACTGGGGCATCCTCTAATCCCCAGAGATGTATGCGTAAAGAATGATATTTCGATAGGACAAAGCCCCTGTTTTCTGATTATTACAGGAGCTAATATGGCAGGTAAGAGCACCTACCTGCGAACGGTCGGGATAAATTTCGTACTGGCAATGACAGGAGCGCCGGTCTGTGCCGGCGAATTGAGGGTTTACCCGGCCCGGCTGGTGACAAGCCTGCGGACATCCGACTCCCTGATAAGCAATGAATCCTACTTCTTTGCCGAACTGAAACGCCTGAAAATGATCATCGACCGCCTGCATAAAGGAGAAAAACTGTTCATCATTTTAGACGAGATATTGAAAGGCACCAATTCCACCGACAAACAAAAAGGCTCCTTCGCCCTTATGAAACAACTGCTTGCATACAAAACCCACGGCATTATCGCCACACACGACCTGGCTCTGGGTTCGCTGGAGCGCGACTTCCCCACGCAAATAAAGAATTACCGTTTCGAAGCCGATATCACCGGCGACACACTCACTTTCTCTTATCAACTCAGGGAAGGAATTGCACAAAACATGAACGCCACTTTCCTGATGCAGCAAATGGGAATCACGATTGCCTGACTCACCGGTGGTTCGACAGGAAGGCTTGCATGTCGTCGGAAAAGGAGACTAAGTGGTTGCCGTCGGAATCGGAATAGATAAAGAAATAGTCGATGCCGGGAATGGAACGGGCGGTTTTTACCGCTTTCTCTATGCCCATGACCATGAAGGCGGTAGCATATGCGTCGGCCGTCATGCAGTCGTCGGCTATCACTGTGGCGCTTAATATATTTTGTCCGGCCGGGTAGCCTGTGGCCGGGTCAATCGTATGGGCGTATTTCATTCCGTCTTTTATATAGAAATTGCGGTAATCGCCGGATGTAGCCACGCCGCAGGGTTTGCATGGCCGCACGATTTCTTCAAGCGCTGTATTGGCGCCTTCTGTGTCGTCTTTCGGTTTATTGATGCCGATGCGCCAACATTCTCCGTTCTGATTGACGCCTCGCATGGCGACTTCTCCCCCTATCTCCACCATATAGTTTCGTACTCCTTCACGCTCCAGCAGGCGGGCTATCACATCGCAGGCATATCCCTTGGCTATGGCTGAGAAATTGAGCAGGACGCGCGGGTCGTCTTTTACAACGGTTTTCCCCTCCAGACGTATTTTCTGATAGCCTACGAAAGTCTTTATGCTGTCTATCACCTGAGGATTCAGGCTGTCTGTCCGACTGAAACCAAATCCCCATAAATTGATGAGCGGAGCTACCGTAGCGTCGAAAGCGCCCCCGGAGCGGACGGATACTTCGCGGGCCTTATTGAATACATCCGTAAACCATTCATCCACTTCTACCGGTTCATTCCGGTTAACCTTTGAAATAATGGAGTTGGGGTTAAACGGATTGAGCGAAAGACTGAAGGCCTGCAATTCCGCATCAATTTTCTCAGTCAGTAAGTGGGGAGCCTGATACTTAATACTGTACAATGTATGAAATACGGAACCGCTTTCTTCATAATACGTTTGTTTCCCTGCGCAGCCGGCGAGCAGGCCGGTACAGATGGCTATCAGGATAGCTGCTAATTTATTCATGTCGATGATAGATTGATTTATAATGTATTAATTTCTATTTTCCGGATATGGGCCGCCGATGCGTAGCGGGTGAGTAAGCCGGAGGCCAAAGCGCCGGCTTCCGGCAGGCCTTCCGCACCTGAATAGCCGTTTATGATAAGCAGCAGGCGGGAAGTCGAAAGTTCTATTTTTGTTCGTTCTTCATCGCTGCTCGGTGTACCGATTCCTCCCAGTTCATCCCTGTAAACAGGTAGTCCGCTGATATTAAATTCGCCCCGTCCGATACCCTGATAAGATTCACCTTCCCGTCCGATACCCAATATAATCTGTTCGCCCCTGATTTTAGCGATATCGAAAGCGCCTATGGAAAAACCGGTTTTCAGCGAGACAAGATTGATGATATCCACCAAGGTATTGATCCGGTATAAAGGCAGTCCCCGGAGAACGCGGCGGCAGAGCGCCTCGGCCGAAGGGCGGTAACGGTTCGGGTCTTTCCCTGATTTTTTATAGGCCTGCCGGGTTGCTTTTACCGGTAGCCATTTATTTATTTCGTCTATGTGTAGTGTTTCGCGCAGGACTTGTTCCTGCCGGGAAATTTCCTCCCAGAGGAGCGGGTCTGATTCCGTATTCTTCACCTCGCAGCTCAAGGCCCATATACGCAAGTCAGGGCAGGCTTCGGCCATCTCGGCGGATATACTGATATGCATCATAATCAGCTGTTTTTTATCATGATGCCTGTCAACATCCGTCCGCTGTTTATTCCTGAGCGGCGGGCAGAAAAGAAATCATCCGGCCGGGTGTAGGTACAGACATCCGACACTTCGATATGTGCTTCCGTCAGGCCTGAGTCCAGTAATTGCCGGCGATTGGCTTCTTTCAGGTCGATAAGCGCCTTTCCTGTTGTTTTGTTTCTTTTGCTGATAGCCCTCATATCCATGCCTGCGGCTGCAAAAGCGTCATACACCTCTTCTCCCGTTTCGAACACATCTGCGCCGATGGAGGGGCCAATGCCTGCCCGCATCCGCCGGGGGTCGCAGGCCAGTTCATCCACCATGCGGCGCAAGGTCTTTGCTACGATATAGCTGAGCGTTCCGCGCCATCCGGCATGTATGGCGGCTACCATTTCTTTATCCGGCGCGTACAGCAAAACGGAGACGCAGTCTGCGGTAGATACGGCAATGCAGATGCCCTGTTCGCCGGTAATCAGCGCATCCGCATCCTCGGCAGGGCGGGCAGATGCTTCATACAAGCTCACCCTGTCGCCATGTACCTGATGCGGGACGTATAAATCCGCAGGGGATATGCCTAAAGCGGTGCAGAGTTTTTCTCTGTTCTGCCGTACGGCAGCCGGATCATCACCACAGTATTCGCTCAGATTCAGAGACGCATACTTCCCTCTGCTCACCCCTCCATGGCGGGTGGTCATGAAGTGAACAATCTTACTGTACTCTTTCAGAACAGAGAATTGCAGTATCGGCAGATGCTTATTGTCAGGCGTTTTCATCATCGTCCCAATCGTATTCGTCATACGCATCTTCCGGTTCATCATCTCCGGGCGGGATGTCGTAGCCGTCGTCCTCTGCAGGCAGGGAGCTTATATCCAGATTTTTGTGTACGATACGTTCCGGTTCGTGGAATGTTTCTTTATTCAATTCTTTCCATAACCTGTCTTTCAGCTCCGGAATGCCCTGTCCGGTGACCGCAGAGATAAACACAGCCGGGACGCCTTCAGGCAGGTCTTCCGAGAGGGCTTGTGTCAGTTCTTCGTCCAGCAGATCACTTTTTGTAATGGCCAGCACCCGGCTTTTCCCCAGCAGCTCGGGGTTGTATTGCATCAATTCTTTATGCAATATCTCATAGGCATTCCGTATGTCGGTTGCATCGGCAGGTATCATAAAGAGGAGCAGGGAGTTGCGTTCGATATGCCTCAGGAATCGCAGCCCCAGGCCTTTTCCTTCGCTTGCACCTTCGATAATACCGGGTATATCGGCCATGACGAAAGAGCGTTTGTCGCGGTAGCTCACAATACCCAGATTCGGCTCCAGGGTAGTAAAAGGATAATTGGCGATTTTAGGTTTGGCGGCCGAGACGACCGAGAGTAGGGTGGATTTCCCTGCATTGGGAAAGCCCACCAATCCGACGTCGGCCAGCAGTTTGAGTTGGAGAATGATTTTGCGCTCTACCGCCGGTTCTCCGGGTTGTGCATAACGGGGCGCCTGGTTAGTCGATGTCTTGAAATTCCAGTTTCCCAGCCCCCCCCGTCCGCCCGGCAGCAGGAGTATCTCCTGTCCGTCGCCGGTGATGTCGCAGAGGTATTCACCCGTTTCGGCATCATAGACCACTGTACCACAGGGTACTTCTATGATGCGGTCTTCTCCGTTTCTGCCGGAGCTTCTTTTCGCGCTTCCGCTCTCGCCGGCGGTAGCGATGACATGGCGTTCATACTTCAGATGGAGGAGCGTCCAGTAATTGCGGTTTCCCCGGAGGCAGATATTTCCTCCTTTGCCTCCGTTCCCTCCGTCAGGCCCTCCTTTGGGGATGTATTTCTCTCTGCGGAAATGGCACGAGCCTCTTCCCCCTTTGCCCGAACGGCAATAAATTTTCACGTAATCTACGAAATTCGACACGAGGATAATATTTCTTTGATTTGTTCATAAATTGCTTCTACCGTACCCGTACCTTTGATGGCATGATGCAGGTTTTCTTTTTTATAATATTCCACCAAAGGCGCTGTCTTTAGGTGATATTCATCCAATCTGGATTTGATGGTTTCCGGATTGTCGTCCGATCGTCCCATTCTCCGGCCACGTTCCAGCAGGCGGTTGATCAGTTCTTCTTCTTCCACTTCCAGATTCAGCATGGCTGCGATGCCGGTCGCCCGTTCGTTCAGCATCTCTTTCAGTGCTTCGGCCTGTGGGATCGTACGGGGGAATCCATCGAATATCAGGCCCCTGGCATTCTTCTTACTGTCTAACACGCCGGCCAGCATATCAATAATCAGATCATCCGGCACCAGATGCCCTTTGTTGATATATCCGTCGGCAATCATTCCCAACCCGGTTTTGTTTTTTATTTCAGCGCGCAACACCTCACCGGTAGAAATATGGTCTAAGCCAAATTCTTTGATAATTAATTCGCTCTGCGTTCCTTTGCCTGATCCGGGAGCGCCAAAAATCACTACATTCAACATCGTTCTGATATTATTTTTTAGAATAAACTAATCATTGACAATCTTATAAATATCGCTGTAAGCACGTCCCTGCTCATCGTAATCCAACCCGTACCCGACAATGAAATTGTTGGGTATTTCCAGGCCCACATAATCAGGAACCAGGTCGTACTTCAGGGCGTCTGGTTTGAAAAGCATGGTTGCCAGTTTCACGTCTCCGGCTCCTTCTTTTCTCAGTTTATCCATCACATAGTGCATTGTAAAGCCGGTATCAATAATATCTTCCAGCAGAATCAATGTACGTCCTTCCACCGGCACTCTGATAGGCATGATCTCCTTGATTATGCCGGTTGTATTCGTGCCATGATACGATGAATAACGGGCAAAAGTAAGTTCGTACGGACCATTCAGCCGGTGCATCAGATCAGCGATAAACATAAACGCTCCGTTCAATATACCTACAAACAGGGGATTCTTCCCCTCTATGTCGCGCCTGATCTGTTCTGCCATTCCGGCGATAGCCTTTTGTATGCGGCTCTCCGGGATAAACAACTCAAACTCTTTATCTTTTAACCGAATCCTGTTCATAGCGATCTGTAAATTAGAGGTAACAAAGGTACGACTTTTCCGTTAATGCAACAAACCG
>JAISZA010000137.1 GCA_031269535.1 Tannerellaceae bacterium
GTTGCGGAGGCAAGACTCGAACTTACGACCTTTGGGTTATGAGCCCAACGAGCTACCACTGCTCCACTCCGCGATTTTACACAAACCCCTTTCCTGATTTGCGAGGCAAAGGTAAACATATATTTTATATATCCAACGATTCATCCCGATTTTTTAGTGTCTGTATGAGAAAATACAGTACTTTTGTAGGCTTAAAATGAAAAACAGCGCTTTATATGTTTCAGATTGAAGTGAAAAACGTTTTTAAATCGTTCAAAGATGTGCAGGCCGTGCGTGGTATATCGCTGGAGATACAGCCGGGAGAGTTTGTGGCGCTGCTGGGCCCGAACGGCGCAGGTAAAACCACGCTAGTAGAGATGATGGAAGGGCTGCGCAAACCGGATAGCGGAGAAATCCTGCTTCAGGGGAAAAGCTGGCATAAACACGAGAAAGAACTGAGGAAGATCATCGGACTCTCGCTGCAGGAAACCCGCTTTACCGAGAAGCTGACGGTTCGCGAAACACTGCGCCTCTTTGCCAGCTTCTTCGGACTGGGCAACGAACGGGTGAACGAAGTGATTGAACGGACCGGACTGGAAAGCAAACAGAAGTCGATGACCGGAACCCTCTCGGGCGGCCAGCGACAACGGCTGGCCCTGGCCGTCGCCCTGCTCAACCACCCTCAGATACTCTTTCTGGATGAGCCTACAACCGGACTCGACCCACATTCGCGCCTCGACCTGTGGACCATCCTCAACGAACTGAAAGAACGGAAAGAAACGACCCTGATCCTTACAACACATTATATGGAAGAAGCGGAATCGCTATGCGAGCACATCATCATCATTGACGAGGGAAAGACCCTGAGGGAAGGCCGGCTGGAAGATTTGCTGGACGAAAAGGCACGCAACTTAGACGAGCTGTTTATCCGGCTGACCGGAAAGACACTGAACGAAACCCCGGATGTGATACAATAAAACAAGGCAGACGCATGAAATCATTAAAAAATAATCAATTATATCGCCTTTCCGTCGCCCAGTTCCTGGAGACCATCCGCGAGCCGGAGGTGTTGTTCTGGGGAATGATCTTCCCGGTACTTATCTCCATCGGGCTGGGGCTGGCATTTACGCAGAAGTCGGAGCTGAAGTTTCAGGTGCTCGTTGTGGAAGAGCAGCCTACGGAGCTGGATTCGCTGCTTCGTATCTATGCGCAACCCATCCTCCGGAACGGACAGGAGGCGCACGTATGGAAGGTTACGGATCAGGTATTGGGTAATACCGGATTTACGTTTGTCCATAGCGACTGGCGGTCGGCCATCGTTGCGCTGAAACGGGGAGAAGCCGACATGATTGTCTCCGATTCGCTGGGGAAGGTAGCCTACCATTTCGACCCGCACAATTCGCAGGCGCAATTGGTCTATCTGAAACTCTCCTCCTTGATACAATCTCCCGTTTCGGTAATGGATACCGGACAATCACCTGTCGAACCCCTGACGCTGAAAGGTGTGCGTTATATCGACTTCCTTGTTCCGGGGCTGATTTCATTCGGCATTATGAGTTCCATCATGTGGGGAATCAGTTATACAATCATCGAACGGCGCTCACAAAAACTGTTGCGGCGCATGGTAGCCACCCCGATGAAGAAATCGAATTTCCTCATTGCCCTGATGTTTGTCCGTATCCTGATGAATGTAGTAGAAGCCCTGATTCTTTTCTTTTTCGCATGGCTTTTGTTCGACATTCATATTCAAGGGAATATCGGTGCGCTGGTCGTTTTATTCCTGGCGGGTAACCTGGCTTTTACCGGTATTGGTGTATTGGTTTCAAGCCGCACTTCCCGGACGGAAGTAGGCACGGGCTGGATCAATGCCGTCACCATGCCTATGATGATCCTGTCGGGTATCTTTTTCAGTTACCATAATTTCCCGGAGTGGAGCATCGGTCTTATCAAACTGCTGCCCCTGACAGCGCTTACAGACGGTATCCGCAGCATCTTCAACGAAGGAGGCGGCTGGATGGAAATCCTTTCACCCTCGATAGCCCTCTCCCTGTTCGGTATCACCTGCTTTATCGCCGGGATGCGCCTGTTTAAATGGTATTAAGAGATGCGAAATAATTAACCATTCGTACGCAGGTCTTCAAAATCCTGTATGCCTACCGGCAATCTTCTGTTGTCCGTCATTTAATGCTCCTTTTATTTATACGTACAAAGAGACGGAAATGTTCCTATCTTTACGCCCTACTTATTTAATGTATAACAACAAACAAACTACTTTAAAAAATTGTATTTGTATGAAAAAGCAAGGCTTATTTTTAATCATCATTCTCTTATGGAACGGATTCCGGGTGTCCGGAGCCGGAGACAACGACAGGAAACCTGTGGGTATAGATTTCTTTAAGGAAGTAAAAATGCTGTCCAACCTGAAAGAGAAGAACGGACACATTTATTTCATTATCAAACAAGCGGACGTGGAAGAGAATCTCTATACCAGCGACCTCTTCCTCCTGGAAAACGGCCAGCCCCGCCGGCTGACTTCTTCGCACGACATCGGCGACTATTATTTGCTTGACGACGGCAGTATCCTCTTTAAGAACGCCCGCGAGGCGAAAGACCGGGAACGTATCCGCAAGGGAGAGCCGCTGTCGGTCTATGTAAAACTGAGCCCGCAGATAGGCGAAGCCGTAGAAGCGCTGCGGCTGCCTTATGCCGTGGGGGATATTAAATTCATCGATGAGAAACATTTTTTCTTTACCGCCGGATACGATCACAACTTTGCCCGGTTGCTGGAACAGGCAGACAACGACTTAGACAAAGCCCTGAAAGAAAAAGAAAAGAACAGTGGATACCGGATATTCGACGAGATCCCTTTCTGGGCGAACGGACGAGGGGACATAAGCGGGAAGCGTACGCATTTATACTTTTATAACGAGGGCGATATAAAAGAACTGTCGGCTCCCTTTGAAACCGTGGGAGGCCTCACCCTGAGTGAGGACAAACAAACCCTGCTCTATACGTCGAATACCTACCAGGGAAAAGCGCCGCGAGGCAACCGGCTGAAAGCATTACAGGTGGCCGGTCTGACGGTGAAAGACATCACTCCCCTGGAGGAAACGGCTTCCTACGGGAATATCTCGTTCCTGTCTGCCGATGCAGTGCTGCTCACCATCCATACCGCTATCAACGAGATAAGTAATGCCTCGTTCTACCGGCTGCACCTGAAGACCCGGCAATTGGATAAACTCTACAGCGGAGACCCTTACGGGGCAGGAAACAGTACCGGCTCTGATGTGAAGATGGGGAATACGCCCTCCGGCATCCGGCACGACAAAACGGGTTTCTACTATATCACCACCGTGGCAGACCATGCCCCCCTGATCCAGGTAGCTTTCAAGGATGCGGCAGTCTCCTTCATCAATAAAGGGAAGGAATCCATCCTGGAATACCTGCCCCATAATGACGGATTCCTCACAATCGCCATGACCGGAAACCAGGCAGCAGAGATCTGTTATCTGGATAAGAAAGGGAGCCTGACGCCACTGAGCCATATAAACGACCGCCTGCAGACGGAGTTCCGCATCATCACTCCGCAGCCCCTCACCTTCAGAAACGAAAACGGAACAGAAATCACCGGCTATGCCATCCCGCCGGCAGATTACGAAAAAGGGAAAAAATATCCCACCATCCTGGATATCCACGGAGGTCCGAAGACGGTTTTCAGTGCCGGCCTTTTCCACGAAATGCAATACTGGGCTAACCAGGGATATGCCGTGATCTTTACGAACCCGACAGGCAGCGACGGCGGAGGAAATGCCTTTGCCAACATCAAAGGACGGTACGGGGAAACAGATTACCGCGACCTGATGACGTTTACCGATGCGGCTATCGAAGCCTTCGACTTCATTGATGCAGACCGGGTTGGGGTCACCGGCGGCTCGTATGGTGGTTTTATGACCAACTGGATCATCGGTCATACCAACCGCTTCCGGGCGGCAGCTTCTCAGCGGAGCATTGCTTCCTGGATTTCATTCAGCAATACAACCGACATCGGCTATACCTTCATACAGTCTCAGATAGGCGGCGATGCCTGGACCAACCACGAGGGGCTGTGGGCACAATCCCCCCTTAAATATGCCGATCAGGTAAAAACACCTACGCTTTTTATCCATAGCGAAGAAGACTACCGTTGCTGGTTGTCGGAAGGGATACAAATGTTCTACGCCCTGAAATACTTCGATGTACCC
The DNA here is from genome assembly GCA_031269535.1 of Tannerellaceae bacterium. Classification (GTDB taxonomy): domain Bacteria; phylum Bacteroidota; class Bacteroidia; order Bacteroidales; family Tannerellaceae; genus DFXE01. The sequence continues at coordinate 4,221 of JAISZA010000137.1, forward strand.
TCCCGCCTGGTCATTTTCGAAAACGAGAACCACGAACTCTCGCGTTCCGGTCGTCCGCAAAACCGCATCAAACGGCTACAAGAAATAACCACCTGGATGGACACCTATCTGCGGTGATTTGTATGGAGCCGGAGGGGTCGTTTGACTATGTCGGTTTTCAATTCAAATGGTCGCATCCGTCATTACGGGGCCGTCATTGCGAGGTACGAAGCAATCCGGAGCGGGCATCCTGGATTGCTTCGTACCTCGCAATGACGAGGGAGATTGATTGCTTCGTGCCTCGCAATGACGAGGGAAATGGATTGCTTCGTACCTCGCAATGACGACGGAAATCCATTGAATCTGCGACAATTTGAATTGAAAATCGACGGAGTCAAATGCACCCGAGGCGGAGGAAAAATTTTACGGAATGAAGACAAGAAAGAGACAAATATCGTTGAAGAAAGTGTGAGGTTTGAATAATAATATTATTTTTGCATCTATATTAAAAACATATAATAAAGGTAAATGTGAAA
>JAISZA010000227.1 GCA_031269535.1 Tannerellaceae bacterium
TAAAAATAAAATGCGCCGGAACGGACCAGGCATACCCCCGTCCGCCTCATCCTGACAGGAAAAAGGGCTGAAAGCCCTATATAACCCAGCCCAGCGGCAACGCCCTGGGTTCCGGTATATCCCAGCCCAGCGGCAACGCCCTGGGTTCCAACGCCACCCGGATGGCATAACTGTGCCAAGCTGGTGGCAAAACGACAACACAGGCAACAATCAGAAATATACCTTTTTTTCCGTTTTTTTGTTGTATGTATTTGTAAATCGGAAGAATTTCATGTAAGTTTGCCAACTGGGATAATAAACATCCATATAGAATGCTGAGTAAAGATACAATTATATATGTAGATAGCATACAAGATAATTTCGACAAAATATATGTCAATTACTTTACCCGCCTGCACCGCTTCGCCAAAGAATATGTGATGTCCGACGAAGATGCGGAAAACATTGTGCAAGATGTATTTATGATGCTTTGGGAGAAACGTGAGGTACTTAATGTACAGATCAGCCTGACTGCTTACCTTTTTTCGCTGGTGAAAAATAAATGTATCGACCACCTGCGCCGCAAAGTTGTTGCCGAGGAATACCGACAGGAACTAAACATGAAACTCTCGTCGCTGGAAGATTTAAACCGGGCCTTTTCGTCGGACGAAGATATTGAAAGATTTATAAACGACGCCATCAATAAGCTACCCAAACGATGCCGCGAAATATTTATAATGAGCCGTATAGAAGGAAAGAAATATCAGGAAATAGCCGAAGAGCTAAACATATCGGTCAATACGGTAGAAAACCAGATGAGCATCGCCCTGAAAAAGCTCCGGATCGAACTCAAAGAATACCTGCCCTTGCTGCTCTTCCTTACCGGAGTTGTTAAATAATATTTATTTGAAATTCTTTTATAGTGGTACAAGCGGTTTGAAACGCTCCCTTTTGTACAAACTGTAAAAGATGCATGATTTGATCGCAAAATATTTTAAACGTAAAATCTCGAAACCGGAGAAAGAAGAACTGTTCTCGCTGATGGAGTCAGACAAAGAACTGAAAAATGAGTTTATTTCGGTTCAGAATCTCTATGGCCTGTATTCGTTATTGCCTTCCGAAAAAGATGAGACCATCGCTTTACACAAACTGCAGGAGTTCAAGCAAAGACGGCGCAGGAGGCAAATACTTCTCTCGTTCAGGCAGGCTGCCGCCTATGCAGCTATCGTATGTATCACTGCTTCAGTAACCTGGGCGCTGATGAAATACACCAGCCTTATCGGAAAAGAGGCGCAGCCGGCAATTGCGTATGAAGAAGTGACAACTCCTGCCGGGCAAAGGGTCAGGCTGAAGCTGCATGATGAGACAATCGTCTGGCTCAATGCCCGCTCTACCCTGCGTTACCCTACACGCTTCAGCGGAGGAGAACGGAAAGTTGAATTAGACGGAGAAGCCTATTTCGAAGTAGCCCACAAGGAAGAACAATCCTTTGTCGTATCGACTGATAAGCTGAATATTAAGGCGCTGGGCACGCAATTCAACGTATCGGCCTATAAAGAAAAAAACGAATTTAATACCTCGCTCCTGAACGGGTCCGTAAAAATATACAATAAGGGAAACGAACAGAATGCCATGTTTCTTAAACCGAATGAATATGCGGAACTGAAAAATAATAAGTTGATCAGGCATACATTCAACAACCTGAATTTTCTTTTATGGAAAGAAGGTATTTACGCATTTGACAATCTGGTGTTCACCGACATTATGAATAAAATGGAATGGTATTACGATATAAAAGTAAATGTGCACAACCAGAAACTGAATGCCTATAAATTCAGCGGGAAAATCAGGCACCGGGATGGGTTGGAAAGCATTTTACGAACCTTGCAGAAAGTGTATCATTTCTCCTTTGTCAAAGATGACGAACTGAATACGATTACGATACGGTAACTATACAAACGAAATAAAAAAATGCTTATCAATAATCTATATGTCTAACTTTAAAACATGTAATTGCCTATGATATAAACAGAAAAAATCAAAAAAACCGGCAGGTGCGGGAACACCTTACCGGTAAAAATGCTAACATCAATTAAAACAATTAAGTATTAACAAGTAAATGAAACAAAGTTATGAAAAAAAAACCTTTGTCGCGTCTTTTATTATTTCAAAATTATCACACCAAGAAACTTTTGAATATCATGAGAATTTCAACGTTCCTTCTCTTCCTGTGTATATTCACGAACTTTGCTGCGAATACCCATTCGCAGAATGCCAAAGTGAATATCAACGGGAATCATCTGACGATTGGTGAATTCATCAATCAGGTAGAAGAGCAAACAGATTATTTGTTTGTGTATAGTAAAAATGAATTAAACGTAGATGATATCCTTGCCTTACAAACCGGAAAGAAATCGGTTGCCCAGTGTCTGAACGAAGCATTTACCGGTTCGGGTATCAAATATGTATTCGACAACGATTACATTGTGTTAACCAAAAAGAATGTACCTGTCGGCCTTTCCGTTGCACAACAAGGAAGGGCAATTACAGGAACAGTGACCGACAAGTATGGCGAAGCCATTATTGGTGCCAATGTAGTGATCCGGGGTACAACGAACGGTACGGTCACCGACCTCAACGGACAATACACATTGTCTGGTGTTCCGGCGAATGCCGTCATACAAGTATCTTATATTGGCTACCTGACAAAAGAAATCTCCGCAGGTAACCAATCCACACTCAATGTTGTCCTGGAGGAAGACTCGCAAACACTCGAAGAGGTCGTAGTCGTTGGATACGGTACTATGCGCAAAACGGATGTGACCGGTTCGATTGCAAGTGCTAAAGCAGAAGACATTCTCAAAGTTCAGTCCTTCAGTGCACTGGATGGCCTGAAAGGAAAAGCTTCCGGCGTAAATATTTTCTCCAACTCCGGGCAGCCAGGTGCAGCAATCCGTGTACTCATCCGTGGTGTGAGTACTATCAACACTTCTACGGACCCCTTGTATGTGGTAGATGGCGTGGTGATGGAAGAATTTCGTCTGCTCAACCCCAATGACATTGAGAATATCGAAGTACTGAAAGACGCTTCTTCTGCTGCTATCTATGGAGCGCGTGGAGCCAATGGGGTGATTTTGGTAACGACCAAACGCGGTAAAACAGACGGAGATGGTATTTCGCTGTCTTATCAGGGTTCGGTAAGCGTAGGTACCGTAGCACGGTATATGGAAACCTTAAGTGCATCTCAATGGCAGGAGGCTTTTATGCAAGGGCTGAAGAATGCGAATACCTACCATGGTACTGCTTATTCGCTGAACATGACAGACCATTTCACCGACCCGCGCTACTTCAATACCGACGGTACGGCAAAATATGATACCGACTGGCAGAAAGAAGCGACTCGTACCACTGTGTCGCACAATCATCAGCTGAACATTCAGCAGGCAGGCAAAAACTCTTCCATGGGAGCATTCCTGAACTATACCGACCAGCAAGGCTTACTGCTCAATTCGTATATGAAACGTCTGAACAGTAAAATGACGTATGATGTAAGCCCTACCTCATGGCTCTCTGCATCCATCAACCTGTTGGTGAATCACGCATGGGGTAACAATACCGACCATGGCGATGGCGGACAAAATGCCCTACGCACCATGATTGAAATGCCTGCGTGGTATCCTATTAAAAATACCGACGGTTCATGGGCGGATGATAATACCGCTGTTTTTCAGGAAATAATTAAATATGCCGACAATCCGGCGACTCCGGAAGACGAAACACGGAGGGTACGTTTCTCATCCGAAGATGGAGCGAACCCTGTCCACTTCCTGAATGCGGTGCAAAGGCGGCAATATCGTACACAGATTTTCGGAAACGCGGCATTAACGTTCCATCTCCTTCCGGGTTTGGATCTGAGGACACAGTTAGGGATAGACAGCCATCAAAATACCAACCGTGAATACGGACCTCGTGACGTACACGACTTTGGTAAAGGAGACCAGGGTAATGCCTATCAAAACAATTCCTCTACTCTCTACTGGCAGGAAGAAACCTATCTGACTTACAAAAACGTCTTCGGAGCGCATCGGGTCAATGCGATGGCCGGTTTGTCATGGCAGGAACGCGAATATGAGTATTTCTCTGCTACGGCAAAAACCTTTGCCGATGATTACTACAGCTATCATAATATGGGAGCCGGTACGCAACGTCCATCCGTAAGTTCCGACCATGACCGCTGGGCAATGAACTCGTATTTCCTGCGCCTGAGTTACTCGTACGCCGACAAATACATGGCTACTGCTACCAGCCGCTACGACGGCTCATCTAAATTCGGGAAAAACAACAAATATGCATTTTTCCCTTCCGCAGGGCTGGCATGGCTTATTTCGAATGAGGGCTTTTTGCAGAATAATCCGCTTATCAGCATGCTGAAGCTGCACACCAGCTATGGCATCATGGGGAATAGTGAAATTGGCACTTATAACTCACTGGCAACAATCGGACAAGGAACAACCGTAATTGGAGGCGAAACCGTAACGACAGCCTATGTGAGCAAAATGGCCAATAAGGATTTGAGATGGGAGAAAACCGCACAGTTTGACATAGGGATAAACCTGGGATTATTCAAAGACCGCTTGTCGTTTGATATCTCATATTATCATAAATACACAACGGATTTGTTATACAGCCGGCCCTTACCCTATTCTACAGGGTTCTCCAGCATAACGGCTAATATTGGCGAAGTGTCGAACCAAGGGCTTGATCTGATGATCAATGCTACTCCTGTGAGCGGTCGTGATTTCTCGTGGAACAGCACCCTGAACATGAACTATAACAAAAACAGAGTGGAAAAACTGGGAGCAAACGATGAAACGATATGGAACAACTGGGGTACATTGAAGGTCGGTGAATCCTTATCATCCTTTGGCGGATACGAATGGCTGGGCATACATGAATCCGGCGATCAGATCGGACGCAGTATAATTGCAACGGAGAAAACTATTTTAGGAAAAGGCTTACCCGACTGGACGGGCAGCTTCATTAATAACCTCCGATACAAGAACTTTGACTTAACCCTCGATTTTCAATTCGTATGGGGTGTTGATATTCTGCAAGACTTCCTGCACTCCACACAATCCAGGTTCTTAACCTCCGGACTTTCTACCATTCTAACCGATGCATGGACACCGGAGCATACGAATACTACCGTACAAATGATCTATAACCGTCCGTATGGAGACGGATACAGCGATCAGAGTTTCAACTCTTCCTGGTTGGCCGACGGCTCTTATTTGCGCCTCAACCTCATCCAGTTGGGTTATACACTGAATAAAAATGCGGTATCAAAAACAGGATTGCAAGGCTTACGCCTGTATTTCAATGTAAACAACGCATTTATGTTATGCTCCGATGAGTTCAAAGGCTACGACCCTGAAGCATCTTCCAAAGGGACTTCGCAATGGGGACAAAGTGTGCTGTTCTTTGCTTATCCAAAGGCACGTACTTTTACCTTAGGGGCAAATATTACGTTCTAATTTAAAAAAACAATCGTATGAAAAAGATGAAAAATATCATATTAAGTGTAGTAGGTGTACTTGCATTAGCTTTCACCATATCATGTGCCGATTTTTTGGAAGAAGTACCCTTGGACCTCAAAACCGACAATCAGTTCTGGACATCCGAATCGGATGCACAATCGGCGGTAAATATGATTTACTACGGTGGTGTCCCGTATCTGTATGGCGGTCGTAATACCGGTTGGCAGCCTACGAGACTTATGTACGATGGCTTGTTGTCGGGCTTGTTTACGGATGATAAAAAAGATGGCGACTTCTCTTCCAATATGGAGACCTTGAACATTACGTTTCAAACGGTTGCCGGCGAAGTTGGCGAGCTTTGGCGCGAACCATATGTGTGCATCGGACGCTGCAATGTATTGATAGCACGTTTGCCCGGCATGGTATCCAATGGAATTATCTCTGAAGAAAAGAAGAACGAATGTCTTGCACAGGCCTATTTCTTCCGTGCCTGGTCTTATTACTTTTTAGTGAAAGAGTTTGGCTGTAAAGACGGTGAAGCTCAGGATGGAGGTAATGGCGGTGTACCTTTGGTACTGGAGCCTGTGGAAACGGTTGACCCAACGGTTATCAACCGACCGCGTGCCTCTGTTACTGAAGTATATCAACAAATAGAATCAGACCTCACGGAAGCTGTAAAATACCTGCCAAACAAAACATTCTATGACAATGCTTGCCGTATGACCAAACCGGCTGCACAAGCTTTACTGGCAACCGTATATCTGCAATGGGCAGGATACCCCTTACAAAATACGGCTATGTATGCAAAAGCAGCAGAAACGGCCGAAGCTCTCATCAACGGTGGCGCCGGCCATAGGTTGGAAAACAGTGACGACGACGGTACGGATCAGCAAAGTGCATTCAATAAAATAAAGAACAGCAAAAACTCGAAAGAAATTGTCTATGCTGTTGAATATGAGCAACCGTTGAATCGTGGTAATGGATACATCAATGCCTGTATGACCAATCAGGCAACGGCCTGGAGAGAAGACGACGGTACGGCTGTATTCAAAACGAGTGTGCTGGCTAATATGTACCATATCAGCGATCCGATCATCAATAGTTATGCGGCAGGAGATGTGCGTGCCATGGAAAAGAATTTCTTCTTCCAGACATACGTATCTCAGAAAGGAACCGTGTTTAATTGTAATCAGTACGACAACTGGTTCTGGTTCGACGATTATTCGATGATTAACACCGTAGGGTCTAGTTTGAATTTCCCTGTATTCCGTTTATCTGAAATCTATCTCATTGCCGCGGAAGCCTTGTTAAAACAATCTTCTCCCAATGCAGCAAAGGCAAAGGAATATCTGGAAATTGTAAGGAAACGCGCTTTCACTGTTGGTGGGGTTACAGCCGACAGCTACTCCGTGCCTGCAACGGTTACAATAGGTGATATCCTGACCGAGCGTTTACACGAATTACCCCTGGAATTAAAAATCTGGGACGATATCCGTCGTAACCGCTTATATCCACAAGCACAAGCTGATAAGTCGCTGAAATGGGTAGATATCACATCGGCAGATACGTATAACAAACGGGATGGTAAAACGTTCAAAAACAATCAGCACATGTTGATATGGCCTATTCCGCAAGCTGCGATGGAACGTAACCCCTCATTGGCACAAAATCCGGGTTATTGAAATATCAAATCAACCTGATATAATGGCAAGGGCATAGTCGGATATGGCTATGCCCTTTACATAATATATATATCCACAAAATATTTCTGACTTTTAAATTATTATAACATGAAATACCATCTTATTTATATATGCCTTATTGTAAACGTATCCTATATGGTTGTTTCTGCTCAGGAACAAGATCTTACACGCTATGTTAATACACTGCAGGGCACAAATTCGAAATATGAACTGACAAGAGGCAATACCTATCCTACCACAGCCTTGCCTTGGGGTATGAATTTCTGGACTCCACAGACAGGCCCAAACCGCGACGGATGGATTTATCAACACTTTAAAGATTCCATCCGGGGTTTCCGCCAAACACATCAATGTAGTTCGTGGACAAGAGACTATGCCGCATTTTCCCTTATGCCCGTCACAGGTACGCTGGAAGTAAACCAATATAAGAGAGCTGCCAAATTCAGTCATGATGAAGAAATAGCCAAACCACATTATTATAAAGTAACATTTGAAAATAAGATCACCACAGAAATGTCGCCTACAGAAAGAGGCGTACATATACGTTTCACATTTCCGCGAAGTGGTGATGCTTATATCGTGTTGGATGCAAATAATGGTGGGAGCAGGGTCATGATTATACCTGAAGAACGTAAAATAGTCGGGTATAGTAAAAATGCAAATCGCAGCGTACCGGATGGCTTTACCAATTATTTTGTTGTTGTATTCGACAAACCCTTTGAATCATACGGCACCTGGAAAGGACATGAAGGCATAATTACTCCTGAAAATAAAGAAGCCGAGGATGATTATGTAGGAGCATACATCCAATTTAAAAAAGGTTCAAAAGTACAAACCAAAATAACGTCTTCCTATATCAGTTATGAACAAGCCGAATTAACACTCCAACAGGAATTAGGTAAGTTTACATCCCTGGAACAAACAAGCCATGCAGCCCAGAAAATATGGAACGAACAGTTGAATAAAGTGCAAGTTGAAGGCGGAACAGAAGAGCAGAAAGCTACATTTTATTCCTGTTTCTTCCGTTCCATGCTTTTTCCCCGTAAGTTTTATGAACACGATGCCAACGGCCATCCGGTATATTATAGCCCCTACGACGGCAAAATACATGAAGGGTTTATGTACACAGATAATGGCTTCTGGGATACATTCAGAGCACAATTCCCACTTAATGCAGTCCTTCATCCGGAATACCATGGCAATTATATTAATAGTTTGATTACTGCCTACGAACAGAGCGGCTGGTTGCCTTCCTGGTCGTTCCCAGGCCATTCAGGGGGTATGATTGGGAATCATGCTTTGTCGCTTATTGCCGACGCATGGGCAAAAGGCTTCCGTTCATACGATCCCCGGCAAGCCATGAAAGCGATGTTTCATGAAGTGACGAATAAGGGACCCGGAGGTCCTGCCAATGGACGTGATGGGTGGAAGGATTATTTTACTTACGGCTATGTATCGTATCCGGATTACCGTGAATCAACAGCTAAGACGTTGGAATACTGTTATAATGACTGGTGTGCAATGCAGTTTGCTTCTATGACCGGACAAGCTTTTTACGAAGAACTGTTTAAAAAACAAATTTTCAATTATAAGAATGTGTTCGACCCTTCTGTAGGCTTTATGCGTGGAAGACAGAATGATGGAAGCTGGTATCCCGGCTTTGATCCGTCGGAATGGGGTGGCCCGTTTACCGAAGGTTGCGCCTGGCATTATCTATGGTCGGTATTCCACGACGTACAAGGATTGATAAATCTCTTAGGCGGAGATAAGGCATTTGTTAGTAAGCTTGATTCTGTATTCTTGGCTTCCAGTGATTTCAAAGTAGGTACTTACAAACGTATCATTCATGAAATGGCTGAAATGGTTATGATTGATATGGGGCAATATGCTCACGGAAACCAACCCATTCAACACATGATTTATCTTTATAACTATGCAGGTGAGCCATGGAAATCACAAAAACGGGTCAGGGAAGTAATGGATAAATTGTATAATTCAACTCCTGATGGTTATCCCGGGGATGAAGACCAGGGACAGACATCATCATGGTACGTAATAAGTGCTATGGGACTCTATTCCGTCTGCCCGGGAACAACAGAATATGTGATTGGTAGTCCCTTGTTCCCCAAAATGACAATTTCTTTGGAAAATGGAAAGAAACTGGTTATTGAAGCTCAAAATAATACATCGGAAAATGTGTACATCCAATCAGCCACATTGAACGGACAAGCCTTTACACGAAACTTTCTGCATTATGATGAGTTAATGAATGGGGGTGTTATTTGCTATCAGATGGGAAATACTCCGGCTCCTGACAGAGGAATATCGAAAGAAGATCGTCCGTTTTCCATATCAAAATAAGAAATAGTTGCTATATCATCTGAAATTAATTAAATTTATGCCCTATTTAATGAATATGAAAACTGAATTAAAAAAAATAATAATGCACGCAGTATTGTGTTGCGCAATACTTTGGGGGTGCACTTCCGGTAATGAAACCATTCCGGTTGATAATGTTTATATGTATATCGGTTCCATCAATCCGAAGACGAGGGGTACCACTCCTGTGATTAAAGTTCCGGGAGGTACGGTAGGGTTGTTTCCTGCATTTATGCCGGGGTTTACGGATTGGTATTTTTCAGATAAAATATATGGATTCCCGTTGGGTGTGGGTAGTCTGATGGTGAACACCGGTAAGATGAAGGTTGGAAGCAAGGAAAATGCATCGGGATTTGATCATGATCTGGAAACAGCTACGCCTTATTATTATCAGGTACTGCTTGAAGACCCTGATGTCAATACGGAATTTACCATCACAACGAATGTCGTCGTTTTCAGGTTTACCCTTCCTGAAAACGAAACATCTAATTTGTTTCTGAATTTAGCGGGCGATGCCAATGTTGCAATAAAGGACCATACGATTATTGAAGGCGAAACAACGGCAAGGGGAATAAGAGGAGGAGGTGGGAGTAGAAATTATTTCCATATTCAATTAACTAAACCGTTTGTGTCGTGTGGAACCTGGCGGAACGATACAATTATACCGGATTCAAAAACACAAAAAGGCTCCAATACGGGATTTTATGTCAGTTATCCGGTGGCCGGCTCTAAAGAAACTCTCGAAATGAAAATAGGCTTTTCACGCAACAGTATAGACGAAGCCCGGAACTCTGTTGCTAACGAAGTGGGTGCATTCTCATTCGATCAGGTCAAGGATAAAGCCAAACAATTGTGGAACGACGAATTAAGTTTAATCAAGATCAAAGGTGGTACAGAAAAACAACGCCGGCTTTTTTACACGACGCTTCATCGTACACGCGCCCTTAGAATGGGGAATGTGTGGGATACGTACCGGTGTGCCTATCCGCTCCAAAGTTTGATCAAACCCGAAGAAACAAATAAAACCATACAAAATTGGCTTTCGGAGTATGATGAAACCGGTTGGTTGCCAAGTTCCGGAGCAATGATCGGCCACCATTCCACGGCAGTTATTGCAGATTCTTATTTCAGGGGATTGCGCGATTATGATGTCGAAAAAGCATACGAAGCAATGAAAAAAAATGCCCTGGAAGCTACCATGATACCTTGGAAAGACGGAATGTATATCACCGAATTGGAGCAATGTTATTTCGATAACGGATTTTACCCGGCTTTACCTGTCCGAAAAGATTTTAAACCCGATAAACAAGTTGACAAGTATGAACGATTACCGTATCAGACACAATGGCTCCCCGAACCGGGCATTGATGAATGGGTTAAAGAAGTGGACAGCTGGCACAGGAGACAATCTGTTTCCGTCACTCTGGAGCATTGTTATGATGATTGGTGTTTGGCGCAAATGGCAAAAGAATTGGGAAAGGAAGACGATTACCGGTTATTTATGAAAAGGGCGCATAATTATCAGAACCTGTTTAACCCCACGATAGGAATGATGGCGCCTAAATCAGCCGACGGACAATGGATTGAACCCTTTGACCCAAAATATTCGGGAGGATTTGCCGGTGAAGGTTATTTTGCAGAAGGTAACTCCTGGATGTACACATGGCACGTACAACATGATGTACAGGGGCTAATCAATCTGATGGGTGGATCTGAAAATTTTGTATCCAGGCTGAATGAATTATTTATTACCAGTCATCGCATGGACAAACTGCAATTCCTTGCTCAGTTCCCCGATATGACTGGTCTTATGGGTATGTATTCACATGGAAATGAACCTGATTTCCATATTCCATATTTGTATAACTATGCCGGCCAACCGTGGATGACCCAACAAAAGGTAAGGCAAATATTGGAGATATGGTATGATACCACTCCTTTTGGGTTGAGTGGCGACGAAGACGGTGGTTCGATGTCGAGCTGGTATGTATTGAGTTCGATGGGGATTTATCCGCAGTGCCCCGGAAGGCCTATCTTTGATATATGCAGTCCTGTCTTTGACGAAATAACCATCAATGTGGGCAATGGAAAAACTTTCGTAATCGAAGCCAAAAATGTGTCGGATCAGAATAAGTACATCCAATCGGCTACGCTTAATGGAAAACCGCACGACCAAGCCTGGATCAATCATTCAGACATTGTTCGGGGAGGAAAACTTGTTTTCGTAATGGGTTCGCGACCCAACAAAAGTTGGGGTAGCGCTCCTGATTTAAGGCCGCCTTCCATGTCGGCACTTGCACAATGATATCAACGGTAAATGAAATATACGATGGCGTTGTCAGGAAATAAACGTTACAAAAACCTGGATTGCTTCGCTTCGCTCGCAGGGACGGGAAGGTCGTCATTGCGAGCGGAGCGAAGCAATCCAGTAATGCCGGTATTTCCTGACAACGCCTATAAAACTTATAAAAAAGCGATTAAAGCTTTGACACAATTTAAAAAAACAAATATGAAAAGAGTTCTTATCATTCTATTAGCTTGTTGGGCAGTTGGAGCTTGTACCTGTCCGGAACAGACAAAAATGCGGATTGCCACTTATAATCTGCGTATGGATACGCCTCACGACAGTATCAACTCATGGTCTTACCGCAAGGATAGGGTAAAAGCCTTGATCCGGTATCATGATTTCGATATTATAGGTACTCAGGAAGGATTTCTTCACCAGTTGGCAGATATCTGCGAAATACCGGATTATACTTACTTTGGGGCAGGACGAGACGACGGAAAGAGCGCCGGTGAACACGCTGCCATTATCTATAAAAAAGATAAATTTGCGCTGTTGGATTCGGGGAATTATTGGTTGAGTGAAACACCCGACAAACCCGGTCTGGGATGGGATGCAACCTGCTGTAACCGGATATGCTCCTGGGTGAAATTCAAACACAAGGATACCGGCACGGAATTTTATTTCTTTAATGTTCATTTCGATCATCAGGGAGTGATTGCCCGTAAGGAATCCGGCAAACTGATGGTTCGGAAAATACAGGAAATTGCCGGTGATGCCCATGTGGTTTGTACCGGAGATTTCAATTCTTTGCCTGAAACGGAGCAAATCCAGGCCCTCTCGGCTTTGCTTCATGATTCGAGGAAAGCAGCAATCACCCCTTACGGGCCGGAAGGTACGTTCAACAGCCGGTTTGCCAATCCAATCACGAAGCAGCGTATTGATTATATCTTTGTGAGCGACCGGTTCCAGGTTGATAGGTATGCCGTGCTGACCGACAATAACGGACAATATTACCCCTCCGACCATCAACCGGTAGTTGTTGACTTACAAATAAAAGAAAAATAACAGGATTGCACTATACATTAAATATATATACATAAAACCCTGAAATATATTATGAGAAAAAGAATTATCCGGACATGGGGACTCATACTTTTATCTACTGCCGTTAAAATGGGATATGCAGAAATACCGGCCTGTTCCGACCCGGTAGAATATGTGAATCCGCTGATGGGTACGGAGTCAACCTACGAATTATCGACGGGGAATACCTATCCGGCTATTGCCCGTCCCTGGGGAATGAATTTCTGGACACCACAGACCGGGAAGATGGGGAACGGATGGACATACGTGTACACTGCCAATAAAATCCGTGGATTCAAACAGACTCACCAGCCCAGCCCCTGGATAAACGACTATGGTCAGTTCGCTATCATGCCCATAACCGGCTCTCCGGTGTTCGACGAAGACAAACGGGCCAGCTGGTTCTCGCATAAGGGAGAAATTGCCAAACCTTACTATTACCAGGTATATCTGGCTGAACATGACATACTGACAGAAATTACGCCGACCGAACGCGCTGCGATGTTTCGCTTCACCTTTCCCCAGACGGATAGCGCCTACGTGGTGGTGGATGCTTTCGACAAAGGTTCGTATATCAAAATTCTTCCGGAGCAAAACCGTATCATCGGATATACGACCCGCAACAGTGGTGGCGTACCTGATAATTTCAAAAACTATTTCATCCTTGAGTTCGATAAACCTTTTACGTTCGATGCGGTCTTTGCCGATGGCGACCTGAAGCAGGGCCTCAGGGAGAAAACAGCCGGACATACCGGAGCCATCATCGGTTTCCGCACCCGGAAAGGCGAAGTGGTACATGCCAGGGTGGCTTCTTCATTTATCAGCTTTGAACAAGCCGGTCTGAATATGAAAGAGATAGGGAACGATTCTTTCGATGCCCTGACAGCCAAAGGAAAAGAAGCCTGGAACGATGTGTTAAGCCGGATTGAAGTAGAGGGCGGTAACCTGGATCAGTACCGTACCTTTTATTCCTGCCTTTATCGCTCCCTGCTCTTCCCCCGCAAACTGTATGAGTATGATGCCAACGGCCGGATCATTCATTATAGCCCGTACAACGGAAAAGTATTACCGGGGTATATGTTTACCGATACCGGTTTCTGGGATACTTTCCGTTGCCTGTTCCCTTTCCTGAACCTGATGTTCCCTTCCATAAACAAGCAGATACAGGAAGGACTGATTAATACTTATAAAGAGAGCGGCTTTTTCCCCGAATGGGCGAGCCCGGGACATAGAGATTGTATGGTAGGCAATAACTCTGCGTCGGTACTGGTGGATGCCTACCTGAAAGGGGTGAAAGCAGAGGATGTGGAAACGCTTTATCAGGGGCTGATTAAGGGGACAGAAAACGTACATCCCCAGGTACGTTCCACCGGACGCCTGGGACACTCTTACTACAACAAACTGGGCTATGTGCCTTACGATGTAAAAATAAATGAAAGCGCCGCCCGTACGCTTGAATATGCTTATAACGACTGGTGTATCTATACCTTAGCCAAAGCGTTGAACCGCCCTCAAGAGGAGATAGACCGGTTTGCCAAACGCGCGTTGAACTACAGGAATCTCTTCGACAAGGAAAGCCGGCTGATGCGGGGGAAAAAGGAAGACGGTAGCTTCGCCTCGCCTTTCTCTCCTCTGAAGTGGGGAGATGCTTTTACCGAAGGAAACAGCTGGCATTATACCTGGTCGGTCTTTCACGACCCGCAGGGATTGATAGACCTTATGGGAGGAAAAGCCGGCTTTATCACGATGCTCGACTCGGTATTTGCCGTACCTCCCTTGTTTGATGCAAGTTATTATCGCGGAGTAATCCATGAGATACGCGAGATGACCGTGATGAATATGGGAAACTACGCACATGGGAATCAACCTGTTCAGCACATGATTTACCTCTACAACTATGCCGGCGAACCCTGGAAAGCACAATACTGGATACGCCAGGTGATGAATCGCCTTTATACACCGGGGCCGGATGGGTATTGCGGGGATGAAGACAATGGACAGACTTCCGCCTGGTACGTCTTTTCGGCTCTGGGGTTCTATCCCGTATGCCCGGGAACCGACGAATATGTGATGGGCGCCCCCTTGTTCAGGAAAGCCACACTGAAGTTCGAGAACGGTAATCAATTCATAATCCAGGCTCCCGATAACAGCGATAAGAATATGTATATACGCTCGGCTTCGCTCAACGGCAACGAGACAAGGAAAAACTACCTGAAACATGCGGAACTGCAGAAAGGGGGCGAACTGAGCATCCGGATGAGTGACACACCCGATACAAACAGGGGTGTAAATAAGGAAGACTTCCCCTATTCATTCTCTGTCAAAGAAATCAATTAATAACAAATAATATGAAACGAGTTTTTACACATGTTGTAGCATTATTGACATTAGGAAGTCTTATTTCCTGTCAACAACTCGGCACTCGCCGGGAACCGGTTGACTATGTGAATCCGCTGATGGGGAATATCAGCCACATGCTGGTACCTACGTATCCGACCATAAGTCTCCCCAACAGTATGATGCGTGTATTCCCTGTACGCGCCGATTATACGGGGAATGTATTAAAAGGGCTGCCGCTCATCGTTACCGGTCATCGCAGCGCTTCTACTCTCAATGTGATTCCTTATCAGGGAGACGAAGCCGGCATATCCGGTAATATGCCGCTAAGCTACGACCGGGAGGAAATACGTCCTTACCGGTATCAGGTATATCTCGACGAAGCGCAGATCGAGGTTGATTATGCGCCTTCCCATCAGAGCGCTGCCTATAGTTTTACTTTTGAAAAGAGCGATGCTCCTTGGCTTGTCCTTCAATCGCGCCATGCAGAGTTCAGCAATACAGGCAATGCCATACAGGGCTCTCAGCGCCTGAACAGCCGGAATGCCCAGGCGCCGGCGAAGTTGTTCTTTTATATCCTGACGGATGTATCTCCCGTCAAGGTAAGCGTGAAGACAGACGAATCACTCTTAGCGCTTCAGTATCCTGAAAATACGACAAAGATAGGGTTCCGTTACGGCATATCCTTTATCAGCGAGGAGCAGGCAAAGGCCAATCTGGAACGCGAAATACAGGGATACGACATCGGGAGCCTGGCCCTGACCGGACGAAAAGTGTGGAACGAAGCGCTTGGCAAAATCAATATACAAGGCGGAACAGAGAATGAAAAGGCCGTATTCTATACCTCTCTCTACCGCGTGTTCGAACGCCCCATCAACCTGAGCGAAGATGGAAGGTATTTCAGCGGCTTCGACGGACAGGTGCACGACGACGGAGGGCGTCCTTTCTATACCGACGACTGGATCTGGGATACGTACCGGGCTGCGCACCCCTTGCGGGTCATTCTGGATAAAGATACCGAAAACGATATCATCAACTCTTACCTCTTAATGGCTGAACAGGCGGGGACAAACTGGATTCCTACTTTCCCCGGTGTGACCGGAGATGCACGCAGCATGAACTGCACCCACAGCATTGCGATGGTGATCGATGCCTACAAGAAAGGATTACGCGGGTTTGAATTGGAGAAAGCGTATCTGGCGTGCAAACAGGGGCTGGAAGAAAGGTCTCTCGTCCCCTGGTCGAACATACCGGCCGGCGAATTAGATGCCTTTTACAAAGAAAAAGGATATTTCCCTGCTTTAAAGCCGGGCGAAGCCGAAACAGTGCCCGGTGTAAACTCCTGGGAAAAACGCCAACCCATAGCCGTTACCCTCGGAACCTCCTACGACCACTGGTGCCTCTCGCTCATTGCCCGCGAACTGGGGCGGACGGAAGAGGCCGATTATTACCTGCACTGCTCTTATAATTACCGGAATGTGTTTAATCCTGCGACCGGTTTCTTCCATCCCAAAGACAAAGAGGGGAATTTTATCGAGCCTTTCGACTACCGCATTTCCGGAGGCCCCGGCGCGCGTGATTATTACGACGAGAACAACGGCTATATCTACCGCTGGGATGTTCAGCACAATATAGCCGACCTGATTGATTTAATCGGTGGGAACGAAGCCTTTGTCGATGCCCTTGAAGATATGTACAACACCCCTTACGGCATGTCCAGATGGGAGTTCTACAATATATTACCCGATCATACGGGGAATGTGGGAATGTTTTCAATGGCTAACGAGCCTTGCCTGCACATCCCTTACCTCTATACCTATGCCGGACAACCCTGGCGCACGCAAAAGCGTATCCGCAACCTGCTGGAACAATGGTTCCGCAACGACCTGATGGGTGTACCCGGCGACGAAGACGGAGGAGGTATGTCGGCATTCGTAGTATTCAGTCAGATGGGATTCTATCCCGTTACCCCCGGTTCGCCTACCTACACTATCGGAAGCCCTGCATTCCCTTATGTGAAGATTAACCTGGGAAATGATACGTATTTTGAGATCAGGGCAACCAATGTTTCTGCTGATAATAAATACATTCAGTCTGCGCGTTTAAACGGACAGCCGCTCGACCAGGCCTGGTTCAATCATACCGACATAGCCGGAGGCGGCATACTGGAGCTCGAGATGGGGCCGAAAGCCAACCGGGGATGGGGTACCTCCACTCCCCCACCCTCGGTATAATATAAGCGGAGGCCTTATCCGATAAGGCCTCTGATACGGTCGTCAAAGGCCGAGAGCGCAGCCTTGGCTCCTTCGCCCATGGAGATGATGATCTGCTTGTAAGGAACGGTTGATACGTCGCCGGCAGCATAGACACCGGGCTGGTTGGTACGGCAATGAGCGTCTATCTCGATTTCGCCTATACGGTTGACGTTAACAATTTCCTTAAAGACAGCACTATTAGCTGTTAATCCTATCTGAACGAAGATGCCGTCTAATTCCAGCAGGCGCTCTTCTCCGCTGAGGCGGTTCTTGAGCCGGATAGCTGTGACTTTTTCACCATTGCCTATGACCTCCAGGGTCTGGGCAGAGGTGAAGATTTCGATATTCGGCTGCCGCCTTGCTTTCTCCTGCAAGACGCTATCGGCCTTTAAATCGTCTAAAAACTCAAAGACGCTTACTTTCGAACAGATGCCCGAAAGGTCGAGAGCCGCTTCAATGCCGGAATTTCCGCCTCCGACGACAGCTACATGTTTCCCTTTATAAAAAGGGCCGTCGCAATGCGGACAGAAAGCGACGCCCCGTCCGATGTAGGCTGCTTCGCCCGGTACATTGAGCCGGCGCCAGCTTGCACCGGTGGCAATAATCAGGGCAGGAGCCAGCAGTGTCTCTCCTCCTGCGACTGAAATGCGTTTCCCTTTTTCCGTCAGTTCCACTTTTTCCACACGGCGATGTTCCAGCAGGTCGATGGCGTAATTCCGGATATGGGCTTTCAGGTCGGCAGCTAATTGTTCCCCTGTTGTATGAGGGACGGAGATGAGGTTTTCGATGCCGACGGTTTCCTTGACCTGTCCGCCTACTCTCTCGGCTAACAGGGCCACTTTCAGTCCTTTCCGGGCAGAATAGATAGCCGCCGAGCTGCCCGAAGGCCCGCCTCCTACGACGATGACATCGTAATTCTTTTCAGGAAAGCTCGTTTCCGGAACATCCGTTCCGTAATAGGCTTCCAGCTTCTCCAATAATTCCCCGAAGCCGGCTTTGCCGATATGCAGCAGTTTACCATCAGCAAAGACAGAAGGGACCGCTTGTATCTTCAGCGCTTCCGTTTCTTCCTGATAAAGGGCTCCATCTACCATCTCATGGCGGATACGACTGTTCAGCAGCGCCATGAGGTTGAGAGCCTGCACTACATCCGGGCAATTGGTACAGGTGAGAGAGACATAGGTTGTCAAACTTATATCCCCTTTCAAAGCCTTGACCCGGTTGCAGATTGTTTCGTCAGGAATATTTTTCCCCTTGCCGTCGCTATTGAGGATAGCCAGCAGCAGGGAGCTGAATTCGTGTCCGTTGGGAACTCCCCGGAAACGGATTCCGGTGGCTTCCCCGTTCTTCAGTAAAGAAAAACCGAGTTGCTTCCCTTCCGCTATCTTGCAGCTTATTTTGCCTGAAGAAGCCTCAGCCACTTCATGGAGCAACTCCAGCAGTACCTCCCTGCTCTCATGCTGAGGCGGGGAGGTGATATCCAAAACATAATCTGCCACCAGTCCGGCAAACAGGCTTTGAATCTGTTCTTTTAAGGAGGAGTCCAGCATTAGATTTTTCCTACTAAATCAATACTTGGCTTCAAGGTTGCATCGCCTTTCTTCCATTTAGCCGGGCAGACTTCGCTGGGGTGTGCGGCTACGAATTGGGCAGCTTCTACTTTTCTCAACAACTCGTCGGCATTGCGTCCGATACCGTTGTCGTGGATTTCTGTAATCTTGATTTTGCCTTCCGGATCAACCAGGAAAGTGCCGCGGTAGGCCAGCCCTTCTTCTTCGATCAACACACCAAAGGCACGGCTCAGGGCGCCGGTATGGTCGGCCAGCATGGGATATTTAATCTTCCGGATGGTTTCGGAAGCATCGTGCCATGCCTTGTGTACGAAGTGGGTATCGGTACTTACCGAATACACCTCTACGCCTATTTCCTGAAATCTGGCATATTTATCCGCCATATCCTCCAATTCAGTAGGGCAAACAAAAGTGAAATCGGCCGGATAGAAAAAGAAGATAGCCCATTTCCCTAACACATCTTTGTGACTTACGGTCTTAAAACTACCATTGTGGTACGCCTGTACATTAAACTCGGGTAACTGAGAATTGATAATTGGTTGCATAGCTTTTAATTTTTTAAATGAGTAATATTAAAATTCTGATGCAAAAATACAGCTCACAC
>JAISZA010000169.1 GCA_031269535.1 Tannerellaceae bacterium
AAAAATTTGTGACATAAAAAGGAAAAGTTTACTTTTGCACCGTTACATAAATAAAAAATAACAAAAATGAAAATAGCGATAGTGGGAACCGGCTATGTAGGTCTGGTGACGGGAACTTGTTTTGCGGAAATGGGTACGGAAGTGTATTGCGTGGATGTGGACTGTGAGAAAATAGAAAATCTTAAACAGGGAATCATCCCCATCTATGAACCGGGACTCGACGAGATGGTAAACCGGAATTATCAGTCGGGCCGCCTGATGTTTACAACCGAACTGACCGACTGCATCAACGAAGTGGAAGTCTTATTCTCTGCCGTAGGAACCCCACCCGATGAAGACGGCAGCGCCGACCTGAAATACGTATTGGAAGTGGCCCGGCAGATAGGGCGTACGATGAATCATTACCTGTTGGTCGTAACCAAAAGTACGGTTCCCGTAGGAACGGCCCGGAAAGTAAAACAAGCCATCCGGGAAGAGTTAGACAAGCGAGGGCTCGACATTGACTTCGATATTGCCTCCAATCCGGAATTTCTTAAGGAAGGAGCTGCCATCAAAGACTTTATGAGCCCCGACCGTGTCGTAGTAGGCGTCGAATCGGAGAGAGCCGAGAAACTGATGACGAAACTATACCGTCCCTTCCTGCTGAATAATTTCCGTGTGATATTTATGGACGTACCCTCGGCCGAGATGACCAAATATGCAGCCAATTCGATGCTGGCTACGCGCATCAGCTTTATGAACGACATTGCCAATTTGTGCGAAATTGTCGGGGCGGATGTCGATATGGTACGCAAAGGTATCGGAACGGATGCACGCATCGGCAGTCGTTTCCTGTATCCCGGCTGCGGATACGGAGGATCGTGTTTCCCCAAAGACGTAAAAGCCCTGATACAGACCGCCCGCCGCGAAGGATATCCCATGCGCCTGCTACAAGCTGTGGAAGAAGTGAACGAAGACCAGAAAAGCATCTTGTTCCGCAAACTGGAGAAATACTATAAGGGAGACCTGCAAGGCAAGCGGATCGCCTTGTGGGGACTGGCCTTTAAACCGGAAACCGACGATATGCGCGAAGCTCCTTCGGTGGTATTGATAGAAAAACTGCTCGCCGCAGGATGTAAGGTGTACGCCTACGATCCGGTAGCCATGAAAGAGGCCCGGCGACGCTTCGGCGACAATCTGTATTATGCAAAGGATATTTATGATGCCGTGGTGGATGCCGATGCACTGATCCTGGTGACTGAATGGAAAGAGTTCCGCCTGCCTTCCTGGTCGGCCATAAAGAAACTGATGACCCTCCCCCTGCTCCTGGACGGACGCAACCTCTATGATATAAACGAACTGGAAGAGAACGGGTTTATCTACCACCGTATCGGGCGCTGACCAGACTCCTCCCCGGGGCCTCTAAGATAAGAAAACTCGAGTACTTCGGGGAAAGCTGGCTCGTCGTAAGGCAGGTAGGCTCCGAAAAACGTTATATAGACTTTCTTCTCACGGGTGTCGATGGCGTAGATATTGAAGCTATTGCTGATGATGCTGTTTTCTTTGCGGTTTACTTTATTGTAGAACCAGCCTGTTTCGCTGGGCGCCTGGTTTGTGCAGAGTACCATCTTCTGGGGAAGAAGAGTGGCAGCGCCTGTGTGCGGGATATCGAAAAGGGCGAAACAATGAGCGTGTCCTCCCAGATAACAGACAAACTCACCGGCAGAACTGGTGAAATCGAACTCCGCTTTTATTCCTTCCCGCCCGGGGATTAATTTATTCGGATAGCTTTTGTTCAGAAGGGAACGGGTGCGGTACGCTTCGATGATATCGGGTACGACCCGCCAGGTATGTACAAAGTCTCCATTATTCAGATAGGAAACGACCTCGGTTGTTGCTTTTCCCATTCCTCCCCATAGGCTGGGCTGGAAAGGGAAATGCGTCAGGACAATCACACTGTGCTGCAGAGTCATCTCTTCTTTTAAAGCCACATTGCCCAGCCAGTTGATCTGCTCCTGCGAATAAATAGCGTAATGTAGGGTGTTGTATTCATTACCGGGCTGGTCTAACATGTCGAGGGAGATGAAGCGGATCAGGCCTCCCTGCGGATCAGGTACATCGGCATAATAATAGCTCTTACCTGACGATGCCCGCCGGATGGGATAATTCTGACGTGCGCCAAATGCCGAAGAGAGTTCTTCAGCCGAAAGATAGTCGGTCTTATCATCAATATTGGAGTCGTGATTGCCATAACAGGTAAAAGTAGGTACCTGATTATCCTGGTAGAGATAATAAAAGAAAGACGACAGGCAGATAAGCGCCCTGCTCCTGGGTTCCTTGCTGATATGGTCGCCGGTTTCGAGCAGGGCATTCACTTTCAGTTCACGCTGGTTGGCAAAACCGACGGATTCGATCAGGTTGTTAGGACGGGTATAGTGATTATCGCCCGACCAGCTCGAAAGGTGAGTATCGGAGATATGCACAATCTTGAAACGCTCTGCAGGATGGGCTGTATCCGTACGGTTATACATGATGGATGCCAGTCGCCGGGTTGCTTCCCTGTTATTTATCAGGTAATAAAAATTACTGTCGCTGCTTCGTAACGAAGCAACTTCTTTCCCCTGGTCGCTGCATCCTGTCAGACAAACCAGAAGTGCCCAAAGCATATACACCCGAATATTTTTGTAAAAGTAGTTCATGTGTTAATAATAAAAGGCTTACCTCACAAAAGTAGAAAAAACTCCGAATCCGCCGGTTGAATACAGGATAAAAATATTATTTTTTATTCCCCGCAGCGCAGCCGCAGCAACCCTCACAGGGTGAATGGCGCCGCCGGCGGGCTGTGAACAAACGAAAGAGCCGGTAGCCAACGTATCCGACCGTTGCAAGTCCGATGAGTAAAACAATGATTTCCTGCCACATACTATCAAACATATATTAAAAATTATAATCTGATAAAGAAACTTCCTGTCTGATAAACAGCAAACGATACGAGCCATGCCAGCAGACAGGTGTAAACAATAACGAACGCCCCCCATTTCCATGAGTTCGACTCCCTGGCGATGGCGGTAACTGTCGCTATGCAGGGGAAATAGATCAGGACAAAGAGCATCAGGCTAAGCGCTGTCAGAGGTGTGAAAACGACTGTCCCATCGCTATTGGTATCTTCCTGCAGACGCTTAGAGAGGGCTTGCGTTTCTTCTTCTTCCCCGCCGGTATATAGAACACTCAGGGTACTGACCACCACTTCTTTGGCAGCCATGCCGGAAAGCAGACTGACGCTTATTTTCCAGTCGAATCCGAGAGGTGCAAGAGCGGGCTGAATGGCCTGCCCGATTTGTCCGATATACGAATTCTGCTGACGGACAGAGGCATCCTCCTGCTCCGGCTGGAGAGGGAAATAGCCCAGGAACCAGATGATAATGGAAGCAACCAGAATAACCCCACCCATCTTGCGGAGGTATTGTTTCGCCTTTTCCCACATGTGGATCAGGATCGAACGGGTGGTAGGCATGCGGTAGGGGGGAAGTTCCATGACAAAAGGGATGTCTTCTTCGTTAAACAGGAAACGTTTGAACAGTCTGGCCAGAACGACAGCCAGCAGGATTCCCGTACCATACAAGGCCAGCATGACTAAGCTGGCTTTCTGAGGGAAAAAGGCGGAAGTGAGCAGCACATACACCGGCAGGCGGGCGCTGCAACTCATCAGAGGGTTGATCAGCATGGTGATCATGCGGCTGTTGCGGCTTTCAATGGTACGCGACGCCATGATAGCAGGTACATTACAACCAAAACCCATCACCAGCGGAATGAACGACTTGCCGTGCAATCCCATTTTGTGCATGATTTTATCCATGATAAAAGCCGCCCGTGCCATATAACCCGAATCTTCCATAAACGAGATAAAAAGATAAAGGATCAGGATATTGGGAAGGAAGACGATCACGCCTCCCACTCCGCCGATGATGCCGTCGGCAAGTAAATCTTTTAGCGGCCCTGCCGGCATATACAGGCGTATCCCATTGCTCATCCGGGCGACGAGCAGCTCTATCCACTCCATGGGGTAGGCTCCTATGCGGAAGGTTGCTTCAAACATGAGCCACATGAAAAAGATAAAGATAGGAAATCCCAATACTTTATTGGTGACAAACAGGTCGATAATCTGCGTGCTTTTCAGTTCCTGTATCTTACCCGGTTCGAAAGTCTCCCGCAGGGCGCCGGAGATAAAACCGTAACGGGCATTGGTAAAGGCTGTTTCGCTGTCTTCATGCAGGAGGCTCTCTATTTGTGCGACCGTCTCATCCCGTTCTTTCACTACGCCCTCCCCGCCGGGCAGCTCCCGTATCCAACGTTCTGTTTCCGGATCGCCTTCCAGCAGCTGGATAGCCAGGTATCGTTTAGACAAGCCTTTACCGATGTGGCAGTTCTGTTTCAGCGAACGCCTGATACCGGTGATTCCCCGCTCAATGTCTTCACCATAGTGGATATGGATGTGGCGTATCACCGGGTCTTCTCCCTCATAGACTTTGATTACCCGGTCGAATAGTTCTTTGATTCCGAAACCGGTCTTGCTGATAGTCGGTACGATTGGCGCACCTATCATGCGTGCAAGCGATTCGTGGTCGAATGTATCGCCTCGTTTCTGTATGGAGTCGTACATATTCAGGGCGATAACCATCCGTGCATCCATATCGATCAGCTGGGTAGTCAGGTAGAGGTTGCGTTCCAGGTTCGAGGCATCTACTACATTCACGACGACATCGGGCTGCTCTTCGTTCAGGTACCTGCGCACATAGCGCTCTTCGGGAGAATAAGCAGAAATAGAATATGTCCCCGGCAGATCAACAATCCGGAAGGTATATCCGTTCTGTCTGAATACTCCGTCTTTGGCATCTACGGTTACTCCGCTGTAATTACCGACATGTTCGTGGGCGCCTGAGGCGTGGTTGAAAAGTGTTGTCTTCCCACTGTTGGGATTCCCCAGCAGGGCGACATTGATGGTCTTTCCCTTCTCCATGGCGATGGATTGTATTTCGGAAGGAGAAACGGTGTGCAGGAGAGGCGTCTCTCCATGAGAGACAGGCGCTTGTTGTTCTTTAAATTCCGAATGACTTACGATTTCGATAAGGGCAGCTTCGCTCCGGCGGAGCGAGACATCGTAGCCCATCACTTTATAATGGATAGGGTCTTTCAGCGGGGCATTCTGAATCACCTCGACTTCTTTCCCCCTGATAAATCCCATTTCGATAATGCGTTTGCGAAAGCCTCCCCGGCCTGTGACCTTGACGATGACGCCTTTTTCGCCTGTATGCAGTTCAGATAGTCTCATTGATTGATGTTTGTGCACAAAGGTACAGGTTAATATTGCTATTCTCAATACCTATATTTAGGTATTCCTTCGGCAGAGGGGAAAATTAATTATACTTCGCGTGGCATCTCACTATTTTAAACCGCGCGAAGTATAGTAATTGAACCTCGCCGGCAGCTGTGAAAGGGTGCATGAATAATAAAAGGCTTTTCAGTCGTTTGGGAGCAGGATATACTTCACTCCTGAGGCTTTTCAGTCGTTTTCAGTCAATCTACTGCTCACTCCGACTCCGATTCAGTTGTTTTGCCTCAATCTGCTGCTCACTCCGGCTCCAACTCAGTTGTTTTACCTCAATCTACTGCTCACTCCGGCTCCAACTCAGTTGTTTTGCCCAATCTACTGCTCACTCCGGCTCCGACTCAGTTGTTTTACCTCAATCTACTGCTCACGAATTACTACTCTACGCCGAACCTCAGGCATCGACGCCTTGCCTGCGATCCAGACCGGGCACCCTGGATTGCTTCGTACCTCGCAATGACAAATACCTGACGTTGGGGAAACGGCTCATCTCAGGGACGGTCTGCTCTGCGGCAACGACCTGGGTATAATGAACAGAAATTACTTGTAGTCAGAAACATACATACTGGGAAATGTATAAAAAAACGACCATTTAAACTGCACGGCAAATGTATAAATAAATTTTATTTTTGTATAAGCGTAGATGTTTTTTTTACACGCAGTTAGTGTGCAAATGTAAGTACGCCCAAACGCCTCCTAATCTTGTATGATTTAAACGGTCGTTTATTTTATACCATTCAAATTTTAGTAACTCAAAATTAATGTTTACGGAAATGAAAAACAATGCATTCTTTATCACACTATTATCTTTTGTATTCCTGATTATGAGTCAGAATGCCTTTGCCCAGGCTTCAACACAAGGAACAGATTTCTACGTCGCCTTCGGACGCAATCTCACTTCTTTCGGAAATACTATTGTCTATCAGATAAGGATAGTGGCGTCACAGGTGGCGGACGTTACGCTTACTTTCAAGGCGGACAGTACGCTTAACGACTCCATTCATCTCAATGCAGGGGAAGTATATACCTATAATCTGAATACTGCTCAAAAAGCGGGTGTTTATTCAAGCAGCACCGCTACGAGCAATAAGTCCTTGCGCATACAATCTACTACCCCGGTCTCCGTTTATGCCCTTAACCAGACGCGGGGTAGTGCAGACGCCACGAACGTATTTCCCGTCAATACCCTGGGGACAGAATATTACCATTTTTCATACCAGCCATCTTCTCAGCCTGACAGTTATCTGGTGATTGCCACTGAAAACGATACGGAGGTCTATGAGGGCGCCACCCTAAGGGCTACCCTCGACGCCGGGCAGGTCTATTCTTATGCAGATGCAGGTACAACAGATCTTACCGGGAGGCATATCACTTCCAATTATCCGGTTGCCTATTTCGTAGCCACCGACCAGGTACTCCTGCCCGCAGGAACTACCTATCTCGAATGTCTTTTCCAGCAGATGGTACCGGTCAACACCTGGGGAAAAAACTTTTTAGTACCTGTTACTCACCGCGGACTGGAGCGGGTACGCATTATAGCCTCGCAGGACAACACTCAGGTCACCCAGACCGGAGGAACCATTCAACTCAATTTGGGAGCGGCCTCATTGACGTTGAATGCCGGCCAGTTTGTGGAGCTTGAGATCAGCCTGGCCAACGGTGGATGCTATATCACGGCCAACAAACCTGTCGGCGTTGCCTCGTACCTGGTCGGAGCGTCTTATTCCGGCCTGACCGTAACGAAAGGCGATCCGGCCCTGGGCTGGATTCCGCCCATCGAGCAAACCATCAGCAGCACCGTTATCGCCCCCTTTGTGCCTACCTCTGCCGGGAACACAGTAATGGACGAACATCATGCCCTGATAGTAACCGCCAAGGCCACACGCAGCCAGACTAGGCTCGCCATCGGCACCAACCCGCCCACTCTCCTGAGCGGAGGTACATGGACCGACGGTCCGGCTAACAGCAACGGAAGCAACTACTCCTTCTACTCCCTACAGTTAACCAATGACACATCGTCTTACTTTTTTACCAATTCAAACGGTTTGTTCGTCCTGGGATACGGACTGGGATACGTTTCGGGATGGGGAGAGTCATATTATTACCTGGCCGGCGCTTCCGCCCGCCTCCTCTCCGCCGCCCTTTACGTCAACGGAACGCCTTGCCAGGACAACGACAACCTGATATTCTGCGGCTCACCACAGAATATCAGCTTCGAGGCCAACCTGCAAAACGCCCAAAGCTCAACCCCCGGCTACCTGAAATGGTACATTGACAACACGGAAGAAATCTCAGAAAGAGACAACGAACAATGGAGCAAAACCCTCAGCCGGGGAATTTATCTTATCCGGATGGAAGTGTTGGACGTGGAAGACCAATGGCATACCATCTCCGCCACCATCACGGTCAGCCCCTGTGTAATTCCCGTCAACCCCCACTTGCGCAGCTATTTTGGAAATTAATGAAAAAGGTAATACTTCATCAGGAGAAAATAAAAAAAGTCCCGGCTTAGGAAAGTCGGGACTTTTCAAGGGTGCATTTGACTATGTTGATTTTCAATTCAAATTATCGCCTCGTCATTGCGAGGTACGAAGCAATCCAGGGTGCCCGCCCTGGATTGCTTCGTACCTCGCAATGACGATAGAGAGCCATTGAATCTGAGACAATCTGAAATGAAAACCAACATAGTCAAATGCACCTGCTGTGAAATCATTATTTTTTTATTAGCTTTGCAGGCGTTATTATTCGATAAGTTATGAAGAAACATATCTATATTATCCCGATGCTTCTCGCAGCCCTGATTGTATTTGCCGGCTGCCGGAAAAGCCTGAAAGATTTTACTTTCTATTACAGCATGGAAAGCGTGAACAACTATAAACTGATGTTCTCTCTCCGCAGTGACAAAACCTATAAAATAGAAGAGCACAACTATTTTATAGATAATCATTCCGACATTCAGGCCCCTGTCATCCGCGAAGGTACCCTGACGGATGAGGAGTATAAGGAGGCTGTAAAATACCTTTCTGCCTGCGATTTTTTCAGGATGAACGACTCGTATGGTTTTGATAAAGAGGTGAATCAAGACCTGGGTGATATCATGTATCAGATTGCTTTCCATACGGAAGGGAAAGAGAAGTATATCTCGATACGCAACAGCGACGACAACCGCTTCCCCTCTTCATTCATTGAACTATTGAGGTATATCAGCCACTTTCTCAAAGAGCATCCGCTTCGTCAGTGAGGATGCGTGTGCGCTTCACCGGGGAAACGTTTCAATTCTGCTGCGGGTGTGGGGAGCTGTTGTTTCCTTTTCCCGTATATTCATCCACCGTATAATTGAGGAATCGATTGAAGGGGAGTAGTTTTTCGAAACAGGCGACAGCCCGGTCCATCCAGTTTTTTTCAGAGAAGAAACTATCGGGCTTGATATGACTCACGCAGAAGTCTTTGTGGCGGAGGATTTCTCCATATTCAAAATCCGGGGGGAAGCCAGCCGGTACGCGCTTCAGGGTTTCACCATCCAATTCGGAAAAGACAGCTTTAAAAGAAGGCGCTTCCAGGATGGAGACAAACTCGTCGATATGATCGTAGATATCCTGCCGCACCCTTTTCAGCAATTTCGGCTGCGGCATCCACAGACCTCCGGATAAGAGGCAGTTGCCCGGCTCGATATGGAGGTAATATCCGCTGCGCTCGCTGTTTCTCCCTCCCTGTGCTGCGATATAGGCGCCGAAATGTGTTTTATAAGGTAGTTTATTGGGTGAAAAACGGATATCCCGGTAAATACGGAACAAGCAGTCTTTGGCCTCTAATCCGGCTATCTCCGCATCAAAAAGAGAAATGCGGTTTATCAATTGCTGTACGATCTCTGTATGAGCCTTCCTCAAGACCTCATAACGCGCCTTGTTATCCTGAAACCAGACACGGTTGTTGTTCTGTTCCAGCTCTTTCAAAAAAACTAAAATCTGATTAACCATAACTTATATTGTTTCAACTTATTCCATTCATTTTCCTGAAAGCAAACTAATCCCTCCTCAGTAAAAGCATAAGGTAATTTACGGGTACTCCCATGATTTTCCATGTTTTTTGCAAAGATAGAGAAAATTCTTTTTCAACCCCCTAAAAAACAGGATTTGCCTGTGCATGAGGAATGTGTTTGATCCGGTTAAAATGCCGGAAGTCGTAATGATTATCTTGCAAAATGAATTATCTTTGTGGGAAACAATTTGAATAGATTATGAAAAAAAGCATGTTCCGTCTGGCAGCCCTGGGATTGATTGTATCCGGGTTGCTATCGTGTATGCCCAGGCAGGATAACAGTAATGATGTGTTTCAGCGAAGTTCGCCCGAGAAAGAAGGGATGCGGACGGAAGGGATTCTGCGCTTCCTTGAAGAAGTGCAGACCCGAAGGATTGATATGCACAGCCTGATGATTCTGCGCCATGGCAAAGTGGTTACCGAAGGATGGTGGTATCCTTACAAGCCTGATTACAGACATATTATGCACTCGGTGAGCAAGACGTTCACCTCTACGGCCATTGGTTTTGCCGTCGATGAGAAACTGCTGAGTGTAAACGACAAGGTGATCTCTTTCTTCCCCGACGAGCTGCCGGAGGACCCATCGCCCTACCTGGCCGAACTGAGCATCAGACACCTGCTGACCATGAGCGTGGGGCAGGAACCGGCTCCCAGCTTCGCCTTGTCCGACGGAGACTGGGTGAAACGATTCCTGGCAACGCCTATCGTACACCGTCCGGGCACTGTCTTCCTCTACAGCTCCTTCGCCTCGCATATGCTGTCGGCCATCATTCAGAAGGTAAGCGGGCAGACGACGTTCGACTATCTCAAACCCCGCCTTTTCGACCCGCTGCATATCACCGGTATCCTATGGGAGGCCGACGCGCAGGGAATCACCATGGGAGGCTGGGGCATGCGCATACGGACGGAGGATATGGCACGGCTGGGACAGTTTTACCTGCAGGAAGGACGCTGGAACGGGCGCCAGCTGCTCTCCGAAGCCTGGATAAAAGAAGCCTCGTCGCTACAGATATACCAGCGCGACAGCCTGACACTGGAAGAAGAATTACACAACAACTGGGTGCAGGGATATGGCTACCAGATATGGCGCTGCACCCATAATGCCTACCGCGCCGATGGAGCTAACGGGCAGTTTATCATCATCATGCCGGAACAGGATGCGGTCGTGGTGATCACCGAAAATACGCAGGATACCCAACAGATCCTGCGCCTGGTGTCCGACCATCTGCTGCCGATGATGACCGACCGGCCCTATACCGTCGAAGAAGAAGACAGGGAACAGCTGATAGCCAATCTGAGTGCGCTTGCTATTCCCGACCCTTTCCGCACGGCCGAAGAGCTGGAGATAGCGAAATCGACCGTCCGCATGTATGCAATAGAGGCGAACGACAGGCAGATAGAGAACGTCTCTTTCACATTCGATGCAGAAGGCGGTTGCCAACTGAGGCTGGACAGCAGGGAGGGAGCCCAGGCCTTCGCTTTCGGCCCGGACGCCTGGCGCTACGGAGAGACGGAGAAACTCAGCCCATACTTCCTTATCCCGCGGAGGAATCCCGAAGGCTTAGCCCCCTTCGCCGTGGCGGGATACAGTAGCTGGACAGCGGATGACGAGCTGCGCCTCCGTCTGCTTTATATAGAAGATTATCAGGAGGAGACGTATGTCTGCCGCTTTGAGGGAGACCGCCTGGAAATGAGCCTGAGCCAGAGCGCCGACCCCAGCGCCCAGACACTCGTACTGACCGGCAGCCTGCAATAAGACTTTCAGGATTACATCATTAATCTAATATCAATTAATATCATGAAAACAACGTATGTAAGAACAATCCTTGCCGGCCTCGTGCTTTGCGCCGCAAGTTTGCCTCTCTCTGCCCAGCAGGGGAATATCCGGCTGATTATCCGGTCGGACGATATGGGGTCTTTTCATTCCGCCAATATGGCTTCGGTTGAATGTTATACAAACGGCGTACAGACTTCGGTGGAGCTGATGGTTGTCACTCCCTGGTTTCCCGAAGCCGTGAAACTGCTGCGCGAGAATCCGGGGCTGGATGTCGGCTTGCACCTGGTCATTACCAGCGAATGGGAAAATATAAAATGGCGCCCACTCACCCAATGCCCCAGCCTGACCGACAAGAATGGTTATTTTTATCCGATGATATCACCCCATGCAGCCTATCCGGGACAATCGCTGGCGGAAGTGAAATGGGAACCGGCGGAGGTAGAAAAAGAGTTTCGCGCACAGATTGAACTGGCGCTGAAAAACGTACCGCAAATCACCCATATCTCCGGACATATGTTTTCTACCGGTTTCGATAAAGATATCGTCGCCCTGGCCAGACGCCTGGGAACCGAATACGATATCCCTGTCGTAGATAATACCCTTGCTATCAAAGAATACGATTTTACCTATGTCGGCTACAACGGGCCGAAGAAGACACCGGCAGAGAAAGAGGCCTCCTTCCTCAGCCTGTTGAATAAACTGGAACCGGGAAAGACCTATATGTTCCTCGACCATCCGGCATACAATAACGACGAGATGCAGACGGTAGGCCACGTAGGATACGAAGATGTAGCCACAGACCGCCAGGGGGTAGTGGATTTATTCACCAGCGAAAAGGTAAAGCAGGCGATAAAAGAAAAAGGCATCGAACTGATCAATTACAACGAACTGCTGAAAGCCCTCCCGCGCACGACCTTCGCCGACGGGAAGGTAAATGAGAAAGCCATCCCCCAATACCTCGAAGCTGTGAAGAAAGCCGGGCAGGATTTGCACAGCCTGATGATCGTGCGCCATGGCAAGGTCGTCTCGGAAAACTGGCTGGGCGATCAGGCTGCCGATAAGCCCCATGCCCTCCATTCGGTAAGCAAGACCTTTACGGCTACCGCCGTCGGGTTTGCCGTAGCGGAAGGGAAGCTGAAAGTGACGGATAAGGTCGTCTCTTTCTTCCCCGATAAGCTGCCTGCCGAAGTAAGCGATAACCTCAAGGCCCTGGAAGTGCGGCATCTGCTGACTATGTCGTCGGGCCACGATGTAGAGCCGGGCAATATCCGCAACATGGCAGACGCGGATTGGGCACAGTATTTCCTGGCTGCCCCCTTCGTACATGAACCAGGCACTTTCTTCGTTTACAACAGCCTGGGTACCTATATGTTGTCGGCCATTATACAGAACGTGACGGGCGAGAAGCTGATCGATTACCTCTATCCCCGCCTGTTCCGCCCCCTGGGAATTACAGGAGCCGTCTGGGACGAAAGCCCACAGGGTATCAATACCGGTGGTTGGGGCCTGTACCTCAAGACGGAAGACCTGGCAAAGATGGGCCTCTTCATCCTGCAGAAAGGGAAATGGAACGACAGGCAACTCCTCCCTGAGGCCTGGTTCGACGAAGCAACCGCCTCGCACATCGCTTCCCTCCCGGCAGGGCGCCGGCCGGAACAGATCAACCGGAAGACCAAAGAAATCGACTGGCTGCAAGGCTACGGCTATCAGATGTGGCGCAGTCGCCATAATTCCTTCCGCGCGGACGGCGCAAACGGACAATATATCCTCATCCTGCCCGAAAAAGACGCTGTCATCGTCACTACTGCCAATATCTCGGACATGCAGAGCGAGCTCAACCTGATATGGAAGTACCTCTTTCCGGCGCTTAAATAAGCACCCACTTTATGAAGGGCTGTGCCCGGTAATTGTGTTTTTTTGTATCTTTGCCTCTTGTCGGAAATTTTGAATATGAAACAATATATACAATTGCTTGAGCGGATACTGTCGGAAGGAGTCAGGAAAGAAGACCGGACAGGGACAGGGACACGAAGTATTTTCGGACATCAGATGCGGTTCGACCTGGAAGAAGGCTTCCCTTTGCTGACGACCAAGAAACTGCATCTGAAATCTATCATATATGAATTACTGTGGTTTCTGCGGGGAGATACCCACGTGAAATACCTGCAGGAACACGGGGTACGGATATGGAACGAATGGGCGGATGCCGAAGGCGATTTGGGGCATATTTACGGCTATCAGTGGCGCTCGTGGCCCGACTATAAAGGCGGCTCGATCGACCAAATCAGTCAGGTAGCAGAGCAGATCAGGCATTCCCCCGATTCGAGACGTATGATTGTCAGTGCATGGAACGTGGGCGACTTAGAGAATATGAAGCTGCCTCCCTGCCATGCCTTCTTCCAGTTTTATGTAGCCAACGGACGCCTGAGCCTGCAAATGTACCAGCGTAGCGCCGACGTATTTCTGGGAGTTCCCTTCAACATAGCTTCTTACGCTTTGTTGCTGCAGATGATGGCACAGGTAAGCGGCCTTCGCCCCGGTGATTTTATTCATACCCTGGGAGATGCCCATATCTATAGCAACCACCTGGAACAAGTAAATCTTCAGCTGACCCGTGAGCCGGGAAAACTTCCTGTCATGGAAATAAACCCGGCGGTGAAAAGTATCTTCGATTTTCATTATGAAGACTTTCATCTGGTTGGCTACGAGCCGCATCCGCATATAAAAGGGAATGTGGCGGTATAACTTTCTTATTTTATTTTTTATATTTTAAATGATAAAAATATGAGTATTATTTCGATTATCACAGCTGTCGATGAGAAAAATGCAATCGGGAAGAAACAGCAGTTACTATGGAATTTACCTTTTGACATGCAACGTTTTAAAGGCGCAACGACAGGTCATGCAGTCGTCATGGGACGCCGGACATTCGAGTCTTTACCCAAAGGCGCTTTGCCTGACCGGAAAAATGTCGTATTAACAACCCTGCCTCCCGAAAGCTTTGTCGATGTCTTTGTATGCAACTCCATGCAGGATGCGCTCGAACTCTGTGAAAAAGAAGACGAAATCTTTATGATAGGCGGCGCTATGGTCTATAAAAGTGCACTCGATATTGCCGACAAACTCTATCTGACCCGCGTACACCACGTCTTTGAAGATGCAGACATCTTCTTTCCGGAAATCAATTTCGACGAGTGGGAGGAGATCGAACACGACTACCATCCTACGGATGAAAGACATACCTATGCTTATACTTTCCATACCTACATACGGAAAAGGGAATAACAGCATAGCTCGTATTTAACGCCAACTAAGTTTTCGGCTCATATAAAAATGATCCGGGAGGGAGATTGTGTCAATCTTTTCCCATGCCCAGGTGTCTATTCGGTGGTACATCCCCTGTATGAACCATGAGAAAGACCGGATGAAAGAATATTGCCCTTACGTTAAACATTTGCTTTCCCCTATTTGTTATATTAATAGAGATGGGTGCATCCCTATTAATTAATATATAAAATACTATGAACTCAAGAATCGCCAAAGCACTGATTTTTAGCATAGTCAGCTTAACTCCGGCTTGTTTGTCGGATTGCACGTCTCCGACTTCACCCGAAGATGTTCCCTGCCCACCGGGAATTAAACCCGGCATACAGGTATTATACGCTTTTGAAGATCGATATCCCAACGCTGAAGACGTTGCCTGGGATATGGAAGGGAACTATTATGTAGCAACGTTCACGCTGCTGTCTGCTCCTGCCAACGCCTGGTTTGATGAAAGTGGCGAATGGCTCCTCTCATTGACGGAATACGCTTTCGAACAACTCAGTTACAGCATACCGGAAGCTTTATCAAACAGCAACTATGCCGACTGGAAGGTACAGCACGTAAATCTACTGGAACGCATGAGCATGGGGCATATCTACGTTATCAAGGTAACAGACTGTGCGAAATATGTCGATCTTTATTATTCCAGGCTTGGGGATTTAATAAGAGTGCAGCAGACTCA
Organism: Tannerellaceae bacterium; assembly: GCA_031269535.1. Lineage (GTDB taxonomy): Bacteria > Bacteroidota > Bacteroidia > Bacteroidales > Tannerellaceae > DFXE01. Next base: position 15,187 of record JAISZA010000169.1, read on the forward strand.
TGCAGCAAACTATCTCCACTATCCTGTTATCATCCCTCC